>SLHA01000165.1 GCA_007136405.1 Candidatus Latescibacterota bacterium
CGATGCCGCGCTTCAGATCCATGGGGTTGGCCCCCGAGGTCACGCTCTTCAGCCCCTGACGGAAGATGGTCTGGGCGAACACGGTGGCCGTGGTGGTGCCGTCACCGGCCACATCCGAGGTTTTCGACGCCACTTCCTTGACCATCTGGGCGCCCATGTTCTCCATCCGATCCTTGAGCTCGATCTCCTTGGCTACCGTGACCCCGTCCTTGGTCACCGTGGGCGAACCGAAACTCTTGTCCAGAATCACGTTACGCCCCTTGGGACCCAGCGTGACCCGAACCGCGTCCGCCAGTTTGTCGACGCCCCGAAGAATGCGCGTGCGCGCCTCGCTGCCATAGGACAACTGCTTTGCTGCCATGTCCCGTTATCCTCGATATGATGGGTTGGAAAGATGGCCGGAGGTCAACGGCATGAAGGCGGCGGAGCCCGTTCACGCCACTCAACAGTGATCAGGCCCTGCTTGTGCCGCTCCGGTCGCTACCTGGTATATGTATGCAAAATCGATGCCTGACCCGTAAATGGTCGGTTCGATACCGATCCGTCCCATGATGCCTGGAATGACAGCCACTATGGCCACCTGAGCACCGGATCAACGCCACATTGGCGCACTCTGCGCGTCCATTTTGTCACCACATGATCCCCAACATACCGCACGACAGGTCTGCCCATCTCGCCAGGACCGTTCGGATGGCGTAGCGCCGATCGACATCTGTCCACCTTGCCCGACGGACCAAGGTCCATGGGCACGCGGCCGGTTCTGGTTTGTCCTGACGAGACCGCCTTGCCTGCCGCCGGTGGCGGCCGGCCGGTTGTCCCCGTACCTGTACCGTGAACCGCCTGTCGGTCCGGCGTGACAGGTGTCTTGACATCCTGTCAGAAGCACCGTTTTTCGTTAATTGAAAACAGGGAGTTACCGCAATCGGTTGTTGTGCAGTGCCGGTCTTGCCGAATCGCTGGTGGCAACCGTGCATCGTTTCGGATTACGCGCAGAAGGTCGGACCAGCCCGACCCATATCAGGCTCGAATGCCCTCGCTGGCAGTGGATATGCCTGACGGGCAGCCAAACGGTTTGCGTGCCTGTTATGCTTATGCTGCCGTTCACGCAGAAAGACGGGAATAGCTGGCCATGGCCGAGACCATCGACGAATTGACCGTGCACTACGAAGAAGACGGCAGGATTCTGCGTAAGGAGGTGGCCAAGGAAGTCCTCAGCAAGGGATCCTGGACCACCATCATGTTCCTATACCAGGACATCGACCGTAAAACCGGGGATTACGGCCCCCAGAAGGTCTCCATCCGCCGGTACCAGAAACGGGAAGGCAAATATCTCCAGCGTAGTAAGTTCGAGATTTCCAGCGTGGCCCAGGCGCAGGCCATCAGGCAGAAACTCGGTCACTGGTTCCCGGAACCGGCAGACTGATGCATCCGCCCAAACGCTACCCCACGCGACGCGTTTGCCTCGGTCCCGTATCTATCGGCGAAGGTTTGCCGATAGCGGTTCAGAGCATGACCGCCACCCGGACCCAGGACGTCGAGGCCACCACGCGCCAATTGCGGATCCTGGAAGATGCCGGGGCGGATGTGATCCGCATCGCCGTGGATAACCAGCAGGATGTCTCCGCGCTGGCCCGGATTGCACCCCACGTCCGGGTTGCCCTGAGCGTCGACCTTCAGGAGAATTACCGGCTCATCCGGGAGGTTGCCCCGTTTGTGCACAAGGTGCGGTACAACCCCGGCCACCTGCATCATCACCAGCCGGATCAGCCGGTCCGCGACAAGGTCGCTTTCATCGCCGGGCAGGCCGCGCATCACGGCTGTGCCCTGCGCGTGGGCGTCAACTGTGGATCGGTGGATCCCCGGCTGCGGTCTTCTTTCCCCGCCGACGACTCGCTGGGCCCCATGCTCGCCTCGGCATGGGAACACTGCAGTCTGCTCGACGACCTGGGCTTCACCCAGTACTGCGTGTCACTGAAGGACTCCGATCCCTATCTGGTCGTGGAGGCCAACCGCCGGTTTGCCGCACAGCGTCCGGAGGTGCCCCTCCATCTGGGGGTCACGGAAGCGGGCATGCCGCCCGACGGCATCATCAAGACCCGCATCGCCTTCGAACAGTTGATACCGCAGGGTATCGGTGACACCATCCGGGTGTCGCTGACCCTGCCGTTCGCCGACAAGGCCGAGGAAATCCACGCCGGCCGGAAAATACTGGCGGACATAGCCGCCGGTAACTTCCTGGCCGAAACTCAATATCGCCAACAAGGGCTGGAGATCATCTCCTGCCCGTCCTGTTCGCGGGTGGAGAACGAGGCCTTCGTCGAGCTGGCGCACAAGGTGCGATCAGCAACCCGGTACGCCCGTGCACACCGCATCACCATCGCCGTGATGGGCTGCCGGGTAAACGGTCCGGGAGAGACCGACGAAGCCGATATCGGCCTGTGGTGCGGTCCTTCCTTCGTCAACCTCAAACGCGGCCGGGAGACCATCGGCCGGTTTTCCTATGATGCCGTTCTGCAACGCCTGACCGAGGAAGTCGACCGCCTCATTGCGGCCCGTGGATAACCGTCCCACTCTCTGCGTCAGCGTCCACCGAGCCCATCCCGGCCCGCTCGCAGCAAACGGGCGGTCTCATCCCAGCCGATGCAGCCGTCGGTCACGGAGACCCCGTATCGCAGCAGATCCGGGTCTGCCGGGATGTCCTGCCGGCCTTCGTTGAGGTTGCTCTCCAACATGACCCCGATGATGGCATCCTCGCCCGCCGCTTTCTGCTGAACTACGGCCTGCACTACGCGCGCCTGACGTTGATGCTGCTTCCCAGAGTTGGCGTGGCTGCAATCCACCAGCAGCCGCGGGCTGAGCTCCGCCGCACGCAGACGCGCCGTGGCTGCCTCGATGCTCTCCGGATAGTAGTTGGGACCGTCGCTGCCGCCGCGCAGTACAAGGTGCCCATAGGGATTACCGTTGGTGCGTACCATGCAGGTACGTCCATGCTGGTCGATCCCCAGGAAAGTATGCGGGTGACAAGCCGATTTCATCGCATCCAGAGCGACCTGCAGGTTGCCATCCGTACTGTTCTTAAATCCGACCGGCATGGACAGACCGCTGGCCATCTCACGATGGGTCTGGGATTCCGTGGTGCGCGCTCCGATCGATGCCCAGGTGATCAGGTCCGAGGTATACTGCGGCGTGATGGTATCCAGCATCTCCGTACCCACGGGCATGCCCATGTCGTTGATGCGCATCAACAGATGCCGGGCCAGCTGTAATCCGGCCGGCAGATCCTCGGAACCATCCAGGCGCGGATCGTAGATCAACCCCTTCCAGCCCACGGTGGTACGCGGTTTTTCGAAGTACACCCGCATGACCAGCAGCAACCGGTCGGCCACCTCATCCCGGATCGCCAGCAGCCGTTCGGCGTACTCCAGCGCCGCGTCAGGGTCGTGGATGGAGCAGGGTCCGACTACCGCCAGCAACCGCCGGTCTTTCCCGGTCAGGATGCGCTGGACCGCGTCCCGCCCGGTCACCACCGTGGACGCTGCCGTTTCGGTGAGCGGCAGTGCTTGTTTCATGGAGCTGGGTGATACCAGCGGCACCAGCTCCCTGACGCGAATATCACTGGTTTGCTGCATGGTTGGCCTCTCTCTCTGTCTGTGAACTGGACAAAAAAAAACCCCTGACCTCAGTCAGGGGTTTACGTCGATTCGTACAGGTTGCTCTTCAGCGACGATGCACCCCTTTATGGCAGCGGATAAAGTAATAAGCGTAATAGAGGCCTGCCGTGCCGGCCGCGGACGCTGCGATGGGGGTGGCGATGCGCATGAACTGGTCTCCTTCCGGGTGACCCAATATAGGCCGAAAGCCTGCCAGCGTCAATGTACGCATCGAGACGGCCAACTCAACGCCGCGCGACGCGTTTCCACCTTACCGCAGTCCCTGGCGATCCCGATACCGGCCGACCGGTGATCTTGCCGGCTTGTCGCTGCGAATGACTGACAATCGATCCTGAGCCGACAGCAGGCGTTTGAATCCGGGCAGGTTCGTGTTTATTCTAGTTTCTTCCTGGGCCCATGCCGACCGCATCCTGGCACACTGGCGGGGTATTACGCTGCAACCGGTTGCCCCGGGCGGACCGTGTCGCCAGCATCCCACCATGTCGACAGGTTCCATGACGCGGCGCATCATGCAGGCGAGATTGACATGAAAATCCTGAATTACGGCTCCATCAACGTCGACCACGTGTACAGCGTCGACCACATCAGCCGGGCAGGCGAAACCCTGGCAGCACGATCCTACCAGGTTTTCGCCGGTGGTAAGGGCGCTAACCAGTCCGCGGCATTGGCGCTGGCCGGTGCTGTCGTGTACCACGCCGGCCGCGTGGGCCCGGAAGGTGCATGGGTCGTCGATAAACTGGCCGGTCTGGGCGTCGATGTTCGCCATGTCGCCGTTCACGACGAACCCACCGGACACGCATCGATCCAGGTCGACCCACACGGGCAGAACAGCATCGTGATTTTCGCCGGGGCCAACGAGCACCAGGACATGGACACCGTCCGGTCCGTGCTCGGGCATTTTCAACCAGGAGATATCCTGCTGTTGCAGAATGAAATAAACGGCATATACGATCTGATCAATGAAGGTTCGCAAAGCGGACTCAGGGTCGTGTACAACCCGGCACCCGCGGCTCCGTGGGTTCGCGATCTGCCGCTGCACCTTGTGGACACCATCATCCTGAACCAGACGGAAGCAACCGCACTGACCGGCGTGGACGACGTTCCCCGCCAGCTTGAGCAGATGGCTTCCAGCTGGCCGAACCTGGACTGCGTTCTGACCCTGGGAACGGCAGGAATGGCCTACCGTGGCCGCGCCGGAGCGTTCGCCCTGCCCGCTGTCTCCGTGGCCGCGACGGACACGACCGGAGCGGGCGATACCTTTATCGGATATTACCTGGCCGCCATAGCCGGCGGTATGGCGCCGGCCGACGCAGCGGCCCGAGCCGTCAGGGCGGCGGCTCTCTGCGTGTGCCGCCCCGGTGCCATGGATTCCATACCGGCCGCCGCGGAAGTCAGTTGACGGACCGTTACGGCGCTGGGATGCAGACCACCGCCACCCGCCTGTGTCATGCCCGCGGTCCCGATCCCGGGCAGATCCGGCTCATATGCTCCGGCCGGCTTCGATGGTGGCGTTTTTGGGTATGATGATGATACCGTCCCGGACGAAATGCTGATCGCCTTCGGCTTCGGTGACGTTCTGGTTGTTGCGAATCATCACGCCATCTCCCAGGCGCGCGTTCTTGTCGATGATGGCGCCTTCGATCAAACAGTTACGGCCGATACCGACATGGGGAATGCCCTGTACGGCATTCCGCTCACGATCTTCATCGGTCTCGTAGTAATCCGCTCCCATCATCACGGTGTTGTGAATGCGCGTGCCGGCACCGATGCAGGTGCGTATGCCGATGATCGACCGGCGTATATCCGCGTCCTCGATGTTGCACCCTTCCGCCATGATGGCCTGCTCCACATGGCAACGCTTGAGCCGGGCTCCGGCCAGGAAATTGGGATGGGTGTAGATCGGCATCTCGTCGTCGTAGAAATCGAACAGAGGCTGTGATTCCGTCAGGGCCAGCATGGCATCGTAGAAAGCCCGGATAGTACCGATGTCCTCCCAGTATCCCTGGAAGGGGTAGGCATACACGCCCAACTTGCTGATGGCCGCCGGTATGATATGGCGCCCGAAGTCGTCTTCCTGTACTCCCATCAACATGCTGACCAGCACCTGCGGATCGAAGACATAGATCCCCATGGACGCCAGATACATCTTCTCTGGATCATCTCCCAGCGGCGCGGGTAACCGCAACGCATCCAGTTCGGCATCGCTTTGCGGCTTCTCGTGGAAAGCGGTAATCCTGCCTTCGGCGTTGACCTTGAGGATACCCAGGCTGGTAGCCTGTTGCCGGTTGACCGGTTTCACGGCGATGGTGACATCGGCGCCGCGCTCCTGATGCAAGGCCAGAAAAGGCCGGTAGTCCATATGATACAGATGATCACCGGCCAGAATCAGCAGCAGGTCCGTTCGCCGGGACATGATATGCCGCAGTTGCTTCCGGACCGCATCCGCCGTGCCCTGGTACCAGTTCGCGTTTTCCTGAGTCTGCTCCGCCGCCAGAATCTCCACGTAACCGTCGTTGAACATGTCGAAGCGGTACGTCTTGCTGATATGCCGGTGCAGCGATGCCGAGTTGAACTGGGTGAGCACAAATATCCTGTTGACGCCCGAGTGCAGGCAATTGCTGATCGGAACGTCGATAAGGCGGTACTTGTCACCGATAGGCACCGCCGGTTTGGAACGAAACTGGGTCAATGGGAACAACCGCGCGCCCTGTCCTCCTCCGAGGATCACTCCCAGCACTCTGGGCATGCCTGTGGTTCTTACCATGGCTCTCCCCTGCTGTTGCGGACCTCGCCCGTTCATCCGGCAGTATGCAATCTCCAGGACCAGCCGCCAAGGACGTATGCCTTTGGCGGTTGTCCAAATATCATCACAAGCTCAGGCCGGCACAAGAGATCAACCGGCACCAAGAGGTCAAGTCGGCACGACACGTTCGACCGCGTCGCCGCCATTTCGTCAAGCGTGCACAACGAATCCGCATCGATCTGCCGCAGCGCGGGTCGAGGCCGGCATACGGTGCCGGTAAGCGCCATATTGCGAGGGCGTGGTCGCGCGCCTTTCTTGTATGGTTGGTCTGATGTGATCGATCCATACGGTGCATACCTCCCCATCGTCAGCAAGGAGTCCTCATGCAGATCGTCGTGCTGGACGGGTACACGCTGAATCCTGGCGACAATCCCTGGGACGGAGTCGAGGCTCTGGGTGACCTGAAAATCTACGACCGCACTCCGGACGAGGCCGTCATCGACAGAGCGCGGAATGCGCCGATCGTGGTGACCAACAAGACCCCCATATCCGCCCGGGAGCTGGCCGCCCTGCCCCAACTCCGGTTCATCGCAGTCACCGCAACCGGCTATAACATCGTGGACGTGCAGGCGGCACGGCAACGCGGCATACCGGTGAGCAACGTTCCCGTGTACGGTACGGACTCCGTGGCGCAGTTCGTTTTCGCGTTGTTGCTGGGCCACTGTCACCATGTGGCGCACCATGACGCCGCTGTCCGGGCCGGCCGCTGGCAGGCTGCAGGCGACTTTTCTTTCTGGGAAACACACCTCATCGAACTGGCCGGACTGACCATGGGCATCGTCGGATTCGGGCGCATCGGCCGACGGGTCGGGGAGCTGGCCCATGCCTTCGGCATGTCGGTGCTCGCCCATGACCTGTCAACGCCATCGCCTCCCCAGTACGAACCCTTCGCCTGGAGCCCCTGCGAGGACCTGTTCGCCCGGGCTGATGTGGTTTCCCTGCACTGTCCACAGACGCCGGACAATGTGGGATTCGTCGACCGCACCATGCTGCAACGGATGAAAACCGGCTCCATTCTGATCAACACGGCGCGCGGAGCGCTGGTCGACGAAGAAGACCTGGCCGCCGCCCTGCATGCCGGAACGCCGGCGGCAGCGGCCCTGGATGTGGTGTCCACGGAACCGCTGCCCGCGGACAGTCCGCTGCTCGATGCGCCCAACCTGCTGCTCACGCCTCACATGGCCTGGGCCACGCTGTCGGCGCGCCGGCGTCTCATGGAATCCACGGTAGCCAATATTCGCGCTTTTCTGCACGGCACACCCACGAACGTCGTCAACTGAAGCCCCATTCGCGCATCCGCAATGCGATGAGGCGCACATCCGACACGCCCAGAGGAGGAGCATCCATGAAAGGAATCGTCCTGGCCGGTGGTACCGGATCGCGACTGTACCCCCTGACGCGGATCGTGTGCAAGCAGCTGCTGCCCGTGTACGACAAACCGATGATCAGCTATGCCCTGTCGACCCTGATGCTGGGAGGTATCAAGGAAATCTGTATCATCTCCACGCCCAAGGACCTGCCGGTGATCGAGGACTTCCTGGGGAATGGTCAGGGCCTGGGCCTGCAGTTCACCTACATCGAGCAACCGCACCCGGCTGGCATCGCCCAGGCCTTTTTACTGGCCGCCGACTTTGTCGACAACCAGCCGGTGACGTTGATACTGGGAGACAATATTTTCTACGGGGACTACTTCTACGGGGAAGGCGGCTTTGCCCGCACGGTGCGGGATTTTCACAGCGGGGGCTGCATATTCGCGTATTACGTCAGCAATCCGCAGGATTTCGGCGTCATCGAATTCGATCGGACAGGCCGCGCCGTCGACATAGAGGAAAAACCGCAACGCCCGAAATCGAACTACGCAGTGCCCGGTCTGTACCTGTACGACGGGCGCGTGGTCGATGTGTGTTCGGCGCTGACTCCCTCGGCGCGAGGTGAACTGGAAATAACCGATGTCAACCGGGCATATCTGGAGCGCGGCGAGCTGCAGGTTCAACAACTCGGCCGCGGAACCGCCTGGCTGGACACAGGCACACCATCCAGCTTGCAGGAAGCCAACGCCTTTATCGAGGCAATCGAGAAGCGGCAGGGACTGAAGATCGCCTGTCTGGAGGAAATCGCCTGCAACCAGGGGTTCATCGACCGCCAGCAGTTCCAGCGCCTCATCCAGGCGCTGCCGGAATGTGACTACCGGGAATACCTGGAACGCTTCCTGCGCCAGAGCGATGCCGCTGTCTGACCTGGCGCGGCAAATAAGGATGGCGCGGCCGTGGGTGGCTCTGGGAGTGGATCCGGTGGTGCCGGGAGCGGACCCGCAGCTTCCGGATGGCGTGGCCGGGCGCCGCCTGGCCGGGGCTCGTGTGCCGGGTTGAGGGGCGCGTACCGCCGGAACGTTTGCCGGCACGAAGGGGCGCAGGGGCGGGCCCCCCTCAGAACCGCGCCGCCGCCAGCTGGTACAGCAGCTTGCGGTAACCCTCCAGCCCGCCGCTTTCCCAGGCGTGGAGCAGGGCCGAACCGACGATCCCGATGTCCGCATGCCCGTGCAGTTGGCGCAGATGGGCTTCGGACTGCAGCCCGAAGCCTACGCCCAACGGCAGATCGGAATATCGCCGGCAGGTGGAGAGGAACTCGAACACTTCCGGACTGAACTCGCTTCTGCGGCCGGTCACCCCTTTACGCGCCACGGCATAGACGAAGCCCTGAGCCGCTTTGCCGATGGTCTCCAGTCGTCGAAGCGTATTGGTGGGAGTCATGAGCTGAACGGCTTGCAATTCCCGCTCGTTCAACGCGGCCAGCAACTCTCCATACTCCTCCAACGGCAGATCCGGGATGATGCAGCCGGCGGCACCGGCAGCGGCCAGGCGTGCGCTGAACGGCTCGTGACCATACTGCAGCACCACGTTGTAGTACCCCATCATCAAGTGCACCATGGGAAAACGCGCCGCCGAACGGTCCATCAGCTCGAAATAATTTTCCAGGGTAGTGTGGTTCTCCAGCGCCTGCTGGCAGGCCCGTGCGAAAGCCGGGCCGTCCGCGATGGGTTCGCTAAAGGGCATCTGCAGCTCAACCAGATCGACATCGGCCTGCGCCATGGCGTCCAGCATCTGCCAGTTGATCTCCAGCGACGGATAGCCCACGATCACGTGCGTCATCAGCAGGATGCGGCGGTCATGCAGGCGTTGGCGAATGTGCGCGGCCAGGTTCATGCGTCAGCCACCTTCCGGCGCAGGAATTCGACCCATTCAGCGTCTCCCAGGGCTTCCGCAATGGTGAAGATATCCTTGTCCCCGCGTCCGGACAGGTTCACCAGGATAGTGTCTTCCGGAGACATGGAGCCGGCGTCACGCAATGCACCCACCAGCGCATGCACGCTTTCCAGCGCGCCGATGATGCCCTCCCGGCGCATCAACCGCCGCAACGCCTCCACGACCTCGGCGTCCGTAGCCGCCTGGAACCGGACTCTGCCGATCTGATGCAGATGGGCCAGGATAGGGCTCACACCGATATAGTCCAGCCCCGCCGAGACCGAGTGGGTGTGCCGCATCTGCCCTGCCTCATCCTGCAGGAAAAACGTCTTATAACCCTGGGCAACGCCGACCGTTCCCCCGCCGCCGGCAATGCGGGCAGCGTGTTCGCCGCTGGCCAACCCCAGTCCTCCGGCTTCCACGCCGACCAGTTCCACCTGGGGATCATCCAGAAAGCCCATGAACATGCCCGTGGCGTTTGATCCGCCGCCCACGCAGGCATACACACTCCGGGGTAGCTGTCCAGTCTGTGCCAGCATCTGCTCCCGGCTTTCCTGGCCGATGATCTGCTGGAAATAAGCCACGATCTGCGGAAAAGGGTGCGGTCCACAGACCGTACCGATGACGTAGTGGGTGTCCGCCATGGATTCGGCCCAGTCCCGCAGGCATTCGTTCAAGGCATCCTTGAGGGTGGCCTGGCCCGCCTCCACGGGAATGACTTCGGCGCCCAGCTGCTGCATCCAGAATACATTGGGTCGCTGGCGATCGACATCCACGGCTCCCATGTAAATCCGACAGGCAAGGCCCAACCGCGCTGCCATGGTGGCGGTAGCCACGCCATGCTGACCGGCACCGGTCTCCGCGATGACGCGGCGCTTGCCCATGCGCCGTACGAGCAACCCCTGACCCATCACGTTGTTGGCCTTGTGAGCGCCGGTGTGATTCAGATCCTCCCGTTTCAGGTAGATGCGGGCGCCTCCCACCTCGCGGCTCAGATTCTCCAGGAAGGTTATGGGAGTGGGGCGACAGGAATAGGACCGCATGATCTGGAGGTACTCCTCCCAGAAGGCCGGATCCTGTTGCGCGCAGGTGAACGCTTGCTGCAGTTCTTGCAGCGTGGTATGCAGAATCTCAGGGACGAACGCGCCGCCGAACGGTCCGTAATATCCAGGACGAGTGAATTCGAATAACTCTCGCAGCATGGGATCAATCGATCAGATTGGCGCGCCGGAGCGCATCCATCATGGCACCGCTGCCCGTATCCTCAGCCTCTTCCTCCTTTTTCTGGCGCTGCTGGAACTCCTGCAGATTGGCCGCCGACTGCATGGACTCGACCTGTTTCATGGACAGGCGCAGGCGCCGCCGCCTGGAGTCCACTTCCATCACCACCACCTTGACCTCCTGCCCCACAGCGAGTTCTTCCCGGGGATGTCCCACGCGCCGGTCCGAAATCTCCGAAACGTGAAGCAAACCGCGGATGCCAGGCGCCAGTTCGACGAAAGCGCCAAAATCCTCCAGTGCGCTCACGGTGCCGCCGACCACCTGCCCGGCCGGAAAATCCTTCTTGACCGCATCCCAGGGATCTTTGGCCAGCGCGCGGATAGACAGCGAAATCCGCTCCTTGCGCCGGTTACCCAGGTTCTTGGTGCGCAGTACCGACACCTTGACCGTGTCTCCGGTCTTGAGCACTTCCTGGGGATGACCGATTCGTTTGTGACTGATTTCCGAAATATGCACCAGCCCCTCCACCCCGCCAAGGTCCACGAAAGCACCGAAGTCCTCCAGGCGGGTCACGGTCCCTTCCAACTCTGTCCCGGGGGTGATGCTGGTGCGGACGTCACGTTCCTTCTTGACTTGCTGCTCTTCCAGTAACGCCCGGCGCGACAGCACGATGTTGCGTCCCTGGTTGCGAAACTCGATGATCCGGAAGTCCATGGTCTGGTCCCGGTATTCTTCCGGATTCTCCACGTACTGGGTGTCCACCTGGGAGATGGGACAGAAACCGCGGATACCGCCCTGGATGGTGATGCCCAGGCCCCACTTGTTGACGGCATCCACCCGGCCCTGCACGGGTATGCCCGACTTGAAGGCCTGATAGAGCATATCCGTCTGCCCGTCCTGGCTGGTAAGCCGGCGCGTCAGCCGGATCTCGTCCTGCGCCGCGGCCACGAATGCTTCCAGGGGATCGCCCACACTGTATTCGAGCTCGTCCTGCGGGCCGCTCAGTTCCTCGACGCGGATGACCCCTTCACTGCGCCCACCAAAATCGACGAAGGCATATTCGCCTTCGATCTTGATCACCACGCCGCTGACCTTCTCACCGACCGACACATCACGCCGCGTGGCTCCCTCCTGCTCCAGCATCTCGGCGAAGGACTCGGTATCGCCGGGAACATCAGCCGCTGCCGCTGCCGCTTCCGCCTCACCGGCACCGGCTTCTACCGCGTCCTGTTGAATATCCTGCGCAGGCGCTTCAGCCGCGTCATCCGGCTGCCTGCCGGACTCCCCGGTCCGGGCAGCGTCTGTCTCCATACCGCCTCCTTCCTGCATGTCCTTGGCCTGGGTTTCCGGCACTTCCGCCATGTCGCCACTCCTTGACTAATGAAGAAACCGCTCCGCCCGGTAGCGCCGTGTGTGCACCGCCGTCCGCAGCATTTCCACGAGGATCATCGATCTTCACCGGGCTCTACGCCAGTGCGCTGCGATGGACGAATCCGCGACCGGTGCGGCTTCGTGCGTCCCGCGTTGAACTCGAAACCATAAGAACGTACGCATCATTGGAAATCGTGACAAACCGATACGCCTCCGCCTGCGGTGTGCTCGCTTCCATCAGCGCGCCTTCTCCTGCGGTATGCCCGCTTCCGCCAGCGCGCCTCCGCCTGCAGCACCCGGACCATCCGGGCCACCAGACTGACCTGAGCGTCCACCGGAGCCCCGGCTATGCCGGCCAGCCGGCGGCCGGGCAGGGGGCTGTCCGAACCGATTGACAGAGAGGAAACAGCAGCCTATGTTGGCAATACACCTACTTGGGCCATCGCCTGAACAGCGTCTTCGGTGTCCGGAAACCTCGTGCCCGCCAAACCTGCGTTCTCACAATATCTTCTGGGTCATGCTTGCCTCGAGCGCCCGCCCTTCTTCTACGGATACGCTCTGATGTGGCTGCACCTGATCGTGGGGACCCTGGTGTTATCCTTCGTGGTGGAGGTTTCGGGCAGCCGGCTGATGAGTTCCATGATCGTGGGATCGTTGTGCCTGGGTATGGTGGTATACGGCGTGCTGACCCGTGAATACACCCTCGTCATCAACTTGGGCTCCTACGCCGTCCTGATGAGCCGCCTGCTGCCCCATATCCCGCTTGATCCTCTGCTGCTGGTAGCCGTTCTGCTCGTGGTCATGGCCTCCGGGTATACCCTGATGGCGCGTGAATACCGCCGTTACAGGGAGGCCGTATGCGGCGACAAGGGCTCTACCCGGATCCCCGCCTGGTTCGGCGTCACCCTGGGAATCACCACGCTGTTCCTCTGCATATTCGCACTCAGCCTGGTCTGAGGCGCACCGCCCTCAGCGTATCTTGAGCGTGGCCAGTCCGAACAGTGCCAGTATGCCCGCCACGATCCAGACGCGTACCACGATTTTGGTATCCGCCAGTCCACGCATCCGGTAATGATCGTGGAATGGCGCCCGCTCGAAAAAACGCCGCCCGAGCCACCGCACACCGATCTTGTCCTGAACCAGCGACGAGACGGCTTCACCGACGAAGACCCCGCCCACGATCAGAAACAGGAATTCCTGCTTGACCAGCACGGCTACCGTACCCAGCAAGCCCCCCAGGGCCATGGATCCCGTGTCCCCCATGATGACGTTGGCCGGATAGCAGTTGAACCAGAGGAAACCGAGGCAGGCGCCGAACACGATGGAGCAGACGATGACCACCTCGCCGACACCCGGTACGAAGGGAAAAATGAGGAACTCGGATATGCGGGCGTGACTCGAGACATAGGCGAATACCCCGTACACCCCGATCACGAAGGATACCGGGACCACGGCCAGACCGTCAAGGCCGTCGGCAAGGTTGACCGAGTTGGCGATGGCCACCACGGTAAACACCACGAAGGGTATGTATAACCACTGCAGATCCGCCACCGGTGTCTTCAGGAATGGAACGTACAGTTCGGTGGCCAGGCCTGGCGGCAGCGGCAGAATGCCTTCGATCACGTATACCAGGGCGAAGACCAGGGCGAAGGTCGATTGCAGAACGAGCTTGGCGGATTCCGACAGTCCGGCCAGACTGTTGCCGTGGCGCACCTTGAGGTAGTCATCCAGACCCCCGAGCAGGGCGAACCAGATGATCGCGCCCAGACAGATGAGCGTGAACGGGCTGTGCAGTTTGCCCCACAGGAATACGCTCGCCAGAATGCTGGCCACCATCAACGCTCCACCGTAGGTCTTGGCCTGGTTGCTGGTGGCCGGCAGGTTGATGTAGTCGCGCGGCATGTCCCGTTGGCCGTGGCGGTACAGGAACAGGACGACGCGCCCCCCCCAGAGGATGGTGAGCATCAACGCGGTAATGGCTCCGGCTATGGCCCGGAAACTGATGGAATGGACCAGACGCATGAACGACATCCAGGCCACGTGATCGTAAAGGTAGGTACCCAGATAGTAGATCATGATTCGTGCCTCGCTATCCTGGTCTGGGTCATTTCGGCCAGCCGTCGCAGTTTCTCGTTCAACGGAAACTCAGGCGTGAAGAAACTGGATGTGGGCAGGATGTCATCCAGTTGCAGCTGGACATCCTCGCTGTTGAGCACCTCGCGTTCCAGCAACCGGGTCAGTGCCTCGACGACATGGAGCCTGTAAGGCCAGTGCTCCGCCAGGAAAAAGCGGCGCAGTCGCGGCAACAGATCCGGGCTGGTACCGGTCCGGCCCAGAGCCTGCAGTGCCTGCTTGACGACAGCCGGACTGGAGTCGTCCAGTGCCTGGATCAGCACTCGTTCCACGCCGCGGTCCGGTCCCCACAGCGAACCCAGCGCCTGGGCCGCCGCGGCCCGCACCTCGTAGTACGGGTCGGTCTGCAGTGCCTGCAGGAGCGCCTTGCGCACCGTTGCGGTAGTTACGCCCAGAGGGACCAGTCCGAGTTCGATGACATTGCGGCGCAGCAGGCCGCCATGCCTGTAGTCGCCTCCGGCCAGCCGTTTGACCCAGGACACCGGGTGACGATCGGTCAGCAGGGACACCAGCAGGGACAGGTGCGCGGTGTAATCCAGGCATCCCACCAGTTTGACGCCGACATTGCGCCGCCCCAACGGTATCTCGTACCATTCCTGCGATACCAGCAGCCGGTCAGCCTGATAACACAGGTAGCGCAACTCGCTGGGTTCCAGGTTCGCCGGACCGCCCACTTCAGCCAAACGCTCACGGACCACCCGCAGGAGCGCGTTGGGATCCGCCGGCAGGCCCTGGTCCGGCAACGGGTACTCCAGATCCAGCGGGGGGGGCCGGTGACTGCTGGCCAGACTCTCCAGCTCACGGAGTATGAGCCCAAGACTGTCCTTGACCGGCAGGCTGGCGGACCTGCGGGCCATGCGCTGCCGCTGCTGGTCGTCAGCCACCAGTTCCAATATGGCATCTGCCAATTCGTCGGCCGGCAGGCAGGTATCTATCCGCCCATCGTCCCAGTAGGCCCGTTGATAGAGGACACGCGCCGCCCCCTGACGCTCCAGTTCCCGGGCGTTCATGGCCTGATGATCCTCGGCCGCCGTGGGCAGCGGCACGATCAAGGCCGGCAGCCCGCACACCGTCACCTCGGTCAGCGTTCCCGCCCCGCCCCGGCACAAGACCAGATCCGCGGCGCGATAGGCGAATTCGATCTGATCCAGGTAGTCATAGGAACGGTACCAGGATGACGTATCGCCGCTGATTCCCGCGTCCTGCAGGCGCACCGCCGTGTCCCGTACCGCGTCATAGTCCGGACCGGCATACCTGCCGGTCACGTGCAGGATCAGCAGGTCATCCCGTTGCCGCAGCCGGGGCAGGGCGCGCACCAGCGCCTCGTTGATGATCCGGGAGCCGGTGGAGCCGCCGAAAGCCAGCACCACCTTGCGGTCCGGAGGAATGCCCATGGCCTGCCTGGCTTGCTGGCTATCGGTCTCCAGTACCTCGCGGCGCACCGGATAGCCTACCACTGCCACCCGTTTCATGTCGAACCAGCGGCCCGCACGCTCGAAGGCCACGCCTATCCGGTGGGCGATGCGCCCCACGGCCTGATTGAGCAGGCCGGGGTACGCGTTGGGCTCGTAGACGAAGACTCGGGCCCGGCTGAGACCGATTTTGGTCAGAATAGCATGGGCAAACAGAACAGGAGCGCTGCCGTACCCCCCTGTAGCGATGATCAGTCCCGGTCGGTAGCGAAACAGGATCAGCATCCCCTGCAGCACACCGAGCGTCAGGTACGCCACGAAGCAGGCCAGCGCCAGCGGCGAACCGGAGCGCGGGTAAGGGCGTGACTGGACGAAACGGATGGCGTAACCACGCGCCGGCACGATACGGGATTCCAGCTTGCTGCGCATTCCTACATACAGAAACCGGGCATCCTGGTGACGGCGCCGGATTTCGTCGGCGATGGCCAGGGCGGGGTACACATGCCCACCCGTGCCGCCTCCAGTAAGCAGGTATTTCATCATCCAACTCCAGGCGCGGGCAGATTACCCGGGCTGCTCTGGTATCATGGTCCGAGGTGTCATGAGCACGCCGCCGGCCGGGCCGTTCTGCCTGCAGGTGCACCGCACTGGGGACTTCGGGGCGACTGCGGGGAAACGTGTCGGATCAGCAAGATAGGCGCGCGACGGACCGCCAACAAGTGGACGTCGAAGGACGGGGCGCGACGGATATGAAGGACCCCCGCACACCGGGAACGATCGTCAAGCTCCGCGTAGCGTGGCTTCCGGCCGCGTTGACAGCAGGCGCCGGGAAGACCTGGCCGGAAAAAGATCGTTTCCCGGAACCCTGCCATGCCTTAGAATATAAGGCATCCGGCAGCGCGCGGGGACGCCCCGGTCTATGTCTGTGTCCGCCGATGCGGATGTCTCGCGGCCCGCCGGACGGCACCCCGCATCCCTGCGAGCCGCTCATACCCATTCCGGTCCTCCGTAGCAGTAGACCGGGCATGCAGCGAAGAAACGGTTGATGCTTATATTATCCAGACTGGTCGCACAGAGACGCCAGAAGAAGAGAGATGCCGCGCTGCTGGACGCCGTGTATGAAGGCGACTGTGCGGCTGTCGAAAAACTGCTGGCTGCAGGGGCGTCCCCTGACGCCCGGCGAAGCGACGGACAGACCGCCCTGATGCGCGCCGTGAGCGAGAGCGACACGGATATCGTCAACCGGTTGCTGGCTGGCGGAGCTGCGCCGGACGCCCAGAGCGAAACGGGAGAAACCGCGCTGTTGCTGGCTGTCCAACCCAGCTTTGATGCGAGTCTCAAGGACACCCCACCGGAGCAGTCTGCCGGTCAGCCATCCGGACCAGAGATTCAGGAAGGGTCTGTGGATCAGGCCAGTCTGCACATCGCGGCTGCGTTGCTGGCCGCTGGAGCGCCACCCGATCAGTCCGACCACAACGCCACCACGCCCCTGATCAAGGCTGCGTTCGAGGGCCGTATAGACCAGGCCCGCCTGCTGCTGGAGGCAGGCGCGGATCCCGACACGGAAAATCATCAGGGAGCCACGCCTCTGCTGGGCGCCTGCCATCTGGGAGACACCTCCCTGCTGCAGCTGCTGCTGGAAGCCGGAGCCCATATCAACGCAACCAACGCCTACGGGTTGAACGGCCTGGTCGTGGCCGCAGGCAGTGGCCACCAGGAGGCGGTCAAACTGATGCTGGAAGCTGGCGCCAATCCGCAGGCACGCTCGCGGGACGGTCGCCGGGCAGAGGACTGGGCCAGAGCCGAAGGCCACGAGATCGTGGTTCAGATCCTGCAGGAAGCAGCCAAAGCGAAGGATTGACGCAAGCTGCGTGCCACGGGCGTGTTGCGTGGCGCGGGCAGGCTGCGCCCGAACAGGCAGAGCAGTGCAAGCAGGCAAAGCAGTATCGGGTGCATCGGCTGTTCTTTTCGCCAGATGCAGTTTGACCACTACATTGATGGAGGAGAGCGTGTTCGGCAAGCTTGTTCGCCTGATGACGTGTATGCTGCCGGTTGCCGCCAGCCGCCGGGGTCGATGCACCAACTGCGGCGCCTGCTGCCGTCTGCCCCGGCCATGCCCGTTCCTGCGCCGCAGCGCCACAGGCCAGGCACGTTGCGCCATCTACCTCATCCGGCCGCCCAGCTGCCGCCGCTATCCACGCTCTCCGGCCGAATTCGTCACCGCCGCCACCTGTGGGTATTTCTTTGCCGATGGCCGGAAACACACGACCGAATCCCGGGTGGAGGTTCACCAGGACGCAGCCGGCTGATTACAACCGTCAAGACCCCGTCCGGCTTCCCGGACCGGCCGTCCTCACCCGGGTAGCAGGCTTCATCCGACAAAGGAGAAGAGCGATGCGCAAACTGAGCACCGTGGCACCGGATTGGTGGGACTATACCACCCTGGATAGTGAGTTGCTGGAAGATGCCGCCCGGCTGTCCGCCCAGGATCTGCAGGGCCTTGAACGGGAAGGATTCACCGTCCGCTTTTACGATACGGCGGAGGATTTCTTCCTGGCGGAAGCACTGGAGTATATCGACGCCTGGAAGCAGGCCACGGACAACGAACCCGCCGGTATCTGCGGTCCCATCGGCCCTACCGAGCAGCTGCCCCTGGTGGCCCGGCTGGTCAACGAGCTGGGTCTGTCGCTGAGGCACTGCCACTTCTGGGGCATGGACGAGTGGATCGAGAACGGCAAGGAAGTTTCCCAGGACTTCCCGCTGGGATTCGCCCGCGCCGACATGGACCTGTGCTTCAACCGTATCCGGCCGGAGCTGGCCATGCCCGCGGCCAACCTGCATTTCCCCGCAGCCGATACCAGGGAGTTTGTCGCCACCTGGGATGCGGCGCGTTGCGTGGTCATGCAGGGCGGACAGGGAGAAGTCAAGCATTGGGCCTTCAACGATCCGCCCCGGCGCCAGGGTAAGCATAAGGATGCGCCCCCCTCTCCGGAGGAATACCGCCAACTGGGCACACGCGTGGTCGAATTGCATCCCATGACCCTCATGCAGAACGCGCGCACCTCCGGCGGCGGCGCTGTGCACCGGGTCCCCAGCCAGGCCGTCACCGTGGGACCGCAAGAGACCTTTAAGGCGGAGAAGGTGTCCATCTGGCATCCTGGTCACCACGACAATCCGTTCGGTATGCGGCTCACCTCGCTGATGATCAGCCAACGCATACCGGATGCGGCCGTCCCCATGTCGCTGCTGGCGGACCACCCGAACGTCCAATTCAACTTCCTGCGCTCCGCTGTGGGCACCTGTGACGTGGAGATGCATTGACATGGCTCCCACGGTATTCGCCGTCGCCGCCCATGCAGACGACATCGAATTCGGCATGGGCGGCACGTTGGCGCATCTGGCCGCCGCCGGCTGCGCGCTGCACTACATGACCATCGCCAACGGCTCCTGCGGTACCGCCGAACACGATGCCACCACCATAGCCGAGCTACGCCTCCAGGAAGCCAGCCAGGCAGCGGCCACGCTGGGCGCGACCTACCATCCTCCCCTCGTCCCGGACATCGAGATCTTCTATGAGAAAAGCCTGCTGGCCCGCATGGGAGCGACCATGCGCGCAGTCGCGCCGGACATCCTGCTGGTCCAGTCGCCGCAGGATTACATGGAAGACCACATGAACGCCTGCCGTTTGGCCGTCAGCGCCGCCTTCTGCCGCGGCATGCGGAACTTCCCCACGGATCCTCCCCGGGACCCGGTCGCAAACCCCGTCACGGTGTACCACGCCCAGCCCCACGGCAACCGCGATCCGCTCAACAGACCGGTCTATCCGGACTTCTACATCGATATCACCGGGGTGATCGATACCAAGGAGCATATGCTGGCCTGTCATAAAAGCCAGAAGGAGTGGCTTGACGTCAGTCAGGGATTCGACTCGTATCTGCATACCATGCGCCAGATCTCGGCAGAAGTCGGCTCATGGACCGGTAAATTCCCATACGCGGAAGGTTGGCGCCACCATAACCCCCTCGGTCTGTGCCCCACGGACGCCGATCCGCTGGGCCGGTTACTGCACGAACACAGACTGCCAGCCACCGCAGCGACCGGATTGCACGCCTTATGAAGACCTGGGGCGTTTCCGCGTGTCACCTTATAGACCCGATGCGCCACAACCAGCCAGCGTGCCAGCCGGCGCATCGGGCGCCGTTCACGCCAACGGCAGTGCGTCCGGTCCGAACTCTCCAGACGGAAGGAACCCCGCGTGCCGGCACGGTACGCCCGCGCTGCTGGCTGCGCTGCTGACCGTTACGATGCAGCCATTCCAGCATCCCGCCCCCCAAAAGGAGACCTATACATGATGGCCAGATCACCAAGCCTCCGGGCGGTTGCCTTGTTCCTGCTTCTGGCGCCTGCCCATACCGCCATGGCTCACCATCTCTGGGTCGAGGCCGTTCAGGAAAACTACATGATCGCCCGCGGCCATTTTCCGGATCAGTACGAAGCCTACCAGCCGGACCGGGTCTCCACCGCCGCGGCCTATGCCAGAAATGGCCGGCCACTGCAGTTGATCCGGCATGAGACGGAGGAATCCGTCGCCTACACTGCCGACCAGGACGTGGCCCTGTTCGTGGTTCGCTGCGACTGGGGACACCGGTCCATCACCACGCAGGGCCGGCGTTTCCTGACCCGGGAAGCCGCCGAAGCAGAAGGATACCGGGTCCTGCAGGCCTTCATGTCCACCCATTACTCCAAAGCCGTGTTCGCTGACTGTGCGCTCATGCAGCGGCCCCTGGGTATGACGCTGGAGATCCTGCTGCAGACCAATCCGTTCGATGATTTACAACCGGATGATGAGCTGGTCGTGCAAGTGTTGTTCGACGGCGAGCCGCTGGCGGACGCCGCCATCTTGGCGAACGGCGAGGACGCGGGGCGCACCGATGCTGACGGGATCATCGTCATCGAAATGCCCGAAGACGGTGTCCGGTTGCTTCATACCCGGCATGACGCCCCCGTTACCGATTCTGACGAGCTGGACTTTCACCGCTTCATGAGCTTCCTGACGTTGCCGCCCCGTTGACTTGGCCGGTAGCGACACTGCTGACTTTACCGAGGTGTGCCATGCGATGCAACCGGATCGTACTGACGCTGTTGGCCGGCTTCGCGGCTTTCTGCCCCACAGCCGGCTATGCCCACGGCACGGTGTACCAGGTGCTGGATACCGCGGCGACCATCACCGCCGAATTCGGCTATACGGACGGGCAACCCATGCCTTTCGCCGAGGTACTGATTTTCAGCCCCCAGGACACTGAGGTGGAGCATCAGAACGGCCGCACAGACCGACACGGTCGCTTCGCTTTCAGCCCGGATGTTCCGGGCACCTGGCGTGTGAAGGTAGACGACGGCACGGGCCACCGGGTAGACGCCCGCATCGAAGTCGCTGCAGACCTGACCACCGCCACTCCCCTGGACCGCCACGCGCACCACCACGGCTCTGTGTGGCTGAAGACCGTGGCAGGTCTGAGTCTGTTGGCCAACCTCTTCCTGTTCGCCATGCTGCGCGCGCGCAGCAGCAAAGCCGAGTCCGGTTGATTCGAAGCCGCGCCTGGGCGCCCGAATGCACCGTAGTTTTCAAGACCAAAACGAGGAGCCGATCATGGGAATCAGTGTGGGGTTGGTGGGTCTGGGCAGTTTCGGCAGCGCCTTCGCTCCGCTGTTCAAAAGCCATCCGCTCGTCGACCGGATAGGCCTGTGCGACATGGAGGCGGACCGGGTGGCGCGCTATGCCGAATCGCCGTTCTTCCGCGACAAGTTCCGGCCGCAGGACGCCTATACCTCACTGCAACAGATGTGCGCCGCGGACTTTGACGCTCTGGTGATCATCACGCAACCCTGGTTGCACGCACCGCAATGCGTGCAGGCCATGGAAGCGGGCAAACACGTGTACAGCGCCGTACCCATCATCTCGATTCCGGATGACGAGGAGACGCTGGGCTGGATCGACAAACTGGTCGAAACGAGCCGACGTACCGGCTTGTTCTACATGCTGGGAGAAACCACGGTATACCGTCCACAGACCATGTTCTGCCGCCGGCAAGCGGCCGCCGGAGGATTCGGTGACTTCGTGTACGCCGAGGGTGAGTACTGTCACGACGTGGACGCCCAGTGCAACCTGCGCCAGGTGGCGAGCAGTCGCACCTCCAACAAGGCCGGACGCAACCACGCCGCGGAAGTGGGAAAATACACCGCGCGCGGCTGCAAGGGCGGCCCCATGCACTACCCCACGCACTCCACCAGCGGCCCGGTGAATGTGATGCGCGCACACGCCACCCGCGTCACCGCGTACGGATATGCCAATGCAACGGGCGACCCCTTTTTCCGTAACTCGGCCTTCAGCAATGAGGTAGCCTTGTTCCAGATGAGCAACGGCGCTACGGTGCGCATCGCCGAAACGCGCGAGTCGCCGGGGCAGCTGGGCGGCGAATCGGAGACCTTTCGGATCATGGGCACTCGCGGCACCTTTTCGGAAAATCGCTTCTTCAGCATCCAGCGGCCTGCAGATCCCGCCAACCTGGAAGCCCTGCCGTCTCCTTCCCGGCAGACGCTGGATGTGGCTGACATGCGCGACCCGCTCCCCGCGGACGTGACCCAGGCGTTCAAGCGGGCGATGCATCAGGACGTGGACGAGACGGATCTCCAGAACATAGATTTCAACCCCCGGGGCCATGGCGGTTCGCATCCGTACCTGGTCCACGAGTTCGTCGAGGCGGTTGCACAGGAAAGGCAGCCTCTGATCAACATCTGGGAAGCGGCGCGGTACATGGTCATGGGCATACGCGCGCATCAGTCCGCGCTCCAGGATGGCGAACGCCTGGAAGTGCCGGACTGGGGGGATCCGCCCCGATAGAGAACCCTGCTGACTGCGGTGCCGGATTGGGCACATCCGCCCCGATAGGAATTTCCTGATATCCGGAGTGCCGATTGGGGGGGATCCGCCCCAAAGACCCCTGATAACCGCGGTGCCAGATTTCCAGGGATGCGGGACTGTGCGGGACGGCTCTGAGGTCCGCCTCAGTTACCGCCGGTAAAAAACGGGACTCAACCAGACGGCC
>SLHA01000090.1 GCA_007136405.1 Candidatus Latescibacterota bacterium
TCGACGCCTTCGCCATGCCGTACACCACGCGCCTGGCCGAGCATTTCGGTGGCGCCTGGGTGCATTACTGCGGCCGCAATGACTATCTGAGCCAGGTGGCGTGCGGCATCGAAGCGGTGCATGGGTTGAACTTCGGACACATTCCCGGACATGAGCATGATCATCCCTTCGAAAAGGACATGGAACGCTGTGCGGCGAGCGGGACCGTATACTACGGACCCTGGCCGCGGCGCGATGGCGAGTCCGGCCGGGAATACCTGGATCGTATGCACGCTTGGGCGCGGCGCGGCTGCCTGATTCCGGTGGGGGATGCCGCGGTGGGGCCGCACGGTTTCGCGGATGCGGCCACTGCCCTGGATTATTGGTACGGCCTGCCCGGCTGACGGGCCGAAGAGGCGCTGGAGGTACCGGTCGCGGATCGCGGCAGACAGCATCATGACGCCGTCCTGCCTGGCAGGGTTGGCAGCCGATCGGTATGTTTGATGGGGCGCGTTGTCCCGCCGGCGGAATCGGTTCGCAGCAGCTCGCGGCGGTCGTCTCGCCTGCCTGTGGTGCCGGTGGTACGTTCATCCGCCGTCATGCGCCTATGGCGCCGGTGGCACGTTCATTGACTAGTGTCCTGTCCGACAAATACGCTACATCCGAACGCCGCTGCACACCGGCCCACGGCGTTGCACTCGCTCGCGCGCCTTGTGGGCCGGGCGCCTCGACGCTCTCGGGGCTCACGCTTATTTGTCGGACAGGACAATAGTTGCTGCCGTAATCGCCGGCACTCACCTTGAACCGCAGCAGACGCCGGACGCGCCGGACGGCGGCGCGAAACGCAGCACGATCCGTTTACCTTACAGGAGGGTACATGCGCAAGACCTGGACCTGGTCGACTACCGGCTTCAGTTTCGTGGATCGCAGCGACGAGGAGACGCTGGATATTTGCACCCGTGCGGGCCTGGCGGGCCTGGAAGTGGCGCCACCGCTGTTCGCCGATCGTAGCGAAGCGGAACAGCAGCGCATCGCCGCGCGGTTTCGCGATGCCGGCGTGGTGCTGGACAGCTATCATCTGCCTTTCACCGCTGACGATGACATCGCCAGTTTCTACGAGACCATCCGGCTCCAGGCGGTTGACCGGATGCTGCGACATATGGAACGCGCCGCTCTGCTCGGCTGTCGTGTCGTGGTGCAGCATCCGTCCACCAACCGCTTCGACGTGGAACTCGAGGGACTGGATCAGTTCATGCGACAGATCGGGCGAAGCCTGGAGGTGCTGCTGGCGCGTGCCGAGTCCCTGGGGTTGACGCTGGCCGTGGAGAACATGCTCCCCGGGCAACCCGTCATCGCGGGTACGCAGGGCATACGCATCTGCTCGCGCCCAGAGCACATCAGCCGCATGGCCAGTGAGTTCGCCCATCCGTGTTTCGGTTTCTGCCTGGACACCGGTCACGCCCTGGTAGCCGGCGGACCCGCGGGTCAGCACGCCTTCTTCCAGGCCATGACGCCGCGGCTGTTGAACGTACACCTGGCCGACAACGCCGGCGACCGGGACTCGCATCTGGCACCCGGGCATGGCAACGTGGACTGGCGCACGTTTTTCCGTGCTGCGGCCGAGGCCGAACTGACCTATCCCATGTGCATCGAGACCGCTCCTTTCGCCTACGGGCCCAACCTGACTCAACCCGCGGAAGCCTGGGTGCAGATGGTAGCGGACACGGAAGCACTGGCCCTCAAGGCTCTTCAGGATTGACCCTGCCGGGCACCGTGGCCTTGATACCTGTGCGGTGCGGCGCTCCTCCCCAAGAACGCCCGATGGCCGGTCAAAGCACATGCCATTCCGGTCCGGACAGACGGGGATGCGGGTGCAGACACGGCAGGATGGTACCGTCAGGCTGCCGGTTGCGCATATAGCCGGTACCGGATATCATCCTGATCAGATGGGTGCCGGGAACCGGAGACGGTTTGACCGGCATTCGCCAGGCACCCAGTTCGCCAGGCACCCAGACCGTATGGCTGCAGACGGTGCTGGCGCGTGTCGAGCTGGCGCGTGTCGAGCTGGCGCGTGTCGAGCTGGCGCGTGTCGAGCAACGTGACAGAGCCGCTGCCTTTTCCAGGAGTCAAGCCATGGCCAGACCGATATTTTTCCCGGAGAACGAGGCCGCCAAAGTGCACCATGCGACCCTCACGGTGCTGCAAACCACGGGGATTCAACTGGATCACGACGAGGCCTTGGAGCTGTACCTGCAGCATGGCGCCACCCGGGACGAATTCGGCCGGTGCCTCATTCCGCCGGCCATGGTGGATGAAGCGCTGGAAAAGTCGAGTGCCAAGATCCAGTTGTATGACCGCGAGGGCAATAAATCCCTCCTGTTGCGCAACGGCAGGACGTTCTTCGGGCCGGGATCGGATGCTTTGTACAATATCGACAAATCAACCCACGAGATCCGTCGATCATGTCTGGCCGATGTGCGCGAGAACGTCCGCATTGCCGACGCTCTGTCGGGCTACAACTTCGTGATGTCGATGGCTTTACCGGAGGATGTGCCGCCTGACCGGCTGTATGTCACGACGTTTGCACAGATGATGGCCAACACTACGAAACCCGTCATATTCACCTCCACCTGCCTGGAAGATGTCAAGCAGATTCACGCCGCAGCATCCATCGTCTGTCCAGATCTGCCGCGGCGTCCCTGTATCGTCGCCTATCTTGAACCCATATCGCCTCTGCGGTTCGACCGTTCCATCGTCGACAGGCTGCTCTATTGCGCCGACAACGCCATTCCCGTCATTTTTGCCGCCGGAGCCAACTGTGGCAGCGGCGCGCCGATCACGCCGGAGGGTGGGGTCGTCCAGGGCGGGGCCGAGTCTCTCGCCGGTCTGGTCCTGGCCCTGCTGAAAAACGAGAACGCCAGGTTCATATACGGGTCGAACACCTCCGTGATGGACATGAAGACCAGCATCGTCTCCTACGGGGCACCGGAGTGGTTCCGTACGGTTGCCATGTACGCGGATATGGGCAAGTATTATGGTCTGCCCAGCTGGGGTACGGCGGGTTGCAGCGATTCCTTCGACGTGGACGCCCAGGCCGCGATGGAGGCGTACGAAGGCATCCTGATGGCCATCGACGCTGGTACCACCGTGGCCCACGATGTCGGTTATCTGGCCCATGGTGCGCTGTATGACGCCAGGATGCTGGTACTGACGGACGAGATGATCAAGCGGGCCCGCCATCTGTTGAAACCGGTGGATCTGTCGGAGAGATCACTGGCTACGGACGTCATCGATGAAATCGCCCGGAAGAACGAGCTTTACCTGGCGCACCCGCATACTGCAGAGGTGTTTCGCGACGTGCTCTGGTTGGCCCCGGCGTACATCAACCGCCGCAACCTCGTTCACGAGAGCGCTGCCCGGGGATTGCCGGAGTTGCTCGGGGATCGGGTGGACGGAATCCTGTCCACGCATGAACCCACGCCATTACCGCCGGATACCGCCGCACGACTGGAATCTTACCTGACCACACTCTGAGGTTAGGATGCACGTCATTCCCGCAGGCTTTACACCGTCAGGCATAGATCGACGCCGCAGTGGTCAACCGGGGGCCTGAACAGCGGGCCGTGCCAGCGGCTGGCGCTGCACAACCCCTACCGCCGGCGATGTCGCAGGAGAACACGTATATATGCCAGGTCCGGTATTCCTTGTCGAGCGTGAAGCGGAGACGATACATCGGATGGCCCTCCAGGTTCTGGAGCGCACCGGCATCCTGCTGGATCATGAGGAAGCCGAGACTCTGCTGCTGGAAGCAGGCGCGCATAGAGACAGTTTCGGGCGGGTGCTGATGCCCCCGGCCATGGTGAACGAGGCGCTGGACCGGGCCTCGACCAAGATCCAGATGTGGGATCAGGAGGGCAACCGCGCCATGTTGCTGCGCAATGGCCGGACCTTTTTCGGGCCGGGCTCGGATGCGATGTACAACGTGGACAGACACACGAATCTCATCCGGATGACGCGGCTGGACGACGTGCGGGAGAATGTGCGGATCGCGGACGCGCTGCCGGGGTTCAGCTTCGTCATGTCCATGGGATTGCCGCAGGACGTTCCGGTTCGCAAGCTTTATCCCGCCATATTCGCCGAGATGGTAGCCAACACCACGAAGCCCCTGATCGTCACGGCGCCCACGCTGGACGAAGTGGCACGGATTCATGCCATCGCCTGCATCGTCGCCGGCGGCGAGCAGGCCCTCAGGCGGAAACCCTTCTACCTGAGCTACGTGGATCCCATATCACCGCTGCACTTCGACCGTTCGGGCATGGAACGGTTGCTGTTCTGCGCTGAACACGAGCTGCCGATCGTCTTTGCCGCCGGCGCCAACTGCGGTGGCGGCGCTCCCATCACACCTGAAGGTGGGGTGGTGCAGGGCAGTGCCGAGTCGCTGGCCGGACTGGTCCTTGCCCTGCTCAAAAACGATAATGCGCGCTTCGTCTACGGTGCCAACACGTCCGTGCTGGACATGACCAGCAGCATCGTGTCCTATGGCGCGCCCGAATGGTTCCGGACCGTGGCCATGTATGCGGATGTCGGCCGGTATTACGATCTGCCCAGCTGGGGCACCGCAGGCTGCAGTGATTCCTACGTCATCGACGCTCAGGCCGCTATGGAAGCCTACGAGGGCATATTGATGGCCACGCGATCCGGTACCACTCTTGCCCACGATGTGGGCTATCTGGCCCACGGCGCCTTGTATGATGCGCGGATGCTGGTGCTTGCCGACGTGATGATCGAACGGGCGAGACAGTTGCTTGGTCCTCCTGATCTGTCACCGGAATCGCTGCGTAGCGGCGCGGCTGATGCGCGGGCGCGTCAGGCAGCCCCGCAGCGTGACCCTTCCGGACTCAGCGAGCTTTGCGGAGAACTGGATCGCCTGCCCCAGCGCCATGAAAAGGACCTGGTGGGATTGTTGACGGAACGAATGAACGATATCGCCGGCACGCATGCGCCCAGACGGCTCGATGCCGGCGTGTCGCGGCAGATAGACCGTTATCTGGATTCCCTGTAGACGGCTGACAAGGCCGCATCCGCCGGGATGCCGGCCGGTTCAGCCGCATCGGACAGTTTGAGGCATGCTGAAGCCTGAGCGTATATCAGCAGCCGTCTACCGGGCCGTACTCGACATGCATGTACGGCTGCCCCGGGACGTGGGTACCCGGCTCGAGGAATGCGCCCGGACGGAGACCGGTGTGGGCCGGCGCGTTCTGGAGCACATACTCCGCAACGTCGGCCTGGCCGGCGAGCAGGGCCTGCCCATGTGCCAGGATACCGGCTTGATGTGGGTATTCCTCCAGGTCGGCGAGGAGCTGTCTCTGCACGGTCTGAAGGGCAGCGTCAGCCAGGGTATCGCCGAGGCGTACCGAGACGGTTACTTCCGGGCATCGATCGTACAAGACCCGCTTTCCCGCCGCCTCAATACCGGCACCAATCTGCCGGCGGTGTTCCACCTGGATCTGGTTCCCGGACGGAAACTGCAGATCGATCTGCTCGCCAAAGGCTTCGGCAGCGAGAACTGTTCACGTACGGCCATGCTGCAGCCCACCGCGGAACGCGCCGAAGTCATCGAGGCGATATGCGCGGTCATGCGCCAGGCGCGTGGCGCGCCGTGTCCGCCGGTCGTGCTGGGTGTGGGTCTGGGGGGTACGATGGACTATGCCGCACTGCTGTCCAAGAGGGCGTTGACCCGCTCTCTTGCAGATCATCATCCCGACCCCTATTACGCCGAGTTGGAGCGAGATGCGTGCGCCGCGGTCAACGCTCTCGGCATCGGAGCGGGCGGACTCGGGGGGAGCTGCACGGCCCTGGGCGTCGCCATCGAAACCTCTGCCACTCATATCGCCGGCATGCCGTTGGCGGTCAGCGTCAATTGCTGGGCCGACCGTCGCGCGCGCATCGTGCTCGAGGAGGAGACATGAAGAAGCTGCGCGTGCCTCTGTCGAATCCGGCGGCGTTGCGGGCCGGAGATGAAGCGGTGTTGTCCGGGACGGTCTACAGTGCCCGGGACCAGGCTCACAAGCGGCTCGTTGCGCTGCTGGACGCCGGCCGGCCATTGCCGGTGGATCTGGGCGGACAGGTGATCTACTACACGGGACCGGCACCGGCACCGCCGGGACGGGTCATCGGTTCGGCCGGGCCGACAACATCGGGGCGTATGGATGCGTACACGCCTCGATTGCTGGACGCCGGTCTGGCCGGCATGATCGGCAAGGGGTACCGATCGCCCGCGGTAGTGGAGTCCATGCGCCGCAACGGGGCCGTGTATTTTTATGCCTACGGGGGTTGTGGGGCGCTGTACGCCCAGTGTATTCGCGCTGCGCGGGTGATCGCCTTCGCGGAGCTGGGCCCAGAGGCATTGAGCCGGCTCGAAGTGGAAGAATTTCCGGTCCTCGTCGCCATCGACGCGGCGGGAAACTCGATTCTGGCTTGATATAGCCAGGGGAAACGAGAGGAGCGGTGCGCGTACGCCTGGGGTGCCGGCCAGCGGCCTTGGGCACCGGGCCTCACCCCACCGCGGGCGTCACCCCAAGGCAGGCTGCATGCCAACGCGGGTTTTTTCCAGGGGTTTCATCCCACCACGGGTGCCAGGTCCTCGAAACCGGACACTTCGCTGCGGCCGACCATGCCGATCAGCATGTATTCGCGGCTCAAGGGATCCTGGCGATATTCGTGCAGCAGGCGGAAGTCCGTAATCCGGCCCGTGGATGCCACGTGCGTGCGTGTTCCCGTGCAGCGAACCAACTCCGTGCCGATACGGATGCTGTCGCCGCGCGCCGGTTCTATGGGCAGATCCTGTCTGATGAGTTCGTTCACTTTGTGTTCGAGTGCGGCGATGTCGATCTGCGGTTCCTCCGTAAAGCAGATCACGAAGCCGTGTTTCACCTCGGAGTGCAGCGCCGCCGGTGTAAAATCGTAGTCGCGCCTGAGTACGAGCATGGTCAGGTCTTCGGCCGAGTGGACCATGCGCCGGAACCGGATGGTACGTGCGACGACGCGGCGAATGGCTTCCGGAAGGGGACCGAACACGGTGGGGCGGACGACGATGACTTCCTCGCCGATGCCGAACAGCACCTGGGCGTTGAAACCCAGAGTCTCGTGCAGCAGGTCGAAGTGTTCCACGACCACACGGCGACCGTGCTCCAGGGCTTGACGGACCGCCGTGGCGATCTCGTGGCGTTGCCGGAAGGCGGCTTCATAGCGGGCGTCCAGGTGAAAGGTGTGACCGGAAAAGAAATCGTCGGTGTCGAACTCGAACAGCGGTGTGGATCGCAGATTGACGCCCTCGTCGTCGTTGGTGAGTTCAAGGCCGGGAAACAATCCCCGGATGAAGGTGCTTTTTCCCGCGCCTTCATCGCCGATGATGCCGATGAGCAGATCATCCGGATGGAGGTAGCGGACGGACAGCTCTTTGGCCAGAAGGTAGAGCCGTCGCCGTCCCCGCGGGGCGTAGTATGCGGCATAGATGAGCATCTCATGCCACAAGCGCTTGGATGGGGCAGTGGTATCCGTCAAAGGTCGAACTCCAGGCTCAACAAAGGGCCGTGTTGCTGCGCCCCGTACACATCGGTGTCGCCCGGGTTGCCGGCAGGAGTGCGACGCGGCAGGACGATTTTGACGGCCAGCGCCGGATCGAAGTAGACGATCCGAACGGGCTCGTCCGGGGTCAGCGAATACATGCTGCGTATCTGTGCGGGCGTGATCATGCCCCTCTCCTTGACAGCGCGGTAGTCGGTTTCGCGGTCAAAGAGAATATCCAGCGTAAGTTGGAACGGGCCGGCATTCTTGCTGCGCACCACGCTGGCGATTTCCCGGATCTTTTTCACCGCGAACCTCCGATCTCCACCGTCTCCACGGGGAACATGTCCTCGCGGTAATCCATGAGGTGGCACAGGACAAAGCCGTAACATGCGCCCGTGCTCAGGTCGGACGGGCTGAAGGGAAAGGCCAGGTTGCCCGCGGTGGCGATGCGGCCGGGATAACCGTAGTGCAGCAACGTCGAGCGCGTCATCGAGCAGATGGTGTCGGCTTGCGCCTGGGTGTCGGCCACCGCCTCGATGACGATACCCAACTCATGGGCGGGCTGGCTGCGCGCGGGTTCGCGGCTGCCCATGACGCCGTTGGCCCCGTACAGATGGAACCAGACCTTCCCGGCTATACCGGCCTCGGCGAGCATCCCGTCGACGCGCTGTCGAAGTTCGCTCAGTATCGACTGGATGCCGTCTATCATGATGGGATCCCGGACACCGGCGATGCACACGGTGCGGAAGCCGAGGGGTTGAGCGCCTTCCAGCTTGACCTTTTTCGCCGCAGGCTCGTACACGGAACCCTGGACGGTGATGCGTCCGTCGCCGCTTGCCTCAAACCGGCAGGCGGTCAGGTTCAGCAGGCCTCCCGGACCGGGCAGCCGCAACGGATCCGACTTTTCGTATAACGAGTGGGCTGCGGTGGAGCGCCTGGTGAAGCGACGTTCGGGATTCAACGGTACGAGCTCGAAGCGGTCTTCGCGCAGGATCCCCACAGCCGCGTCCGCGCCCGAACCGGGTTCCGCCGCGATGGCGGCGCATTCCAGGATCTTCCCCATGTGGATGGCGAGTCCGGCGGGATAACCCTGCATGATGGGCATGGCGGCGAACACCGCGGGGTCGTAGGCCCGTCCGGCCAGGATGACCTGGCAGCCCAGATCCAGGGCCGCGGCGAACGGTTCGGTACCCATCTGCGCGACGATGTGGGTACAGGCGCGGATAGCCGTCTCGTCGATGCCGGGGACGCCCTCCAGCGGAGTCAGCCGGTTCTGGCGGAAAGCCTCCACGACGGTCTCCGTGGCCACATCCGCGGGGATGATGCCCAACCGGAACGTCAGCCCTTCTTCGTGCGCCAACTCTGTGACGATGTCCCGGCACCATGCCAGATGGGGCGCCGCGCCGCTGCCGCCTGCGGTACCGATGATGACGGGGATGCCCCGGCGGACCCCTTCCACGAGCATGTACCGCAGATCCCGTTTGACAGCCGCCCGGTCCGTGAATGGTTTCCCGGACCCCAGGTAGTACGGACCGGGATCCGTGCTGCCGCCGTCGACGGCGATCAGATGAGGCTCCAGCTCCAGACCGCGCTGGAAACTGCCCACGGGGAAGCCATACCCCAGAATGGCGGTTGGCGCCAGTATCCGGAACTGCTTCATGTCATCTCTCCGTGATCCCGCCCAAAGTCGTCAGGTGAAGCAACGATCTGCTCCATGACGCTTCAGGCGTTGCGGGAGGCTGCGGTGGCGGCCGCGCGGCCGCGCATCAGGGTCAGGGTGCGCATCATCTCGTTGTTGACCACGCAGAAACCTTCGTCGAACCCCATGCCAGGCTTCACCAGCAGCCGTTGCGGCCGAGACGCCAGGGCCAGTTGCGTGCAGATGCGGGCCGACAGGTCCGTCTCGTTGCACGAGCCTCCCTGGTAACTCTCGACGCCATGGGCCTGGCAGTACAGCACGCTGTCGACGACGTTGTGAATCCCACCCAGATCGGGCGTCTTGATCTGGACCATGTGACAGCAACGGCTGTCGGCGAAGAGGCGGATATCCTCCAGCGTATTGCACCATTCATCCGCCACGATCCGGACCGGGCTGTCCAGTTTCTGCAGCTGGTGCCTGATTTCCGCCAGGACCTCGATCTGTGCCGCTCTGGAGCCCATGTCGACAGGCCCCTCGACGTACAGACGCAACCCGCGCGCCGCGTCTCCCAGTTGGGCCAGATAGGTGGCGATATCGCTGCTGCGCTGCGCCATGGCCGTGCCCAGCGTGCCGTACACATCCACGTGCAGATCCGGCTGGTAATCCTCCCTGCGCCGCACCCGGTGGATGCGGTCCACCAGCCAGCGCATGTACTCCATCAGCTTCTCGCCGTGAGCTCCCAGCTTGGTCCCGACGTGGTTGATCAGCGCGTGCGGCAGGGCGTCGACTTCCTTGAGGATCATACGATCCACGGTGCCGTAGCGATCGTCGCCGCTCTGACCGAAGAGGGGTACAGGCTCCAAGACCAACGGCAGGTCCCATTCCCGGGCGACGACCTCGGCCATGGTGGTGCCGTTGGCCAGCGACTGCGCTTGCAGCAGCGCCTGGGTGACCCCGTAGCGCAGAGCGGTGTGCAGCCGTGTGCCGTCGATGCGCACGGTGTCAAACCAGGCGGAGTTGTCCCGGAAACCGTCGACCGGTCTGCCCATCAACAGCGGTCGAACGCGCTCCTGCAGCAGGGGCAGGAACGCCGCCGCCAGAAAGAGCGGATCCCGCCCCCCGGCCCCCGAATACTGCACCGCCGCGCAGTCGCCCATGGCCACCTGGCCATCCTCCAGCACCAGCAGTACCGACACCGATTCCCCGGCCTGGCGCACGGCTGAAAATCCGGCGGTGACCGGGTCTCCGGCGTAGGTACAACCGTCACTGCGGGCGCCGGCTTTGATGGCGCGCTGATCGTCGAAAAAGAAACCGCCCTTGCCGGGCGCGAACAACACGTCGGCGATCTTCATGCCGTGGGCCTCCCCACCAGCCTGCCCTTGCTGATGGCATAGACATCGTCGATGACCATCTGGAAACCGGGATCGCGCCGTTCGGTTCGGGCGCGGGCGGCGATGCGGTCCTGATGGAACCGGAATACGTCCTCATCCATGGGCACCTGGCCGCGGTCCAGAATGCGGACGGCGCCCTCGTCGTCACGACAAGGCAGCAGTTTGCCCGCGTTGAAGGCAGAGGGCGCGAAGGGCACGTCGATCACGCCCGCTTCCACCGCCCGGATGGCACCGGTGGCCAGGTCTCCGTCCGCCAGTGCGAAAAACGCCTTCATGATGGTGTCCACCTCGCGCCGGATCATCTGCTCCTCCAGGTCGCGAACCGGAGCGGCGGGCATCGTTTGGTCAGCCATCATGTTGACGATCTGCGCGGTGATCTGGATCCCCTGGAGATTGGAGGCCGTGGTGGGAATGCCGGCGGCTTCGTGCGGTGTCTTGGTGATGACCTTGGTGGCGCGCGCCAGGGCCGCAGCCATGCCGCCCCAGGCGATGACGGCGGCAGCTTTGGATTCATTCCCGGGGAAACCGCCCATCCACTGGTGCAGGACCGTCGTCAGCTCGTAGTCGTCGAAACCAGCGTCGCGAAAGTACCGGTGTCCGAGCTCTCGCAACGTGTGGATAGCGGCAACGTCCTGGACCAGGTTGCCTGCCTGTCCGTAGCCCAGGGTGATCGATCGCACCCCCTGCTCCAGGGCCAGCAGCCCCTCGACGATCGCCACGGCATGGCTGATGCACGGCGGCACCAGCGTACCGGACAGGGGACCGAAAGGCTCGCGGTTGATGGTGACGCCCTCCTCCTGGTACAGTCCGACCAGCCGGTCCACATACTGCCAGTGGCGGATGCTCCGTTCCAGCGGCACTTTCTTGGCGTATGGCAGGTTGTACGAAATACCGCCGCCTTCGAAAGCCGTGAAACCGGCGGCAAGGGCCACCTCGGCCAGCAGGCGGGCATCCGGCGTTCCGTGGCGGATCTGGACCGGTTTGGATACGCTGTCGACGACCTGCCGGCAGGCGGCCGGACCGTGGTTGACGGCCGGGAAGCCATTCAACAGCGAATGACCGGCACGGCGGGATTTTTCCACGCCCTGCGCGGCTTGGTCGTAGCGGTTCTGCCGGGTATAGGCGTCCACCGTAGTCGGCAGCAGGTCGCATTCCTGCTCGAGTTGCTGCAGGAGCCGGATGTGTTCGTCCACCAGGGCAACGCCGGCCCGGGGCTGGAGCAAGGTTACGCCGCGCGCGTCGGCCGCGCGCATCACTGGAGCGAACGACTTGTGCGGCGGGATCGACCGATGATAGCGTATGCCCTCCTCGAGGTCTACGTCAGCGCCTGTAGGCCATGTTTCCAGCACGGCCTGGCGGCTGGCAAGGAATGTCTCGAGTTCCAGGCGATGATGCTCTACAGTCATGGTGAGGTCCGCGGATGCTCGTGAGGGTGGACTGTTGCCGCGCGGGTGCGTACAAGGTTGTCATGCACCAGTCGGGTCGCTGCTTCCGGATGCGCAGCGGCAACGTTGGCGGCCAGCGGGACAAGATGATCACGGTCGATCCAGCAGACCGGCGACCGGGGCGCCAGGATGGAGGATCCGGTGTCATCGACCGGAACGGTTGCCATCGCCGGAATACAGTGGTCAAGGTTCATATGAGCTGCATAACCTCCCGTCAGGACGATACGCCGGACGTGGCGCAGATCACGTCCAGTCTGCACATGCCGCTCCCCATCCGCCGTGTACACGCTGCGCAACCTGCCGGCATGCCGTTGGGTGGCGATAGAGACACAGGTCGAGAACAACAGACGATCATAGCACGCCTCGTCGGCGCATGCGGCCAGATGCCCTGGTGCCGCTTCGACATGCCGGGCATAGGCCTGAAGAGACTCCATCCGGTGTCCGGCATGTGCCACGTCAGCCTCCAGCGACGGACCGGCAGCATCCAGCACCGAACAGGCGCTGACACGGAGGCCCAGGTCTCCTTCCACCGTGCGTTTGATCCGGGGCTCGGGTATACCCCGGTACACTGTTTCCGGACCGGGTAGAGGGTGACATAGCGCGCTGTAGTAGTCCGTGGTGGCGCCGCCGACGTCGACCAGGCAGAAATCCTCCAGGTCTGTGCCGTGTTTGTGCAGGATCTTGACGAACTCCAGTATGGCCAGGGGGGTGGGCAGCGGATCGTGTCGCAACACCCGGATCAGTCGTTCCAGTCCCTTGCCCTGGACAATGCGTTGCAGGAAAAGCTCGCGGATCACCTGCCTGGCCGGTTCCGGGTTCAGGCAGTCCAGGGCCGGCAGTATGTTCTCCGTGACGGTGAAAGGTTTGCCCCGCAGGCACCGTTCGACGTCCTCGGCTGCCTGCCGATTACCCGCATATACGATACACGACGGCACGGTGCTGGCGGCCAGGCGCCGGGCATTCTGGCGGACATAACGTTCGTTGCCGCCGTCGGTGCCGCCCGACAGCAGGATGATGTCCGGCGGGTTTTGTTCCAGAAGCTCGATGTCCGCCGCGGTGAGCAGGTAGGAGAAGACGCGCGAGACGCGGCCGCCGGCCGACAGTGCCGTGAGACGGGCGGCTTCCATGGTGACATTGGGAACCAGTCCGACAGCCGCGACACTCAGGCCGCCCTTGGCGGACGAGGACACGTACACCGGAATCGTCGGCGCCAGGGTCTCCAGCTGGGTCTTCTCCTCCAGCACACCGAGTGCCAGCAGTACCTGCACGAAGCCGGTAGTCAGATCGTCCTGCGTGGTGGGCACCGAAGCACGGGCCTGGACATGCAGCTGTCCGTCCCGCAGGACCAGCAGTGCGCCCTTGGTGTATGTCGAACCGATATCGACACTGATCAGCTGCATGGCTGCCGCCGCTTGATGTCCTGTCGTAGCAACCGGTCCACGACCGCAAGATCCGCGTCCGGCCCGAAGACGCGATCGAAACCCATGGTCCGGAACTTGGCCGCAACTTCCTCGAAGCGCTGCTTGCCGATGACCAGGTTGCCCCCGACGTACAGAATGATGTCGTCGAGGCCACGCTCGATGCACCGGTCACGCAATCCGGCGCAGTCGATCTCGCCGTGTCCGTACAGTGAACTCACGAGTATGGCCTGCGCGCCGGTTTCGATGGCGGCATCGATGAACTCGTCCTGAGATACCATCACCCCCAGGTTCACCACGTGGTAGCTTCTGGAAGAAAAGTACATGTCCAGGATTCTGTTGCCCACGGCGTGGCAATCCGCACCGATGACTCCAAGGACGATAACAGGATGATTCATGGGTGCCGGTCTAACTGCCCGGAGATGATCGCGTCGATGCGTTGAAGTGTATCTCCTTCGATCTGGTGTTCGAAGGGGATTACCTGGCCTCCGCGCCGGCGGAACCGCGACATCTCTCCAGAGACCAGGCGCGATTCCATCAAGGTCAGGTCCGGGGGAACGATCACGGCCTCCGTGTCCTGCAGAACAGCGAGTGTGTCCTCTTCCGACGCGCCCAGGCGCACCGGGCCGATCCGAAGGTCCGGCCGGAGCCTGCCGAGGTGTTCCTCCACGATGGTGCGGAAGCGTTGGCTCTGCACCAGTATGCCGATGCGAGCGTCAGGAGCCAGTTGTCGAATGGCGGCTTCCGTCCTGGCGCTGAGGCCGACCTCGACCCGGAAGAGGCGCTGGAGCAGCGAAGGAAGCAACTGCCGCACTTCCTCGAAATGGGTTGCCGTGGCCAGTATGATGTCGAATTCCGCCAGTCGCACGGCGGGATCCTCCATGGAATGCAGCTCCGCCAGGAGGAATTTGCACACGCTCTGCCGGGTCACATACAAGAGCTGGCGCTCGTAGATGCTGAGTGACTCCGGATTGCAGTCGATGGCGGCCAATGACAGGTCCTCCAACCGCCTTTCCCGCTCCATGATCAGCAGGTGGACCAGGTGTCGGATCTCGGCGTGCGATAATTCCAGAGATTCCAACTCGTCCAGCATCCGGCCGATGGATGACAGGGCCTGGTCTTTTCTGCTTGCTGTCTGCATAACGGCAACCTCCGTCCGTCCTGACGCACGAGTCCGGCGACGAAGCATCCGGACCCGGTCTGCTGGTGATCTGGAAGCCGGCCACCATGTCCTTCCTCAACAGTAACCGATGTCCGATGTTTTTGCCAACCTCCAAGACCCGGATGCATATTACTGTCCGTGCGAAACAGCCTCATACCTGCTTTCGGTCCTGGACGGGGGCATCAGCGTGTCCACCCCCCGCCGAAACCAGCCCGTCCAACCTCCGGCTGAAACGGGTCTGGTCGAGCGCTGGTCGGCCCCACGCCGCGTTCGACCGGTCGCGGTCGGAATGACTGAGCAAGGGATGGGTCGGGCGCTAGCGACAGGCGCAGCCCCGGGCTGTACCGTAACCGACAAGGAGTGCCATGTTTCCTATCGAGGTTCCTGATAATTTCCGTATCATCGCCCATCGGGGTGCGTCCGGATACGCTCCGGAAAACACGCTACCCGCTTTCGATCTGGCTCTGCGGATGGGCGTGCGGGAGGTGGAAACCGATACGCAGCTTACCCGCGACGGTGCCGTTGTGCTCTGCCATGATGCCATGCTGGACCGGTATGGCTACCCGGACCTGTGCGTGGAGCAACAGCACCTGAGCGAACTGCAGGATCTGGACATGGGATCCTGGTTTTCGCCCTATCAGTACGGGGGCACCGGAATGATGACGCTGGCCGAGTTGCTGGACCGGTACGGCGACACCTTGTGCTACCATGTGGAGCTCAAGGGCAAGTCGCCCGGCTTGCCGCAGGCCGTCCACGAGGTCATCCGCCAGGCGGGACTGGGGCACCGATGCTTCGTCACGTCGTTCAGCTATGAGCACCTGGAGCGCATGCGGAAGATAGACGCTGCACTCCCCCTGGGATGGCTGGTGCGAGAGATCGGCGCTGACGGGCTCGACAAGGCGTCCGCCGTGGGGCTGATCCAACTGTGTCCGCGCGCGGCGGACCTGACCGCTGACGCGGTGCAAGCGTGCAGAGGCGTGGTTCAGGAGGTGCGCGCGTGGGGGCTGGGTGGCGGCGGGCAGCAGGTGAGCGAGTTGGTACACGGCATACTGGCGGCCGGATGCGACGGGGTCACGATCAACTGGCCGGACTGGTTGCGCCACCCATCCAGTCCAGGGTAATGACGCTGTGGTGATGGTGCTGACGTTTCTGAGGCGTGCCGGCGTGCCCGCTGCGCGGCCCAAGCGCCCTGCCCGGGTGTGACCGGATCGACATACAGGACCGGCGCTGCCTGGCTTACGGATATCCGGGCAGCGCCGGGTGACGGGGCAGCGCCTTGATACGGGGCAGCGCTGTGCAACGGGGCAGCGCCTTGATACGGGGCAGCGCCGTGCAACGGGGCAGCGCCGGGTGACAGGAACGGCCACGGTTGGGTAAAGGCGCTAGTGTGGTGTGCCGGTTCAGCTCGCGGTGATGAGCTCCAGCCCGTCCTCCTGGCGCTGGTGGTTCACCCGGTCCAGCGCCCAGGGAACCACGGAACCATCATTCCGGAAGCGCGGGTAATACCCGCCCTCGTAACGCGACACCGGCATCAGAGCGGGGCTGTGGCGGTGGCCTGCCAGGGCAGCAGCATCGAGCCGGTTACCCGAAGCCAGATCGAACACTTCGATGTCGGCGATGCGGTTGGTGCCCAGACCGCGCTGGGCAGCCACGCGCAGGTACGGGGTCATCTCCGGATCCAGGCCAAACAGATACGTGCCCACCGTGTCCACGTGGATTTCGTTCTGGCCGATCAAGGTCCAGCCCAGGGGGTAGTTGCTGCCTTCGTTGAAGGCTGTCCCGTCCCGTCCCACCATTCCATCCACCACGCACAGACGCGGAACGCCGGTCTTGCGTACGGCGGCGATCAGATCCGCGTGCTTGTGGCAGAAACGCTCCTCGTGTACGCTGATGCCGGTGTCGTTGATGCGCGTCAATTCCGCGTCCGACAGACCCGCGTCCTCCGCCTGGATGCCGCACATGTGGCGCTGCGGGCTGAGCGCGAGTCCTTGCAGGTTCTTGGTGGCCAGCGTGGTACAGGACAGGTTGTGGCATTTGGCCACGGGCACGTTGAACAGGAACCCGGCGCGGGCCGCGTGGTGTGTGAGCCTCAAGTTGCGGAACACGACGCCTTCAGGAAGCGGCACATCAACCCCATCTGTGTCATCATGGTTGGTCAATGTCAATCCCAGGCGGGCCAACGCGTCCTCGTAACCGCTGGCCTGGGGTAACGGCGGACGCGGAGCATGCGCATGCTGGCGATGAGCACGATGCTGATGCGGCTTGTGCATGGACCGGCGTTGCCGGTTCCGGGTCTCCGCCTGGCGATCCCGCGGTCCGTACCCCTCCATGACGACCAGCCGATCGGCCGCCACACCCAGATCCAGCAGGCGCTGCAGCATGCCGACGATGAACCCCGGGTGGGTGATGATACGGGTGTCCGGCGCAGCCGGTATGGTGATATTGGGTTTGAAGGCGATCGTCCCTTCCTGGGGCAGGTCCAGCTCCAACCGGCTCAACGCCTCATATGCCAGGCGCTTGTAGTCCTCGAACGGTACCTGGTCGCTGTCTGCAGCGGTCCGGTAGAGGTAGACGCGATGCGGGTCGATTTTCATCTCAGCGGTTCCTCAATACGGGAGTGGGGTCACGATATCCAACATATTTAACGGAGAAGGCGCCCTTGTCAAGGTCTGCCAGGGCAGTCGGCCACAAGTTGTCGCATCGGCATTTTTCCAGTATTTTGTGCTGTGATCCGGCCCCGGTCGTTGGGGGCTGGAGAATAAGCGGTTCAGGACTTGTTAATGTAGTTGGTCGGCGTTCTTGCCGATCGTTCTCGTTGACAGGGAGCCTCGGGCATATGGATCACTTTCACGTCGTCGACTACGTGATCATCGGAGTATACCTGATCTTCGCGCTGTCCATGGGGCCGTTGTTCTACCGGCTGGCCAAGCGGAGCACCACGGATTTTTTCCTTTCCGGGCGCGAGCTCCCTTGGTGGGTTTCCGGCACTTCCATGGTAGGCACTACCTTTGGCGCCGGTACCCCCTTGTTGATCACAGGATTCATCTGGAGCAACGGCGTCTTCATGAACTGGTGGTGGTGGAGTTTCGCCCTGTCGAACGTCATGACGGTGGTCTTTTTCGCCCGCATGTGGCGCCGTTCCAAGGTTACCACGGATGTAGAGTTTTCCGAACTGCGCTACGGCGGCGCTGCCGGCGCCTGGTTGCGGGGTTTCCGCTCCCTGTATTTCGGCGGGCTGGTCAACACGTTCATCATGGCCTGGCTGATGTTCGGCGCTTACGGTATCGTGGCCACTCTGATCGGGGCGGATCCGGGTGACCGAAGCAATGTCACGGTGTGGTTGATCATCCTTGCCGTGGTCAGTCTGGTGACGGTGTACTCGTCGATGGCGGGATTGTGGGGAGTGGTGACCACTGACATGGTCCAGTTCAGCATCGCCATGATATCGTGCATCGTTCTTGCGGTGATCGTAGTCGGCGAGATCGGCGGCATGGGCGCACTCAAGGAGCAAGTGACTTCGCTTCATCCTCTCGAAGACGGCGTCCTGCAGTTCTTCCCCACTCCGGGGCTCGCGGAGATACCCTTCATCATGCTGGCCAGTTTCTTTCTGGTCCAGTGGTGGTGCTCGTACTATCCTGGCTCTGAACCCGGGGGCGGGGCCTATGTCGCCCAGCGCATGCTCGCCTCCAGGTCGGAGAAGCATGCCCAACTGGCCACCCTGTGGTTCAGCGTGGCGCACTACGCCGTGCGTCCGTGGCCGTGGATCGTAGTCGCGCTGGCCACGGTGGTACTGTACCCGGGGCTGTTGGCCTCGCAGGCACCCAACGCCGCCCAGCTTCAGGAGCTGACCTATATTCAGACGATCGTCGATTACCTGCCTCTGGGCTGGAAGGGGGCCATGGTCGCTTTCCTGTGCGCAGCGTTCATGTCGACGGTCGACACCCATCTGAACTGGGGTGCCTCGTATCTGGTGCGCGATCTATACGCCCGTTTCCTGCGCCCGTCACGCAGTCAGACTCACTATGTGGTGGTGTCCCGTATAGTGATGATCGCAACCGGCCTGTTGAGCGCGGTAGTGGCCATCGTCCTCATCACCAGTATCGGTGATGCCAACCGTTTCTTCGTGGGGTTGATGGCGGGTATCGGACTGGTCTTTGCCCTGCGTTTCTACTGGTGGCGGGTCAATGCCTGGTCGGAAATCAGCGCCATGATAGGCGCGGTAGTCATCAACAGCATTCTGCAGTTCTGGGTGGCCGGACAGGATTGGTTCTTGGGTCTGACCGCCAATCCGGGAGACCGCAGCGCCATACTGCTCACGGTGGGCGCGGTGCTGGTCAACGCTTTGTGGATCGGAGTCACCTTGCGCACGGCGCCGGAATCCAGGCCGGTGCTGCATCGTTTCTACCGCCGAGTGCGTCCTCCCGGCCCCGGATGGCGGCAGATCGCAGCCGAGTGCGGCCTGGAATCGGAACACGAGTCCATCGACCCGCGCGACTTCCTGGCATTCCTGGGCGGAATGATGCTCATCTGGGGGGGCTTGTTCTTCGTGGGCAAGCTGCTGTTCGGGAGCTGGACGGCCACCGTTGTGGGCCTGGTGGTGACGCTTGCCGGAGCCTGGTTGGTGAACGTGTTCCTCATACGCAAGGCAGACCGCGAGGACACGCTGGCCGGCGAGCACGATGCCAGCGAGGCGGCTGTCATGCTGGATTCGTACTGAAGCCGGGTGCTGTCTGGTACTGTCGACGCGTCGCCGGGATCGAAGCCCCCGTGCGCCGGGAAGACCGCCAGCCGACCAGTCCGGACAACCTTATCCGAGCACAGCCCGCACTGGCCGTTGGAAAGACGGCTGTGCGGGCTGTGGCCGCGTGTGTCGGTATAGATTACCGCGGTACCGTATCGAGGCTGCGCCGGTTCAGATTACCGCGGCACCCAAGGTACGGCTCCGCCGGCTCAATACCGGTAGCCATCCGGTTTGAACGGGCCTTCGATCTCCACTCCCAGATATTCGGCCTGGCGTGGGTTGAGCCGGGTCAGCTTGACGCCCAGAGCATCCAGATGCAGGCGGGCGACCTTCTCGTCCAGCTGCTTGGGCAGAACGTATACTTTGTTCTCGTACTTGCCCCGGTTGACGGTCAGCTCGATCTGTGCCAGGGTCTGATTGGCGAAACTGTTGGACATGACGAAGCTGGGATGGCCCGTGGCGCAGCCCAGGTTGAGCAACCGCCCTTCCGCCAGGACGAGGATCGATCTGCCCGTATCCTTGAAGGTCCACATGGCGTACTGGGGTTTGATCTCCGTCTTCACTACCTGTCCCTGCCGGGCGAGCCGCTGCAAGTCCAGCATGGCGATCTCATTGTCGAAGTGGCCGATATTGCCGATGATCGCCTTGTCCTTCATACGCCTCATGTGTTCCAGGGTGATGACGTGGTAGTTGCCCGTGGCCGTGATGAAGATGTCCACCTCCTCCACCATGTCCTCCATGGTGGCCACCTGATAGCCCTCCATGGCTGCCTGTAAAGCGCAGATCGGGTCAGCTTCGGCGACGATCACCCTGGCGCCCTGCCCATCCAGCGCCTGGGCGCAACCCTTGCCCACGTCACCATAGCCGATGATCATGACGCGCTTGCCCGCCAGCATGACATCCGTAGCCCGGAAGAGACCGTCGATGACCGAATGGCGATTTCCATAGATGTTGTCGAATTTGCTTTTAGTCACCGAGTTGTTCACGTCTATGGCGGGGAACAGCAGCGTCCCCTGACGATCCATGTGATGCAGGCGGTGGACACCGGTGGTGGTTTCCTCCGAGCAACCGCGACAGCTGGCCGCAACGCGGCGCCAGCGTTCCGGATCACGGGCGTGGAGCTTCTTGAGCAGCCTGAGCAACTCCACCTCGTCTTCCCCCATGGATTCCTCGTCGGGATCCGGTACCGCGCCGGCCTTCTCGAACTCGACGCCCTTGTGGATGATCAGACTGGCATCACCGCCGTCATCAACGATGGACTCGGGACCGAGACCATCAGCGAAATTCAGCGCCTGTTCCGTGCACCACCAGTACTCCTCCAGAGTCTCTCCCTTCCAGGCGAACACCGGTATCCCCTGTGGATGCTCCGGCGTGCCGTCCGGACCCACGGCCACGGCCGCAGCCGCGTGGTCCTGCGTGCTGAAAATGTTGCACGACGCCCACCGTACCTGCGCGCCCAGCGCTGTCAGGGTTTCGATGAGCACGGCCGTCTGGATGGTCATGTGCAGCGAACCGGTGATGCGGACATCCTGAAGAGGCTTGCTGTCCGCATACTCGCGTCGTATGGCCATGAGCCCGGGCATTTCATGCTCGGCAAGGATGATCTCGTTACGACCCCATTGCGCCAGGTTCAGGTCTTTGACTTTGAAGTCCGGAACGGAGCCGGTTTCTATGGCAGCAGTCATAAATACTCCTGTATGATAGGGAATTGTTCTACCCTGACCCGCCCGGGGTTGATTCAAGCGGCATCGGCGGCACGGGGACGATCCAACGACCGATCTACGTCCACCGTTGCACGTCTGTGCCTGCCCAGCGGGTATGCGGATAGGTATCGATACGAAATAACGATGTATAAATTACTGAACAAAGGCGATACGCGCGAATGCACCCGGGTGCGGAGGGGGGGCGGGCACCTAAAGCGCCCGGCGGGAGCCGGACCATATCGGCCGATGGCGGTGGGAGCGCGTCGTGACAGGCGAATGGCATCGTGTGCGCCTCGTGCCTGGCTTGTGAACGAAAGGGTCTGCACGGTGCACGGCAGCGTTTGACCCCTGCGGTCATAGCGGGTTCCGGGCTGCGTTTGCCCCTATGGGCTTCGTGCGGCCGCGTCCCGTTGCGTGGGCTTATTCAGCGTCACCGTACCGGGCTTCGAGGCGCGGTGCGTATGCGATGCGCGGATGAACCGGGATCGCGTACCCGTGGGTACGACTCCAGTAACTGCAGCAAGGCCGGGAGGAAGAGAACCGCGGCCAGCCAGGTGCTGCCGATTCCGATGGTCGCCAGCAGGCCGATGCTGCGAAGTCCGGGATGGAAGCTCAGCAGGAGTCCACCGAATCCGATCACGGTCGTCAACGAACCCATGGTGATGTGCTCGCCCGTGGAACGCATCACAGTACGCAGAGACCCACGGCCCTCCTCGCGATAACGATGGACCAGATGCGCGCCCGCATCGTTACCGATGCCCAGAACTGCCGGCAACACGATCACGTTGAAGAAATTCAGTTTCAGACCAAGCAACTCCATGGCCAGCAGCATCCATAGAACCCCTGTAAACAGGGGGAGCAGGGCGAGGACGGACCAGCGCACCGAACCGAAGTTCAGCCACATCAGTACGGCCACCATACCCAGGGTGTACAGGACCATCCAGGGAGCTTCATCGATCATCATCCGGACCATGGCGCCGCCGACCAGTGCGGTGGAAGCGGCGTAATAGGTTCTTCCCGTCGATGTCGTGATGTGGCCGATATCGTGCAGGAAGTCGATGGCATTGCGGCTGTCGACCAGGTCGACGTTGGGATATACGCGGATGAAGCCACCGATTCTACCGTCACGGGTGATGAACGGATGCTGCAGAAAAGCCGGCAGCTGTTCGACGCGGAGCGGTTCGACCGTCCCGGCGGCGCGGCGGAGACGGCTCAGATCATCGTGATCCAGTTCGTGCGCCAGCGGATGGTCGAGCAGTTCTCGGATGCGGGCGATGCGTTGGAGTTTGACATGTTGCGCTGCGGGATCCATGGGAAATCGATCCTGCAGCGCAACTACCGTTCCTATGGTGGAAGAAGGCGACCGAGCCCGGGTGTGAATCTGGTTCAGCAGATCATCCACCTCAGCCGGTTCATCGACCAGCACATAGGCCGGGTTGCGGCCGTCCAGGGGTGGATAAACCTGCTGAACCAGCGCGCGTCGCGCCCGGTACTCGGCATAGTCCGGTTCGAGACCGGAGAAGTCGTACTCGAAAGACAGCCGCGGCAGGAGCACAAGAGCGAGAACCAAGGCGGCTGTTCCGGCGACGGCAATCCACCCGCAACCCGGCAGGGCGCGGTTGCGGCTCGTTGGTCGGGACGGCAAGGCGATATGTACCCGGCCCAGCCAGCCGCGACGCTCGACCAGGACGATCAGGGCCGGCATGATCACCACCATGGCCACCAATGCCAGCAGGATGCCGGTGCCGGCAACGAAGCCGAACTGGCTGAAGCCGCGCAAACCAGCGGCCATAAGGACATACAGCGCACCGGCGGTGGTGCAGGCGCTGACGGCAATGGCCTGTCCTGTGCTGGTGAAGGTGATCTCGAGGGCCTGCAGAACCGTGTGCCCGCGACCGCGCTCCTCGGTATAACGAGCGTAGAAGTGGATGCCGTAGTCTATTCCCAGACCGAACAGAACCAGGCCCAGCGTGGAGGTCAACAGGTTGAGGGAGCCCACTAAAAGGAAGGTCAATCCGAACGTGACGGCCAGGCTCATCAGGAACGGGAGACCGATCAGCAGGCCCATCAGAGGAGCCTGCTGCAGGGCTGTGCGCCATTGGGCGGGGTCCAGGCGCTTGTGCGCACGCAGGGTGCCGGCCTTGTAGGTGAAGTAGACGATGACCACCAGGAGTACCGCGCTGACACCGGCAGCGAAGGAACGGTACACATCACCGGTGAGCGCCTGTACCTCGATGAGCTGACGCAGCAGGCGTCCCGCCAGTATCACCTCCATCCGAGGGTCGAAATACTGCGGATCCAGCTCGTCTACGACACGCTGCAGCGCGCCGTACGCTGCTTCGATCGTGTGGAGGTCTGTCTGGGCCATGGAAGGGTAGAAACGCAGCGCCATGATCGTGCTGTCGGCGGAAACCGGGTATTCACCGGGCATGAGATGGCCGAACAGCTGCTGCAGATGGGTCAAGGTGGAGTCTGCCGGTTCGGCGTCATCCAATGGGACATACAGGGGGCTGCCCCGCAGGCGTGCTTCCTCCAGACGCTGCAGCAGCAGGAGCTCCAGTCGATCCAGTTCCTCCGTGGTGGCGAAATAGAGACCATTGTCCTGCAGTACCCGGGTGTCCCGGCGGTAATCGACGCGCTGAAAAAACGCTGGCCCTTGTTCCGGACGCAGGTCCAGGACCAGCGGGATCAGGGCTTCCGCAAAGGCCTTGTTGGCTGCAAACGAGGGGCTGCGAATGACCACGGTGGCATCGGCCTCGCTGCCCACGGTGCTGCGGAGCTGCTCGAGGGCGAGCACCGTGGGGTGTTCAGGAGGCAGCAGGCCGGTAAGGTCGGCATCGATGCGCAGTCTGACGACCAGCGTCAGAGCCATCAGCGTGACGGCAATGGCACCGAGTAGCACCATCCCGGCGCGGTGGTGCACCAGGGGCATGAGGGGACGCAGGTGCCGGAACAGCCAGTTCATGAAGCGGGAGCGGTCGTGGCGCCGTAATGCGTTGCGACGCCGGGAGATGGGCGACCGGAAGAACTCGCTGTGCAAGCCCATGCAGCGGCCGGGACGAGGCCGTCCTGTTCGCGCCCCGACTGCCGGTTGTCACTCGTGCGATTTGATATCATCCCAGGCGGCGTCCATTTCTTCGAGCGTGGCCTGGCCTATATCCCGGCCCGCCTCATGGAAAACTGTTTCCAGGGTGCGAAAGCGGCGCTCGAATTTATCGACAGCACGGCGCAATGCATTTTCCGGATCGGCTTGCAGGAACCGGGCTACGTTGACCAGGGCAAAAAGCAGGTCGCCCAGTTCTTCTTCGGCGCGCTCCGTGTGCCCCTGTTGCCACTCGGCCCGCAGTTCATCGAACTCCTCTTCCACCTTGTCCAGGGGGCCGTCCAGGCTGGGCCAGTCAAAACCAACCCGCGCCGCCCGGCTTTGGACCCGCTGGGCGCGCAGCAGGGCCGGCATGCCGGCCGGCAGACCTTCAAGGATGGAAGCACGCTGTGCTGCAGCCTTTTTTTCCTGCTGTTTGAGCCGTTCCCAGTTGGCCAGGACCTGACCGGAACCATCCACCTGGGCGTCGCCGAATACATGTGGGTGACGATGGACGAGCTTGTCGACGAGGGATCGGCAGACATCCTCCATGCAGAAGTGTCCTGCCTCGCTGGCGACCTGGGCATGGAAGACAATCTGAAGCAGGACATCGCCCAGCTCCTTACATAGTTCTGGATAATCGTTGCGGTCGATGGCTTCCAGGGTTTCGTACACTTCTTCCAGGAGGTACGGTTGCAGCGATTCATGGGTCTGCTCTCGATCCCAGGGGCAGCCGTCCGGACCGCGCAGCCGGGCCATGATGTCAAGCAGAACCTCATACTGCGTCATGTCGGACATGTTCATTCCTCAGCATCGTATTCGGTGTACTTCAGATTGCGCCCCTTGACCCGGTGAACGGGGTACCGGGAGGCGGAGATAGCCATTTTTTCCGCCAGTATGGTAGTCGCGTCGAGTTCCAGGTAGTCGCACAGGATAAGAACGAAGTAGAGGACATCGGCCAACTCGTGGCTGATCTTCTGGCGGAAACCAGCGTCCTGTAGGCGTGCCGCAACTTCGGAGTCGCTCCGGAAACGGAAGTGCTCGAGCAGTTCCGCCGCTTCTATGGACAGGCCGATGGCCAGATCCTTGGGGTTATGGAATTGTTCCCAATCCCGCTCCTGCACGAACTGACGGATATCCGCCTTGAGATCCGCCACCGTACTGCTGGTATCCTTGTCTGTTGGCATCGCCTTGGCCTGGAAGAGACAGGGCATGGTCAAAAACACTCAGGGGGGCGAATAAGGCGGCCCACGCGGGTGCTGTCAACGGGGCTGCAGCGGTTCGACTCGTCAGTGCGTGTCGCAGCCGGCATACCGGACAACACGGCTGGCGGTAAAACGGCGACCATTCCTGTCGCCGTAGATCACTGATCCGCACGGCCGGCCACGACGGCATCGTTGGTGTGGTTTTTGCCGTTCAGCGTGCACGGGCACACGGTACTGCCGTTTGCGGGTGCTTTTTTGCCGGTGCGGCAGCCGGGACGGCATGTTTTTCCGGACTGCAGCAAGTCGTTCCGCTGCCGATAATACTCCATGACACCGAAGCCAAGGAGGCTGTATGCATGAATCCGGCTCCAATCCGGCACGAAGGACGGGGATCGGGGTGGCGCTGTTCGTGGTGACGGGCTTGTTGCTAGGTGTTTTCCTGGCGGCTCTGGCCGGGATCTGAAGCTCCGTACTAAGATATAAAACATTGTTATGTAATAACTTATAAACAAAATAGGTTCTTCCTCACTTCTGATCTTGACCTTTGGTCCACGGCGCCATATATTGGTCGCCAAGGTGGTGGTCGTGGCCATTGCATCGTCTCCCCCGATGTGTGTCGGTCCAGTGGTACCAATACGCCCGAACACACCCGAGCATGGCCCTATTCTGTGTACACGCGGCATTTTCGTCCAGTCTGTACCGCAGTCTGCAGACCCTCGCGTGCATTCCATACGTCCTCCGGGAAACGGGCCAGGTCCATGGGAAGAGTCATAGCTGTATCCAACCAAAAGGGTGGTGTCGGTAAAACTACCACAGCGGTCAACCTGGCAGCGTGTCTGGCTGCCGAGCAACATGCTACGCTGCTGGTCGATCTGGATCCCCAGGCCAACGCCACCGGTGGTTGTGGCGCGGCGGCAGAAAGTCTGCACGGTTCCAGTTATGAGCTGTTGCTGGAGCAGGCGGAGGCCGCGGCTGTCATTCATCCGGTAGAGCCGCCGTTCTTTTCCCTTCTTCCTGCCCATATACGTCTGGCCGGTGCGGAGGTGGAAATGGCTGCGGTCGTCGGACGTGAGCGCAAGCTGGCCAGTGCTTTGGCCCCGGTTCGGGATGACTACGAGTTCATACTCATAGATTGCCCTCCGTCGCTGGGGCTGTTGACCCTGAATGCCCTGACGGCCGCAGATTCGGTGCTCATTCCCGTTCAATGCGAATACTATGCCCTGGAAGGCCTTAGCCGACTCTTCAGCACGGTCCGGTTGGTACAGCGGTATCTCAATCCCCAGCTGACTATCGAGGGTGTTCTTCTGACCATGTATGACGAACGTCTGCAGCTCTCCAGGCGGGTTGCGGCCGAGGTACGGGGCTACTTCGGAGACAAGGTGTACCACACGACCATTCGACGTAATGTCAGTCTGGCGGAGGCGCCCAGTCATGGGCAGCCTGTGGTCATGTACAAACCGGTATGCACTGGTGCGGAGAATTACTCCTGTCTGGCCATGGAGCTGTGCACGACCACCAGGGAGGAATCGGTTCTGGCGTCCACGGTCTGAATACCGGTTTCTGCGGTGGATATGCTGCGCTCCAGCGGTACCGCTTGCAATAACCCTCTTGTGTATCCCCGTATCATAATTTCATCCTTTAAAGCATAAATTTGCTTAATACCTTGTCCTGCTGAGGGTTGCCATGGCAGGCAAGCTCATCATTATGCGCATGCATATGCTAATAAGAAAAATTTAACTTGACGAGCATGGCAGTATCCATTAATATGCACATACACATATACGCTTGCATAAGCCGAGGAGGATCTACCATGCTGTACAGAAGGCATGATGCTGGTCTTGAGCTTGAGCGAATGGTAACCGTCCGCCACTCTGGGGTGCCGCGGTCTGATGGGCACGGCAAGGATCGGGAACTGCCGCCACTGACCTCGGAGAACCCGGCCATGAACATGGTGCTGCACCAGCTCGAACAGCTGGCTCCGGTCCAGGCAACCGTCCTGATACAAGGAGAGAGTGGGACCGGTAAGGAGGTGATTGCGCGGGCGTTGCATCACCACAGTCCGCGACGCTCGGCGCCTTTTGTGCGAGTAAACTGCGCGGCATTGCCGGAAGGGTTGCTGGAGAGCGAACTATTCGGGCACGAACGGGGGGCCTTCACCGGCGCTACACGCCAGCGCCCCGGGAAGTTCGAGCTGGCTGACGGTGGCACGCTCTTCCTGGATGAGATCGGTGCTGCTGAACAAAAAGTCCAGGCTCGCCTTCTGCGCGTATTACAGGAGCGTGAGTTCGAGCGCGTCGGTGGAACGCAGACGCTGCGCGTGGATGTCCGGGTTATCGCCGCCACCAATGCTGACCTGCTGGAACGCGTCCAAACGGGGGGGTTCCGTGAGGACTTGTACTACCGGTTGAACGTCGTGCCGCTGCAACTCCCGCCGCTGCGGGAGCGCAGTGAGGATATACCGCGGCTGGCCCGCCACTTTGTGGAGCAGGCAGCGGTGCGCAACAGCCTGGCCGTGCACAGCCTCTCCCCGGAGGTACTGGAATGCCTGCAACGTTATCCATGGCCCGGTAACGTGCGACAGCTGGAGAATACCATTGAGCGCATGGTGGTCCTGGCTCAGGGAAACGTCATAACCATTGCGGATGTACCAGACGAACTTGCGGATTTCGCCGCCGGTGTCCCGGACCAGAACGCGTGGTCGCCGCATAGCTTTACCGAGGCTCGTAAGCGTTTCGAGCGGTCGTATCTGTGTCAGGCGCTGCGGCAGCATAACGGTGTGATCACCAGAGTTGCAGACGCCATCGGCATGTCACGGAAAAACCTGTACATGAAACTCGAACACCTGAAGATAGACTACGATCGTTTCAGGCGGTAAGGGGACAGGTTGCGGGTCAGGAGGGAGGCGACTCCGCTTCCAGAGCCTGCTGGAAGCGTTGCATCTGCTCTATTAAGTATTCGCGCTGGGTTCCATCGACCGGTTCCAGCTCAAGGGCGCGCCGCATCAAAGCCACGGCGCGATGAACCTGCCCCAACCCGAAGCAGACCTCCGCATAGGTGTCCAGGTAACCGGGGTTGTCCGGTGATTTTTTCACCGCTCGTAAGGCCAGGGAGAGGGCGCGGTCAAGATTTCGGCCTGTTGCAGCATAGGACCAGGCCAGGTTGTTGTACACATAGGCTTCGGTAGCTCCCAACTCGATGGCCCGTTCATAGTAACGAACGGCAAAATCGTGGGAACCTGCCTCGTAGCAGGCACCTGCCAGGCGAGCAGCTGCTTGTGAAGGGTCACTGGATACCGTGATCAGGCTGTCAAAAAACCCGGTCGCGGTTTCCGGGTCAGCCCGGCGCAGATGAAAAAGACCGGCAGCCAGCAGGAGTTCCGGGTGATTCGGCGCTTTCTGCAGGGCGGCATCCAGGATTTCCACCGCCTCCTGAGGCCGTTCCAGTTTTTCCAGGGTGCGGCTCAGTTCTGTCGTTGCGAGCATATCACCGTTCGACGTTGCGGCGGCATCCTGCAACGGACCAAGGGCCTTCTGGTACTCGCCTGCTGCGGCATGCAACCATCCCACCGTGGTCAGCAGGATCGGATGGGGGGGATCCTGGCTTTCCAGTACAGGCGCCAACTGGTCCAGTGCAACGGTGTAGTTTTCGTGCCGAGCGCATATTTCGCGCAAGGCGCCATGCAGGCGCGTATTGGCTGGTTCGGCGCGCAGTCCCTTGACGAGCGTGGATACAGCTGCGTCAGGTTGGCCCAACCCGGTGTGGGCCAATGCGGCTATCAGGTCACCCACGGTCGAGCGCCCCTTCTCCCTCCGGGCTCTCCGAACCTCCTGAAGTGCCCTGTCGTATCGTTCCACCTCCAGATAGGCTACAGCCAACTGCAGGTGATCCGGGCTGCGCGTAGCGCACTGCGGGTGATCTATGACAAAAACGGTAACCAGCAGGAAGGAAAAGCCCCAACGGGATCGCGTACCCATATGTCAGTACTCGTGCCGGTTGACATATACGTGCAACAATAGACCGATCGTCAGAAAACTGGCCACCAGAGACGAACCTCCGTAGCTGATAAAGGGGAGAGGCAGGCCCGTGACCGGCAAAATCCCGGTGGCCATGCCTACATTGACAAATACATGGAAGGCCAGCATGGCAGAAACGCCGACGGCAATCAGACTGAGGAACCGGTTCTTCGCTACGGAGGCAATATACAGCGCTTTGATGATGATGAACAGGAAGAGCGCCAATACCACGATGGTTCCCACAAAACCCAGTTCTTCGCCGATGACGGAAAAGACGAAATCAGTGTGGCTGGCGGGTAGAAATTCATACCGTGTCTGCGTGCCTTCCAGGTAACCCTTTCCGGTGATTCCCCCGGAACCTATGGCTATTTTGGACTGGATGATATTCCATCCCGCACCGAGCCGGTCGCTTTCCGGGTCCAGGAAGCTGATGATGCGTTCCTTCTGATAGGCACGCAACAGATGATCCCACAGGTACACCGTAATGAGGCCGGACGATAGGTTGAGGACAAACAGGCTCACGGTCACCCACAGCCGTCCAAGCACCAGGTGAATCAGACCGGTGCTGCCCACGATGAAAATGGCGAACACATAAGGTGCCAGTTGTTCCCACAAAGGCTCGAATGAACAGACGACAGCCAGCAACGGGGAGAGCACGCAGAAGATGACAATGCTTGACATGCCGCCCCAGAAAAGCAGGGGAAAGAGAGGCGCCCCATACGTGATGGCGGTGCCAAGATCAGGCTGCCGGGCCACCAGTCCCATGGGTAGCACGGCCAGCAGGAACGCACCGATGAACACACGTGGCCGGTGATACAGTTCGGACCCGGTATCGCCCAGGTAGCGAGCCATGGCGATGATGACAGCAATCTTGGTAAATTCGGAAGGCTGCAGGCGAAGAGGCCCCAGGCGCAGCCAGCGGGCCGCGTCGTCACCGGTGCCCCACACCAGTACAGCCACCAGCGTCAGCAGGCTAACCAGGTATAGCGGATACGCAACTGCATAGAGAAACTTGCTGGGTATGAGGATGACGCCTATAGCCAGCGCCAGGGCCACCACGGCAAACGTGGCCTGACGTTGCCAGGCACTCTGCAGGGCCGGAAGCTCGCTGTAGAACACGGCACTATAGACAGTGGTTATCCCCAGGAAAGCCAGCGCCAGTGCCGCGGCAAGCAACATCGGACTGGATTCGCGTAGCAGACGCATCGATGCTCTCCGGAATAATTCAGTGCAGTACCCAACCGGGAACCGGTGTGTGGGGGGGTTCCGCAGGGCGTTGCACCCGTAGGCCGCCGGTAGCGCGCTCTTGTTCGGAGGCAAAATGCGCCTCGAGCACCGCGCGCACTACCGGTCCGGCTACCGCGCCCCCGGTGCCGCCCTGCTCGACTACCGCGACAACGGCGATGGTCGGGGCATCGAACGGCGCAAAGGCAACGAACCAGGCATCGGAATTCGCTCCCGGAACCTGGGCGGTGCCCGTTTTGCCAGCTACCTGGACGCCAGGTAGACGGACACGGCTGCCCGTTCCCCGGGAACCATACACGACCCGCAACATGGATTCCCGCACGATCTGCAAGGTGCGTTGAGAAATCCCCGCTATTGCCTGGCGTGGCGGCGGCGTACCCAACAGATGCGGCGTGACCAGGTAACCGTCGTTGGCGATGGCGGCAACGTAGCGTGCCATCTGTATGGGCGTGACCAGTATGGCTCCCTGGCCGATGACAAGGTTCATCAGATGCCCCAGCGTCCATGCTTCGCGCTGACGATAGTAGTCCTTGGTGGGCAGCAGGCCGGTTGACTCACTCAAGCTCGATTGAATGCCAGTCGGCCGCCCGAAACCCAGCCGGTCAGCGAACAATCGCCAGGAGTCCATGCCCAGAAGGCGGGCCAGCTGCAGGAAATAGATATTGCAGGACACTTCCATGGCTTGCAGCAGGTTGAGGGCGCCATGATTTTCGCGTCCGAGGCAACTGAAGACCACGTTGCCGACTTTGAGTGTTCCGGTGCACGCTGCGAATGTGCTCAGAGTGTCCGTTATGCCTTCTTGCAGTGCCGCAATGGCGGCTACCATCTTGAGCGTACTACCGGGCGGATAGCGCCCGTGGAGGGCGTGGTTGAGAAGGGTGGCTTCGCTTCGCAGGATGCGTTGCCGTTGTTCCTGGGCCTGGAAGGAAACGAAGGTGTTCGGATCGAAGCTGGGTTTGCTGGCCAGGGCCAGTACGGCTCCCGTCCGGGGATCCAGCGCCACGACGGCTCCAGCGAGCGTGTCCGGTAACGCGCGCTCGGCGGCCTGCTGTACATGCAGATCGATGGTCAGGTGAAGGTCGCGGCCGGGTACGGCGGGTTGTTCGCGGTCGGTGAACTCACGACGCTGCCGGCCGTCGGCACATACCTCGATAAAGCGTACGCCGTCGCGCCCCCGCAACACGTCCTCGTAGACTTTTTCGATGCCTGTTTTACCTACGAAATCACCGGCAACGTAGGTACTGCGGGATGCGCTGGTGCGCGGATCTTCCTGCAGTATGCCCATATATCCAAGCAGATGGGCGGCGGTGCTGCCGTGCGGATAATGCCGCTGGGCTTCGATCTCAATAGTCAGACCGGGCCAATCCGCCTTGAGCCGTTCCTCGACTACAGCCACGGTTCGGAAGGACACATCCCGCTTCAGACGGATGGCACGGCGCCAGCGGCTGTACTGTCCGCCAAGGTCGGCATCGTCCAGGGCGGCGCGCAGGGCTTCCACGGTAGCCTCGTATTCCTGACGCGAGGACCGTTCCATCTGGATGGTGTAAAATGCCCGATTGCGGGCCAGGACCTCGCCGTCACGAGCGTATATGTGACCCCTCGGCGCCCGGATGCGTCTCTGGGCGATCCGGTTCTGGTCTGATTCGCGGGCATAGTCGGCGAACGTGGTGATCTGCAGGTAGAAGAGACGCAACGCCAGCACGGCAAACAGCGCGTATACGATAACGATCAGAGCGACGAGTTTATTGTTGTGTTCGTCACGACTGAGCGGATTCATAAGCCGTCCTGGCCATCTATGCGGGCGTGAAATGGCTGCGCAACAGCAGGGCCGCAAATACCAAGGCGCCTACGAGACTGCTGTACGCAGCCCGGCCGATGCTGTAACGGATCCAGAAATATGGGACATCCATCCAGGCGACACCGCTGGAACCCAGGTAGAATACCAGACTGTAGACGAGTACTGTGCCGAAAATAAGGGCGAGCTGCACCTTGACATCATCGGCTACGATGCCACTGCGGCAATACCCCACACCAAAACCTGTCAGGCCCATCAGCAGGGCATTGAGACCCAGGTCGGCCGGCATGTAGATATCCTGCAGGAAACCCACGCCGAAACCCAGCAGGGCGCCCTGGGTGCTGCCTCCGCGCAGGGCGACATGGATGAGCACGACGAGAATCAGATCCGGCTTGATGGCTGCCAGTTCCAGCGCCTGTATCCAGGTTGTCTGCAGTACGAATGCCAACGCGAGCAGCAGTATGTTACGTAGGACACTCATCTATTCCGTATCTGCAGCTGGCATGATGCGCAGCCTGGTTCCTGCCAGCAAGGTGGAACTCGTACTCATGTTATTGTGCCGGGCCAGATCGCGGGCACGGACTCCGAACCGGCGGGCGACACTGTACAGGGTATCGCCTCTGACTACGGTGTAGGTTTCTTCCTGTCCTCCGGTGCCACGGGCGATCAGCAGTCGCTGTCCCGGGCGGATCAGGGTGTCGGTGATCTGGTTCCAGCGCTGCAGCTCCGTGACACTGATCCCGTAATGCCGCGACAGCTCCCACAGCGTTTCACCCGGTGCAACGATATGGTATTGTCCATCTCCTTGATACCGCTCGTCACCGGTGACCTGCGGAGCGGTAGATTGCCGTGCCCGGGTCTCCACTGTTGCACGCTGCTCCACGACCACCAACTTGTCGCCTGGATGGATAACCGTAGACCCCAATCCATTCCAGGTGCGCAGATCGCTTACTCGTACACCATACCGCTGGGCGATTCTGCTCAACGATTCGCCGGCTCGGACTGTGTGCTCCGTTCTGTTGCCGGCAGCTGCGCCACGCACGCCGGCGGCGCCGGGTACGTACAGCCTCTGACCGGGGTAAATACGGTTGGGGTTGGTGATGCTGTTGGCTTCGGCAATCAGCCTGCTGCTGACCCCGAAAGCGCGAGCGATGGAAGACAGGTTGTCGCGTGTTTGAACCACATACTCGTACAGTTCTGGGCGCGCTGACGGCGGCAAGGCAGCATAACGTTCCAGGAAGGTGGTCCCGTGTCCGGCGGGGACACGGAGACGGTATCCTCTGCCGGCTTCACCCGGAGGGGTGATACGCTGGCGTAGCTCCGGATTGAGTTGCCGCAGCGTGGCGTAGCTCTGGCCCATGATGTCAGCGGCAACGCGCAGGTCGATGTATGGCACATCCCGCGGTATGACGACCTCGTCGTAAGCCACCGGTGTCTCGGGCTCTGGCGGAGCGAAGCCAAAGAGTTCCGGATTGCGGTTGATCACTGTGGCCGCCATGAACAGAGGCACGTAGTTTCTGGTTTCGCGCGGCAGACCCAGCTCCCAGTAGTTCCGGGTGCCATCACGGTCGATGGCGCGTCTCACCCTGCCCAGACCGGCATTGTACGCCGCCAGCGCCAGGCGCCAGTCATCCAGCTGCGCGTACAGGTACCGCAGATGATTGGCTGCAGCACGGGTCGATTTCACCGGATCCCGCCGTTCATCGATCCAGTGGGTCTGCTGCAGGCCCTCGAGCCGGCCTGTGTGCGCCATGAACTGCCAGATGCCGACGGCGCGGGCCCGTGAAAAAGCATGCGGGTTGAACCCACTTTCGATCATGGCGAGATAGAGCAGATCCTCAGGAAGTCCTGCTTCCCCGAGTATCTCCACGATCATGCCGCGATACAGACCGGCACGCTGCATCCATGCTTCCATGGTGGCCCGGCCGCGTGTCTGGAAGAAATGAACGCTGGCGGCTACCCGGGCATTCACATCGATGGGCATGTCGCAGGACTGAGCAGCCTGGTGGATGCGGATCAACTGCGAAGCATCCGGGGAGAGATCCTGTACCCTTTCCTCGGACAGCCCCTGCAATAGCAGGGTCAGCGGACTGTCCGGCGACAGACGCTCCAACTGCGGCAGCAACCGGAGATATTCATCCTCCACCCGGTGGGCCATGGCCTGTACCAGAGAATCCTGGCCAAGGTCCGGATCCATGGCTGCAAGCAGGTGCAAGGCCTCATCCAGTTCCATCTGCGCCGTGGTGAACAGGCTGCACAAACTAGCTTCCTGGGCTCGGAGCAAATGCCACTGTGCCCGCACTACCAGGTCCTCATGTCCGGAAACCGTCGCTTCAGGTGCGACGGTCAGCGTATCTGCCGGAAAATCCGCCGGCATCGACAGTTTGGCTGGCGGCCGTGAGGATCCGCACGCGGCTAATGCAATGGCGGCAGCACAAACCAGGGCGACTCGTCCCATACCCAATATTATTCCTCCACCGGTACCAGGATTTGACCACGAATTCGCAATGCGTTGGGGAAGTTCCGTCTCAGGTTCTCGAGCGCCTGTTGGGCCTCGGAGTCGGTCCGGAAATGCCCCAACTCGATATTGTACCAGGGTGAACTGAACGTGATATCCACATCACTGCGTCTAAGCTGGTCCATCGCTCGTTGCTGAAGCTGTAGCGCTTCCTCGTATGCAAGCGTTTTGTCGAGCAGGACGCGCCAACCGAACGCATGCACCATGACTGGAGGCACGGGCGGTGGAGGCGGTTCATCCGCATGCAGCAGCCCGGCGACGATTTCCGGGCCGACGGGTGTTTCCGGGGATGTATCCGGCAGCCTGCGGTCTGTCTCGGCAGCCTCCTCCTCCGGAGCCATGGGCGCACTGACCACATAAGCTCCCGCAAATTCCGGACTGAGCCGGACCAGCCGGGCCCGCAATTCCTCAGCATCTGCGCGGCTGTCATACGCTCCGGCCCGGACGATGAACAATCCGCGCTCCGCCTGCACGACGACCGGTTCGTTGATCTGGTCCGCCAGTTCCTGGCGCCGTTGATGGGCGACACCAGGGTTGCTCAACGCCATCAGCTGCACTCTATGCACGATACGATGCTGAGGGGCGGCACCGGTTACCCGGTGTGCGGGCGCACGCTCCGGGTCGGCGGCGGTAGGAGCTCCGGGTTCCATCGAACCGACTGTGCCCGCAGCAGGGGGGGAGAATCTGGGCTGAATGATTAGCAGTTCCTCGTTCAGCGTCTGCGGATCGAACTCTTCAGGCAGCAGCCGGGCTCCCGCTGCGGGTTCCTGATCGCGCCTGGGCGGAGCCTGGCCGGCACAACCGATGTATAACCCGGCCTGGATGGAAAGCGTACCGGCGATCAGCGCAGGGGCAATCAGCCGTTGCCATAGTGTGCTTCGGGGTTGATGCTTGGGCGATATCATGGCGTACTCTCCTGAGTCCAGCCGGCGAGTGCCGGCCTGAATGGAGGCCTGGCGATGCCGCGTTCGGAGATGATGGCCGTAACGAGGTGGTTGGGCGTGACATCGAAGGCGGGGTTGAACACCGGCACGCCCTGGGGAGCTGTCCACTGTCCCATACCGTGAGTGACTTCTTCTGGAGCACGTTCCTCGATGGGTATCTGCTCCCCGTGGGCCAGGGACATGTCGAGCGTGGAAACAGGTGCGGCCACATACACCGGCACGCCGTGAGCGTCAGCCGCCACGGCCAGACCATAGGTGCCGATCTTATTGGCCACGTCCCCGTTGGCGGCTATCCGATCCGCACCGACGATGACGCAGTGAATGTCCGTGCGCCGCATGACGGCAGCCGCCATGTTGTCACAGATAACGGTAACCTCCACGCCAGCCTGCATCAGTTCCCAAGCTGTAAGCCGGCTGCCCTGCAGGAGGGGCCGGGTTTCGTCCGCATATACATGGATCCGTTTGCCCTGTTCGCAGGCGGCATAGATCACACCCAGGGCCGTACCGTAGTCCGCCGTGGCCAGTGCGCCGGCGTTGCAGTGGGTGATGACGTTGGCTCCGTCCGGCAGGAGTTCGGCGCCGTGGCGTCCCAGTGTCCGGCAGATACGGCGGTCATCCTGCCAGAGACGGTCGGCCGTGTCCAGCAGAACCTGGCACACCGTGGCCGGATCCTGTGCAGAGGCCTGATCGAGCTCTGCGCGCATCTGTTGCAGAGCCCAGAACAGGTTCACCGCGGTGGGACGCGTGGCGGCCAGACGGTCAATCCCGGCGCGCACCTGGTCCGCGAAACTAGCATCCCGGCACCGCGAGGCCTCCAAAGCTGCCAGGACCACTCCGTATGCGGCTGCCACACCGATGGCCGGCGCACCGCGCACGCTGAGCCGCTCGATGGCCTGGGCTACGGTCTCAACATCGTGGCAATCGATGTACTCCAGCACAGCCGGCAGGCGGGTCTGGTCCACAAGGCGCAGAACGTCATTTTTCCATACCAGCGTCTGCACGGGCATGCGTCACGACCTGGAAAAAACGAGGTCCGCAGATCCCTCGGGCGCAGCATCACGGTCCGCGGCGTCAGGATAGTCTGCATATCGGGTGATGGCGGCGTCGCCCCAGAGCCGCTCAAGGGCGTAAAACTCCCGGGCTTCCCGCCTGAACAGGTGAACGACGATGTGCACGAAGTCCACCAGAATCCAGCGGCGTGTCTCCAGGCCCTCGACATGCCAGGGCGGATCACCCGCAGCTTTGCTGCTCTCCACCAGCTCATCCGCCAGCGCCTTCAGGTGCTGATCCGAATTACCGCTGCAGATGACGAAATAATCCGTGGTGTCGGTAAGCTGACGCAGATCCATGACCAGAATGTCAGAACCGTACTTGCGTTGCAGCAGATCGACGATGCGCTGTATGTGTAGGTCAATCCCTGATGGCATATGGGGAGCAGCTGCTCCTTTCGTGTGGTTGCCGGTTGGGCATTCAGGGTGAAAGCAAACCCAGTTGCTCGTGATCGTGACCGATGATGACGCTCACATCAGCAAGCATCGAGGGATCCTTGGTGATCTGTTGGATGCACACGGGGATGCCCAGTTTGCCGGCGACGCGACGGGCTCTGTCCATGTTGCCGCGCCGATCGATTACCATGCTCTCCAAAAATGAGAAATTCTCCGCGTTGCCTTCGTCGACGACATCCAGACCCAGATGCCGGGCCCGCCGGGTGAGAAGCGCGGCAGCCTGGGGAGAACCGCATCCATTGAGAACTTCGATGCGAACGGGTTGAGACGACGGTGCCGGTGTGCCTACCTGAGCGACTTCACCACGGACCGACGGTCCTGGTGGATTCTCCGCGTCATAGTCCTGAAACCGCTGCCAGACAGCGGTGAGACCCAGTGCGACGATACCGGCGGCGGTGATGAGCCAGACTGTTTTTTCCTGCAAGGAAATCCGGGCCAAACGTGTATACTGCTATGGAGGTTTCAGGCTGATCCGATCCGCAGTGTATGAACGCATAGATACGAAAAAAAGAACAAAACTTCAACTCTCCCGTCAATGCGGCGGGTGCGGTGACGGACGGAGGAGCCGGATCGTCCGCATGTTGCCGCATACGGCCGGGGAAGAGTCAGGTGCCGGGGGAGCGCGTCTGCTGGTGTGGCGACGGTGTAGGTGCCGGTGACGCCTACTGGCCCATCAGACCCCAGTACTTGAAGGTCATGATATAGTTGGATGTGCTCGCCCGCTTGGCTCTGGGACGGTTGTCGTACACGTCTCTGCCAATGCCGAACATGAAACGATCCTTGTAGAAGGACACGGCCACGCCCAGGGAGACCGCGATGGAGTTCTCCGTGGAGAGCGCTTCCAGGACATTGCCGATGGCGGTCAGATGGATACCGGACAGACCGGGACTCTCGGAATTGTGGAATCCAAAGAAGGCGAAGGCTGGAAGACCGATGAGACGTTCGGTGCTGCCTTCAACCAGGTTCCCCTCTTCGTCGACATGATCCCGGCCGGGACGGACAGAGAAGAAGGAGACCATCGGCTTGGCCTCGAACTCCCACTTCCATCCGCCTGCGGCGAAAATCTGAGAAAGCCCGTAGACAGGCGCCTCCGGATGATTCTGTGTGGATATTTTCAGGCGCACTCTTCTGTTGTCGCTCTCCCGCAAGCGAAGGTTGAGATTCTCCAGAAGCACACGGCTTTCACCGGCGTCCTGTATGACCGTCTCCAGCTTGTTGGGGCCGCCTTCGGGATCGAAGTTGGCGTCCAGGCGGGTCCACTCGATAAAGAACCGGCGGCCGATCATGGCCTCGCGCATATCCGGTGGTATGCGAAAGACCACATCCAGTCTGGTCTCGTCCTGCTGCATCAGCGGAGTGTTGTTCCAGGGGACCTTGAGAGTATCGAAGCGCGCCTTGCGTGAGGCCAGAACCGCGACGACACGTTCCAGGTCGATATTGTCCAGCGCGCCTTTGCCCATGACCTGAAGCGGCATCGCCTTGTCCTTCATGGCGTTGCTGATGAGGTGAATTCTGGGAGTCCGATCGCCGAGGGCCATGGGTCTGAAGACGAGGTGCAAGGTCTTGGATGCGCCTGGCGGGAGTGAGAATTCGCCGGGAACCAGCTGGGCGCCCTCGGAGTCTGGATGAGCTTCCACGTGCAGGTCCGTGTCCCCGGTGTTGGTGGCGACGATGGACTGTGCCCTTTCTTCTCCCAGGACGACGTAGCCGAACTGATAGGGTCCGGACGGATGGAGTTCCAGATCCGCGGCGATGCCCGTTCCCTGCAGCAGAATCTCCCTGGATTCGAACGTATTGTCCCAATATCCCTGTATCTGGATGACGCCGTTGTACACCCCTCTGGACTGCGGCGTGAACACCACACCGAGCGGTAGTGGCCGTGCGCCCTCTGCCGGAAGTACGAACCGGTTGGTCGGACTTACCTGGGTCTCGAGGGCAAAGATCTCCGGGTTGCTGGAAACGATATTGGTGATCGTAAAGTCCGCGTTGCCGAAATTCAGGATTTCCGCGGCGACACTGGCGTTATTCCCCACAACCACGGAACCGAGATCCACGGTGCTGGGGGTGATATCCAGGAATCTGCCTGTTCCAAGCAGATTCAGCGCCTCTTCCCCGCTCTCCGTACTCACCAGTACCTGCGCCCGGCGTTCGCCGGTGTCACGTGGTTCAAAATGGATGGCGATTCTGCGCAGATCACCCGGCTGCAGCAATACCGAGGGCAACTCGAGCTCAAAATCAGCCGGTGCCACGCCCTGCAGGTCCATGTTCACGGTAAAGGGCGCACCACCGCGGTTCCATACGATGATCCGTTCGCGTTCACGGTCACCGACAGCCACATTGCCGAAGTCAATCTGCTCGTCGTTCAGGATGACGATACGGGGCGGTGTCTGACTGGCTGTGCCTATAAGCGGCAATTCGACCTGGGGATTCCCCGGGTCATTGCCGGCCACCATGAGCCGCGCTGCGGCACGTCCTTCGTAGCGGGGATTGAAGTACACCGGCAGCTCCAGGCGTTCGCCGGGCATGATCAGCGCCTGAGTATCTGGGTCGAACTCCAACTGGTAAGCTCCGCTTGATGCCTCGATCTGCGTCAGGTAAAGATCAGCCTGTCCCTGATTGAGCACGGTCAGTCTGCGCGTGCGCGTGGAGCCCAGCGCCACCTCGCCGAAGTCGAAGCCAACCTCGGGAAGAGGAGACACGGCCATACGGGGGGCCAGCACTTCGGCGCGGATGGGCAGTTCCAGGCGTGACGGCCGGAGTTCTGGTATGACCATGACCAGCTGTTCGGTATACGTGCCGCCGCTATCCGGAGCGAAGCCGATGTCTATACCGACTGCCTGGCCCGGTGACAGCGTGGTTCGGGTGGGAGCGCTCACCGAGAAGCCGGTAACAGCCCTGGACAGGAAGACGCTGTCCAGGGTCACCGGCACCGGGCCGGTGTTCCGCAGCCGGATGCTTCCCGCGGTTTCCTGTCCAGGTGCCACCGGATCGAGCTGCAGACCTTCCTGAACCGGAGGATCGAGCGTCACCTGCGCCATGGCCACCGTGGCGCTCAGGGGGACAGGATAAGTATCTTTCCGAAGAAAGCCCCTGACCTCGAACAGCAGCTCACCGCTGTATTCGCCCGTCTGCGATGCATGGTACGTGACCCGCAGCGTCAGGCTCTCCTCCGGCATCAGGACCAGTTCCTCAGACTCGACCCGGAAGCCGGCGCCGGAGATGCGCACCGAGAGCTCCATCTTGTCGTTGCCGGGGTTGCTCAGACGTACGTCCCCATGGGCCTGGGCACCGGGTATGACAGGTCCGATGGCCAGAGTGTCCGGCTCCAGGATGAGCTCACGGGCAACCAGAGGCTGAATGGCAATGAAGAAGAACACCACCATGGCTGCTGCGGGCGACAGCCACGTATGACCAGTAGAATGTTTCATGGTATGCACTGGATGTGGTACAATAAAAAAGAGCGACCAACCCACCAGAATACCAACTTCACTTTGTCGAAGTTCCACACCAACGGAAGTGGAAAACTTCCTCTGAGGTATTCCTCTGTGGATTCAGGCCACTCTTTATATACCGAAACATAGATACACCTCCTGGCAGTGTCAAGCCTGCCCCGGCACGCCGTTCCGATCGAGCCAGCCCCCAGGCGGACTCATGGCGTGCGGCTGCCTGGGAATCACGCCAAGCAGCCGCCGTTGCGGCTGGGCATCAGGGCGTCGAGCCCGGCCACGAGACGGTCGAGACCCTCCGCAACGGTTGTTTCCGTCAGTGCGCCGTAGGCGATACGCAGGCAGCACCGGTCCGTAATGCCAAAGGCATTCCCGGGTATGACGGCCACGCCGTAGTCACGCACCAGATGCTGTACCAGTTCCATGGCCGGCAACGGAGATTCGACTTCCGCCAGCAGGTAGAAGGCACCGCACGACCGGGGAACGTGACAGCGCGGGCGCAGACTGGCCAGCCGGTCCAGGCAAAGGCGGCGCACCTGATCGATCGACTCGATGTAGGCGCGGCAGTACGAGCGACCCACCTGAAGAGCCGCCAGAGCCACCTGTTGACAGATCGCCGGCGGACAGATGAGAATCGTATCCTGGATCTTGGCCATGGCGTCCCGCAGATGGGCAGGAACGACCGCATAGCCGACGCGCCAGCTGGCCATGCCATATGCTTTCGAGAATGAAAACAGGGAGATCGTATGTGCCGCGCTGCCGCCAATGCTCCCGGGAGAGAAATGGCGCGCGTCATCGTAGGTGAAATACTCGTAGGCTTCGTCGCAGATGTGATACAATCCGTGCTGGTGGCACAGTGCATTGATCTGTCGCAACGCTGCTTCCGTATATACCGCTCCAGTGGGGTTGTTGGGTGAGATCGTCACCACCGCGCGCGTACGGGGTGAGATGGCTGCGGCTATTCGCTCCGGACATGGCTGGTGATCCGCTGTTGTGGGCACCAGCACTGGACGGACATTGGCCATGGTTGCTGCCATCTCGTGGTTGAAGTAATACGGCGTCATCATGATGATCTCATCACCAGGATCGCACAGGGCCAGTACACAGTGAACGAAAGCCATGTTACTGCCGGCCGTGACCATGATGAACCGGTCCCGATCGACGACGATCCCGTTTTCTGCTGCCAGCTTTTCCCTCAGCGCTTCGATCAGCTGCGGGTCACCGTTAACCCCTTGATATTTATGGACGGATTCCTGTGCGCCGAATTCGCTCAAAATCTCCATGGACGACGGGGGCGGCGCATAGTGCACCATGCCCTGGCCCAGGGAAATGGTGTCGCTGTACTGGCGAATCAAGGCAGCGACGTCAGGAATGACCGGCTGTTGTACCTTTTTGAGACGCTGCGATGTCATAGAGGTTTCGGTCCTGCCGCCTGGACGCTGGCCAGGATCGACTGGAGCTGGCTGAACAGGCGGTCGATCTCCGCTCTGGTAGGGTCGTCCAGCACGTACCCGAGTGGCCCGCGAGCGTTCTGGTTGGGGAAGATGCCGCGCCGGTGCATGATATGACGTTCCGTGAGGATGAAGCCATCCAGCCCGCCTTGCAGCTCCAGCGCGATGATGGCGCAGATGGGCAGATACAACCGGTAGATCAGGTCATCGTCGCCTGTCTGCAAGGCGTTCCAGAGGGCAACCACCCCGTCCAGCAGTTCGATGCCGGGCATGGTACCATGGATTCCGCGGCGAAAAGACTCCACCAGGAGTATGCCGCCGCTGCCTTCGAAGATGCGGGCTTTCCCCCCGGTCAACTGATGCAGCGCGGATATGCACGGGCCCAGCGGTGTGGCCTCGGGCTTGAACAGGATGCGATCGCCGAAATCGCGGAACATGGAAGCCTGGAATTCCGTGCTCATGGAGCGGCCGACGTACGAACTAGCGTCCTGGATCAGGACCGGGATGGCTACTTCGTCCAGTAGACCTTCGAAATAGGTGCGGAGCTGCGCCTCGGCCAGCGCCTGGGACAGCGGTGGGATGGCCATGACCGCTGCCGCGCCGGCATCTTCCGCCGCCCGGGCATACTGGCGTGCTTGCGACGTGCTCTCCGCGCCGACGCTGATGATTACCGGACCGCGGCCACGGGCGTACCGGACCAGGCGGGCGGGCAGCTCCATGCGTTCGGTTGCGGTCAGCCGCAGCGTGTCGGAAACCAGCGCCAGGACCAGACCCTGAGCACCGGTGGCGAAGGCGAAATCCACCTCGCGCTCGAGCGTGGAATAGTCGATGCTCAGATCATCCAGATACGGTGTGTTGACGACCGGCAATACGCCTTCGATGGCATGGATCATGACAGAGCTCCTCTGGCACGCAGGATGGACCATAACTTGGCCTTCGGCTCCGCTCCGGCAGCGGCCATATAGAACGGAAATTTTCTGCGGGTGGAATAACGCGGCTTGCATCCGTTTCTGAGGAAACAACAGACACCGGCTTCTTCTGCGATCAGGGAGGGCGGCCCCACGTCGTAGACCTCGACCTGGCGGGTCAGATAGGCGCAGAGTTCGCCTTCGGCTAGCTGAGTGAGGATGAGGGCTGCCCCTATGGGATGATCTCTGGGCTCGAGCTCCGGGCGTGCCAGGCTCTGGTATTGGTGTGCCTTGGACGAGATGAAGGCTGCACGAGTACGGGGACGGTCCGGCACCCGCAAGCGTTCGGGAGCCTGGTCGCCGCGCTGCACCCAGGCTCCGTGGCCGCATATGGCCGTGTACAGTTTGTCCTCCGTTGGCCGGGCCACCAGTGCGGCGATCATGGCACCGTTCCGGGCCAATCCAATGGAAATGTGGTACGGCCCGTCGCCGTTGCGGAAATGAAGCGTGCCGTCGATGGGATCCAGGATGACGGTGTACTCGGAACGATTACCGGCAAAGCGCCGGCGCAGCGGCGTGGACTCTTCGGCTATGCAGCGAACGTCCGGATAATGCTGCAGCACAACGCTCAGCAGTATGTCCTGAAGACTGCTGTCCAGGGCCGTGAACACGCTGGATGCATCCTGGGCCCTGGCACCCGTCAGGCTGGCGTCGGCGATTTTGCCGAGATCGGCCACCTGGCCATAAAACACCAGCGAAGCCCGGGCGCACTGAAGTACCACCGGCTTGAGGTTATGGACGAACTGATGGGCTACGCTGGGATCCGGCATGTCGTCATGGCAGGGAAGAAGGCTGACCCATAACCTAAGCACCAGATCGTATGCTGACCACTGGCAGCCCGGAACCAACCGGCGTCGCGGATCAGATGCGGGCCGATACGGGCGATGGCAGCCGGAGAGCCGTGGAAAACCCGATGGCAGGCATGAGGTTGACTGAACCGTCACCACTCCCGGGGGTTGCTCCCTCACGCTCCCGTACTATATTGCACCCTCCTGGCATCACCCACGGTTCCTGACCGCCGTATTCCCGGGATGGCCCAGACGTTGCGACAACGCGGCGTCTGACTCCGTTGCCACCCGGAACAGGTCCGTTGTCACCCGGAACAGGAGATACCTATGACATCATCAACCCAGCACAAGGTCATCATCGTCGGGTCCGGCCCGGCCGGACTGACCGCCGCGTTGTACGCGGCCCGCGCTGATCTGGCACCGCTGGTGCTGGAAGGGATCCAGCCTGGCGGCCAGTTGACCATCACCACGGAAGTCGAGAATTATCCGGGCTTTCCCGCCGGAATCATGGGGCCGGAACTGATGGACAGGTTGCGTGAGCAGGCGGTTCGCTTCGGCGCCGAATGTCGCCTGGAGCTGGCCGATCGGGCGGACCTGTCGCAGCGTCCTTTCACGGTGCAAACCGCAGAGCAAACCTACACAGCGGCGGTGCTGATCATCGCCACCGGCGCATCCGCCCGTCTACTGGGTATCGAGTCAGAGAGCCGGCTGATGGGGCACGGCGTTTCGGCCTGTGCTACCTGTGACGGGTTTTTCTTCCGCGACAAGAGCGTGGTGGTCGTCGGCGGTGGTGACTCGGCCATGGAGGAGGCGAGCTACCTGACCAAGTTCGCCAGTCAGGTGACTATCGTGCATCGGCGGGAAGGTTTCCGCGCGTCGCAGATCATGCTGCAGCGGGTCCGGGACAATCCCAAGATCAAGATGATCGTCAACGCTGTGGTAGAAGAGATCCTGTCCCCTGATGATGAGCCGGCCGTGCGCGGGGTGCGGCTTCGAGACACGACTACGGATGAGGTCACGGAATATCCTTGTGACGGCGTCTTCATGGCTATCGGCCACGTGCCCAACTCAGGTATTTTTCAAGGCCAGCTGGAGATGGACGCGCAGGGGTACATCCGGACAGCGCCTGATTCCACCGCCACCAGTGCGGACGGTGTCTTTGCCTGCGGAGACGTGCAGGACCATACCTACAGGCAGGCGGTCACGGCAGCGGGAACCGGCTGCATGGCTGCCATCCAGGCGGAACGTTTCCTCGCCGGCGGTTCGCCCTGAGCTTTGTTGCGCTCGGCCTGCGCTGCGGACCAGCGTTCTCCTGTGCCGTCCAGTCTGCCGCAGGCGGCTCCAATTGCCGGCTGGCACGTGCCGGCGGTGGCCCGAGTCCGGCGGACGGCGGCGGACGGCGCGTGCCGGCCATGGCGCGGGTTGCCCGATGGCGCGTGCCGATGCGGTTCCATGCGGTGGGTTCAATGCAGTTCGTAGGTTTCGTACGGCGCCGTGCAGGGATTGCCGCGGCTGACGTGCAGCCGGCCCGCCTCCGGTTCCGCGATGATGCTGAACACGGAGCTCCAGAAGCCGTCGCCGGGGTGCTGGTTAGGGTGACGGCATATCGAATACGGGTAACCCTCATGGTCACGCAGCGCCTGCTTCAGGCCGGAGAGCAGCACGGGGCGATCGAGCTGTCCGAGCAGCTTGTCCATGCGGGTTTTGCGCGGTTGTGACTGGATCAACTCAGGGAACTCCCGGTTGATATGCTTCAGCTGTGGATGCAGGCAATGGTTGGTATGGGTGAGCCAACCCTCCGCTGCCGCGGTTAGCACGTGGACTGCGTCGATCGTCACTTCCAGATCGGCAGCCCCCTCCGGCGTGGACAATACGATGTTGGCTGGTATGGCGCGTTCAGCCTGCTCCACGACCCTGACCGCACCCTGCAGACTGGTACTCTCGTAAATTCGACGCACCATGAAGTAGTGGGGCACACCACGGTTGCGGCTGGGGGCCGGCAGCGTGTTCAGGCACAAACCCATGCCGGCATCGTTCACTCCGATATAGGCTATCAGACCCGCCTGGGTCACATCCATCATGGCCGGCTTGCCGTCCGGACGCCGGATGAGGACCACGGTAAACGGATCCAGTGCCGGATCATTGTCCCAGTTCTGGCCGATCAGGCGCTGCTGCGTGGCGGTCACCTGGCCGTTCAGGGAAAACGCGGTGCACCCTCCTTCAGGACGCAGTTGATTACGTGTCTGCAACAGCATGAGACGTTCGAGCGGCACCCCGGAACCCTCTGCCATGCCGCTCATCTCAGCCAGCAGATCCGGCGCGTACGCCTCGACATAGGGAATGCAGGACTGTGCCACAGCCATGGCGGATTCCGGTGCGACCCGCATGGATATGTTGACTCGTTCGAGGGCGATTGCGGCAAAGGCGCGGATTTCCTCACGCGCGGCCTCACCCAGTTCACGACCGAGCTGGCGCGGTCGGCCGCGCACTTCGATCTCGCGGTAACGTGGGGGCATGGATGCTTCTCCTGAGAAGGTGCATACACGAAAAAGCCACGGTTCTTCTGCACAGCGATGAATGGCCCGGACTGTAACGGTCCGGGCGACCGGCTGCGGGGAAAAATGCGCCTGTTCATCTGCAGCGGCAAACGCGGGACACTGTCAGGATGCCTTACAGGGATAGCTGGGCGATGATCGGTCACGCACCCGGAGGCGCGGACAACAGGCGGCGGCTGATCCGGGAGTGCCGCGGGCATGGTTGATCAGGGTGGGCCGAGTGCGTATTATGATGGCAGGGAGATCGACGGCCTTGGTGGCTGATGCACCTTCCGGACGCGGTGGCAGCTCTTTACATGACATGTTGAGGAAATGACGCAGAATAGACAGCAGGTAAAAGGTGTTCTCGTGCGTATTTACGGCGAGGAATACCCCATCTCCAGTTCGACGGATCCCGAGGAAGTCCAGCGCATCGGCGAGTATGTCGACCAGAAGATGCGGTCGATCGCTTCACAACACTCCGGCAGGGTGGCCAAAGCCACGCTGGCCGTGCTGGCTGCCATGGAAATCACCAGCGAACTGTTCGACGTCATACGCGAGCAAAGCGAGCTGACGGAAACCGCCCAGGAAAATCTGCAGCGGCTGAACAGGCTGGTGGACGAGCGCGCCGGCATGTATACATCCCTTTTGAAGCACACCCAGGACTACCGTCGACATCTGCAGGATGAGCCGGTTCACCAGCCGGAGGCCAAGCGCGGCTCATGAGGAGCCGGGTATGCCCCGCAGCCTGCCGCTTCGTGCTGGCGGGCGTGCTGACCCTGGCTGGATGTGCCAGTACTCCGGTCTACGTGGAAGCCGAATGCCCCGTGTTCAGTGACCTGGGTGTGGTACGGGCCAACCCCGCGGGCGTTCTTGACCGGCACCTCTCCGTTGAGGCCAGTTTCCGGGTCTGTCCGCCCGGAGACGGGCTGGAGGAAATACGGCGCAGGCACATCGAACTCAGATTCGAGATGCTGGCACTGATCAGCGCCATGACGTTGGACGAGTTGACGGATCCCTTGCGAGTGGAGCACATTCAGCACGCGCTGCGGGAGCTGGTCAACGATCGCGTCATGCGCACTGGACGCGTGGTCGATGTGTATGTGACCGCCTTCGAGTTGAAATAACCGCACATACGGCGCCGGCCTTGACGGCCCGCATGCCCTCGCCGCTCGACCTCTGGCCGCCTGTTCTCAGGTCTGCTGCAGGAGATCTCCGGCTTCGTCACACAGCTGCGCGGCCTGGTCCGCCGAGGTGCTCTCGGCTACGATACGAACTACAGGCTCCGTGTTCGATGGCCGCAAGTGGAGCCACGGACAGTGCATATCCCCCGACAGGTACAGCTTGGCCCCATCCTGCACGGGATGCAACCACGCCCGCGGGTACCGTTCACGCAGCAGGCTGACGGTACGCTCCAGCTGTTCCCTGGTGGCTGGCACCTTGCGTTTGTGGATGGAGTAGGCGGGCAGGTCGCGCACGAGCTCGCTGAGTTTTTTGCCGGTTCGGGCCAGAAGCTCCAGGATGACCGCCACTCCCACCGCAGCATCGCGTCCCGGATCGATCTGAGTGAGCACCACCCCGCCGCTGCCTTCGCCTCCGACCACCGCTTTTTCCCTTAGCATGGTCTCCACCACGTTGACTTCACCCACAGCGGTCAATATGACCGGACAGCCGTGCCGGCTGGCCGCGTCGGTTACGGTCTGAGAGGTGGACAGTGTGGTCACTACAGGTCCCGGGGTGCGCGACCCGATGGCCTCCACCGCCAGTGCCAGGGTATAGTCTTCGCCGGTTGGATTGCCGTTTTCATCGACCAGAGCGACGCGATCGGCATCCGGATCGATGGCGAAGCCGACGTCACTGCCACTGTCTCGCACGGAGTCGCTCAAGTCGGTCAGATTCTCCGGCAGCGGTTCGGGTTCGTGGGCGAAACGGCCATCCGGGGTCCCGTTGATGAGCCGGTGAGGCACTCCCAGCGCGGTCAGCAGTTCCGGGATGAAGAGGGCTCCCGTACCGTTGCAGGGATCGACCGCGGCGGTCAGCCCGGCTCCACGTATCAGATCCGCGTCCACATGGCGCATGATACGGTCCAGATGCCGGCGGTTGACCCTGGCCGGCTCCACCTGCTGGTAACTACCGCCGGCAAGCTGGGGAAATTCACCGGCATGGTACAAATCTACTACCCGCTGACCTTGCTCTGCGTTGAGAAAGACGCCGTCGGCGCGAATCATCTTGAGCCCGTTCCAGGGGTTCGGGTTGTGACTTGCGGTGATGATGAGGGCGCCCTTGGCGTCCAGCTCCGTGACCATCAGCTTGGCACCCGGGGTAGAACAGACACCCAGGTCCAGAACATGGCAGCCGGCCGACTGCAGGACCTGGCTGATGGCGTCGGCAAAAACGGCGCCGGAGGCACGCGTGTCACGGGCCAGTACGATCCGTGCCGGGGGTTCCAGCGATGCGGCGAAGGCGGCGGCGAAGCGACGTACCACGTCCAGGGTCAGTGACTGATCCACCAGGCCGCGTATGCCGGAGATACTGACGATCAACGGAGCTTGTTCAGGCATGGGTCCTCTTGACGAAAACGGGGTGGGAATATCGGCATCAAAGCAGTTGCAGGGTGAACCGGTCCTGGCGCTGCAAGCCGAGACTGGCGGCAGCACTGCCGTCACGCACGGCAATCTCCAGACGGCCGGTGCTGCCGATCAGTGCCAGGCATGAGCCGCTGGGACCATAGGCGTGGGCGCGGCAGGGGCCCGTCAGTTGCCGTCCATCCGGCAGCACGATGCGGCAGCGGGCCGGAGCGGGCGGGAGCATGGCCGCGGCGATGAGCCGTGCCGCCCGGGGCGACCTCCATAGCGGGCATATCAAGGCTGGCTTGTTCATGGAGACATAATGTAAGAGATTGATAGTTGAGGTTCCACCAGGGCAGCACGCTCGAGCGGTGCTCTTGACAGGTTCCTGAGCCAGCGATTATCGTCTTGTGATGAACTTGATTCGGCTGACCATCCTCGTTGTATGCGCTGTTGCCTGTGTTCGTTTTCCGGGCATCTCGCGCGACCGCTTGCCATATGCACCTCCTGGACAACTGGAGGTGAGTTTGTTCAGCCATACGGCAACAGCGCAGTTGACCTGGACGGCTGCGGACCGGGGGCATTTCCGGCGGTACGACATCCAGCGCAACGACGGTGACGGCTTTGTCACCCTGGCCACGCTGAACGCACGGGAGGATACGCAGTATGTCGACACCGGGCTGTATTCCAATGTAAAATACCGGTACCGGATCGCCCACTGGCTCGGCAGCGGTGACACAGAGCACAAGGTGTACAGCCTGGAGGCTTCCGGCGGTATCCATCTCTTCATGGAAAGCTGGCGGACGGATGCTGATGGGGATTCGCTTCTGCCCACCCGGGTGGCCGTCGACAGTCGGGGAACGGTGCTGGTTGCCGGCGCTGGTGGGGGCCGGGTGGTCCGCTTCGACGCCGCAGGCCATCCTCTGGAGCCGCTCCGTTATACGACAGAGCCCCTCGCCAGTCTGGCGGCCGGGGCCCTGGACGGACCCGGACTGGCGGTGGACTCCCAGGACAACCTCTACGTAATATACAATGAGATGCAGGAAGGAGACCGGCCAACCGCGCACTGGAGCAAATTCAGCGTCACGGGAGAGTTGCTGTGGACGCGTACGTTGGCCGGCTTGTTTGCCCGTCATGTGGCCATAGACGGGCAAGACAACATATTTATAGAGAGCATCAGCCAGTTGCAGCAATTCGCCCCGGACGGAACCCGGTTGGGAGTGCAGCACGTTCCCGCAGTGCTGGTTGCCAGCCTACGTATGTGGGGCGACCGGTTCGCCGCACTGATCGAGCCCATGCGTTTGATCGATGCGGACTGGGGCGCGCCTCGCCTGGTGGTGTACGAGGGCATGGACCGGCAACTTGCGGATGTGGTGATCGGTCGTGATCCGTTCTCGGAGCGGGATACCGGAGAGGGTCTGTTGCAGCGGCCCACGGATTTCGCCGTGGCCGGAGACGGCAGACGGGTGTTCATAGTCAACGCCGGTTTGAACCGGGTGGACGTATTCGATGGCACGCGTTTTTTGACGAGTTGGGGCCGTGCCGGGACCGGCGCCGGCGAGTTTCGTTTCCATGGAAGAGCTCCGGTGGTGGATGACACCATGTCGGGTACAGTGGTGGCACGGGACGTAGTGGCTGGCGGCATCGCCTATGGCCCCGGGGGATACATTTACATTGCCGATCCATTCAATGAGCGAATACAGAGGTTTCGGCCATGAGAGGCCTGTTAGCCTTGCTTTTAGGGTATGTCGTCTGTTGCAGCATCGTACCGGCTCAGGCTCAGATGAGAGCCCGCTACGATATCTGGGCCCGTGAGGAGATACGTTTTCTGAACCAGAGGGTGGCCCAGGAACCGGAAGACGCCCGTCTGCGTGTTCGGCTGGCTAACGCCTTGTTCAACGACGGCCGCCTCCACGAAGCCCGGGAACAGCTGGAAGAGGCACTGCGGTTGCAGCCGGACATGGCAGAAGCGCACTGCAATCTAGCCGTGCTGTTTCACCGGCAGGGCAACATGAGACTGGCCCGGGAACACTATGAAGCTGCGCTGCGGCGGGACAGCACCATGGTCGAGGCTCTGGCGGGACTGGGGGCTTTACTGAGTTCGATGGGTGAACCGGAGGCCGGCGTGGTCTACCTGGAAAAAGCGCTGGCACGCCAGTCCAGGAGGCTTACGGTGCGCTTCAATCTGGCGGTGGCCTATTACCACACCGGGCAATACAGCAAAGCCATACAGCATTTGGAGGAACTGCAGGCCGCCGATGCCAACTATCCGGGCGCCCGGCTGGCCATGGCTAGAGCCCGATATGGTCTTGGTGTGCAGTTGTTGGAGTCGCAACGTCCCCGAGAAGCGCTGGAGGCGCTGCAGCAGGCTGTGGAACACGCGCAGGGCGAGGCCCACTGGTTCTACGTCAAAGGGCTGGCGCTCATGGCGTTGGATGAGCTGGAGGAGGCCGCCGAGGCTCTGCGGCGCGCCGTGGAGCTCGAGGACACCTTCATTCCTGCCCTGCACAACCTGGCAGTAGTCTACAATCAAATGGACAGGAACGAGGAGGCGTTGGTATACTTCAGGCGCGTACGCGCCCTCAGTGACGACTTGTCCACCCTAGAGGCCGTCATGGATGCCAGCTACCACCTTTCCGACCTGCCGCGCTGAGCCGGACTCGGTCGCCATCCACTACTTTCAATCCCGCCTGCCACGCCAAAAAGACGGCATGGCCTGGTGCCGGGATGCGTTTCGGTTTGACGACGGGACACTGTTGCAATATTTTATGTTTTTGCACCGGTTTTCGTGCCTGAAGCATCTCATTCGGGAGAGGCTATGACCTGTTGAGTTGTCACTGTCAGGATTGACCAACAGCGAGCAGCTCTCTGAGAAAAGCCATCTCAGCGGTTGCTCGTTTTTTGTATCGGCTCGAAGCCGGCAACCTGTAGGTGAGTACAACCCTGTTACCAGGCGGTTAGAATGGCCAAGGAAGAGGCAATCGAGGTGCAGGCCGTCGTCAAAGAGGCGCTGCCCAACGGGTTTTTCAAGGTGGAGATGGAGAACGGGCATGAGATCCTCGCCCATATCTCCGGTAAGATGCGAAAGTATTACATTCGTGTCCTTCCGGGAGACCAGGTGACGGTTGCCGTTTCTCCGTACGATCTCAGCCGCGGCCGGATCACATTCCGTAACCGCTGAGCCCGCAAACGCTGAGCCCACAGTAGCTGGGCCCGCAAACGCTGAGCCCGCAATGTCTGCTACTTATGCAAGCCGGGACTGCGGCTCATCGGTCGCATGGGTGGTGGTCAGGCTTTTGTCCCATCTCTGCGGCAAGCGCCTCGGACGGTCAGGTCGAGGCGCCGGTGGCGTGCCATGCAGCGCCGGGTGTGCCTCCCATCCACCGGATATGTAGCCCATAGAAAGAGGGGAAAGGCGTGACGCCTTCGCAAGCGGAATTCCGGGCCTGGCCGTTCCAGGAAGCGCGGACAATCATTGCCCAGCGACAACCTGCCGGGGATCGGCCGGTGCTGTTCGAGACCGGATTCGGCCCCAGCGGTCTGCCGCATATCGGCACCTTCGCCGAAGTAGCCCGCACCGAATGGGTACGGCAGGCATACGGATACCTGACCGGTCAGCCCACGCGTCTGCTCGCTTTCAGTGACGATATGGACGGGCTGCGCAAGGTGCCGCTCAACGTGCCCCAGCCCCAGATGCTGGAACAGCATCTGGGCAAACCGCTTCACGTGGTGCCGGATCCGTACGGTGAGAGCACCAGCTACAGCGCCTACATGAACGCCAAGCTCAAGGCCTTTCTGGATGCGTACGGATTCGATTATGCTTTCCAGAGTTCGTGTGCCGCCTACCGCGCCGGTCATTTTGACGAAGGGTTGCAGATTCTGCTGGACAAAGTAGCGGATGTCCGGGCGATCATCCTGCCCACGCTGAACGAGTCCAGGCGGGCGGTGTGGTCTCCGTTTTTTCCCGTGTGTCCGGATTGCGGCTCCGTATACGCCACCCGCGTTACCGGCTACCATCCTGAGCGGGGAACGGTCGATTTCGTGTGCGATGGGCAGGTGGGCCAGGTTCCGGGGTGTGGAGCTTGTGGCGAACTGCCGGTTACCGGAGGTCATGTCAAGGTGGGCTGGAAGGTGGACTGGGCGCTGCGCTGGTTCGCCTACCAGGTGGACTACGAGATGTACGGCAAGGACCTCATCGACTCGGCGCGGCTTTCCGGACGCATCGTGCGCCTGATGGGCCGCCGGCCGCCTGTCGGCCTTACCTATGAGTTGTTTCTGGACGAAGAGGGACGGAAGATCTCCAAGAGCGTCGGGCGTGGAGTCACGGTGGACGCCTGGACGCGGTACGCGCCGTTGGCCTCCCTGCTCTATTTCATATACCAGAATCCGCGCCGGGCCAAGCGGTTGCATTGGGATATCGTGCCTCGCTGCGTGGACGACTACCTGGCAGCGTTGCGGCGGTACCCGGAGGTGCCGGCAGCGGAACGGCCCGAGCAGGATGTCTGGCACCTGTTCGACCGTGGACGGAGGGTGCCGGAGTACGGCGCGCGGGTTGATTTTACCACGGTGAACAACCTGATCGCTGCACTGGGCACGGATTCGGAGCGCGTACTCGTCGATTACCTGGAACGGTATGATCCTTCCGCTCGGCGTTACCGCGACACCATTACCGGTCTGGTCCAGAAGGGGCTCAACTACTATCGGGATTTTGTGCTGCCCGGAATGGAATTGCGCTCCCCGAGTTCCGACGAACGCGCCATGCTTCGTGATCTGCACGAGCGTCTGGCGGTGGCAGATGAAGCGGACGAGGAAACCCTGCAGGCCATTCCGTTTGATGTGGCGCGTGCTGCCGGGATCCAACCCCGGGCATTGTTCCAGTCATTCTACGAGGTCGTTTTCGGGCAGGAACGCGGTCCCCGTTTCGGCTCCTTCGTCCGTCTGGTGGGCAAGGACAAAATGCTGGAGATGCTGGCCAGTCGCCTGCAGGCCTGAGGACCAGGAAGCCGCGGAGCACGCCAGCTGCGTGCA
>SLHA01000046.1 GCA_007136405.1 Candidatus Latescibacterota bacterium
AAGCCCTGCCCGACGTCCAGGGACGCAGCTTCCGCGACATTCTTGCGGGCACCGCATCGGCGGACGACTGGCAGGATGCCTACGCCGAATTCTTCGGCCAGCGCTTCGTGTATACCCAGAGGCTGGTCTGGCACCGGAACTGGAAGTACGTATTCAGTCCCGGCGGCATCGATGAACTGTACGACCTGGAAACGGATCCGGAGGAATGCCACAACCTGGCAGCCCGCCCGGAACATCGAAGCACGCTGATACGCATGACCCAGCGCATGTGGCGGCGTATGCGCGTCATAGGTGACGATTCCCTGTTCAATACTCATTACGGCACACTGAGAACAGCTCCCATCGGTCCCTTGTCCATCATACCGGAAAGCGAGGAATGACTCCGATGGCCGCTACAAGCGACTCGGCCCCTCAGGTGGTCGGTCTGGGCATGTGCACGCTGGACATGTTCTTCGTAGTACCGGAGATCCCTGATTTCGGGCAGGGCATCATGGCCACTGCGTATATGCGTCAGGGGGGCGGCCCCGTGGCCACGGCACTGGTCACCCTGACCCGGCTGGGTGTGTCCACCAGACTGATCGGCAGCATCGGCGATGACGATGAAGGAGCGCTCATCCGCGATGAACTGCGACAGGAAGGAGTGGATGTCGGCGGCTTGCGCACCACGCCCGGAGCACGCTCGCGTGTCGCCCTGGTCCTGGTTCACAAGGACTCGGGCGAGCGCGGCTTCGCCGGCCGCCCGGAAACCTGTCCGGAACTCCAACCCGCGGACCTGGCGCTGGAGGAGTTTGGCGATGCGCTGATCCTGATCATCGACAACGCCAGCCCTGCCACCGTCCAGGCGGCCAGCTGGGCGCGCGCACGCGGCATGCGGGTGGTCTTCGACGGCACCTGGACCAGCGAACACCTCGACAGGCTGCTGCCGCTGGTCGACGTCCCCATCGTTTCCGTGCCCTTCGTTCGGGCCTGGATGCCCGGCGCATCGCCTCGAGCCGTTCTGGATCGCCTCTGGCTGCACGCGCCGCAGCTGGCCGTATTGACCCTGGGTGAGCAGGGGTGCGCGGTGCGGTCGGAGACCGGCGCACGGCGCTATCCGGCCTATCCCATGGAAGCCGTGGACACCACCGGCGCCGGCGACGCCTTTCACGGCGGATTCATCTATGGCTTGCTTCAGGGTTGGGACGAAATTCACACGGTTCGCTTCGCATCCGCCGTCGCGGCACTGAACTGCCGGCAACTGGGTGGCCGCACCGCATTGCCACGGCTGCAGGAGGTGGCTCGCTTCCTGTGCGTCCAGGATGACCTGCAGCCGTTACCCCTGTGAACCGTCTGCCCGTCGCCACCCTGCACCTGGCCACGGCAAGCGCTACGCTGGACGCCCTGCCTTGCGGTGCGGGCATGTCGACAAACGCCGGGAGAATACCATGCCGCCGCCATTGAAATGGACCTCGCACGCCGATCTGGCCATCATCAAGCGTCCGTCCGTATCCCGCGAGGAGTACCTGGACCATATGACGTTCCGGCGCAACGATCGCCCGTTGTTCACGGAGATCTTCGGCCCGATCGTCGGACTGAAGGAAGAATGGGAAGCACAGGGCGCCTCGCCCGGGGAACTGGACTTCTCCGCATTCGATTACCGGTGTGAAGCCCGGGGCGGCGTACCGGTCAACACCAGCCTTCTCGGCGGCTGTCCGGAAGCGCTGCTGGAAGCCAACGATGAATACATCATCAAGCGAGACCGGTACGGTCGCACGGTCAAGATGCCGTTGGGCAAGGCGACGATAGCACTGCCGCTGGACTACCCGGTCCGCACCATGGACGACTGGCGCCGGATCGAGTCCTGGTATGATTTCTCGGAGGCACGCTTTGCCGACAACTGGGAACGCACGGCGCGTCAGCATCTTGAAGCCGGCAAGGTACTCACCGTGAGCATACCCGGCGGTTTCGACCAGCCGCGCCAGCTGATGGGCGAGGAGCAACTCTGCCTGGCTTATTATGAACAACCGGAGCTGATTCACGCCATCCTGCGTAAAATCGGCGACATGGCGTTCGCCGTCCTGGACCGGGTGTCATCCAGGGTTCGCGTGGACATGCTCACCGTACACGAGGACATGGCCGGCAAGTCCGGACCACTGGCCGGACCGGCCCAGATCCGGGAGTTCATCCTGCCGTACTACCGGCGCATCTGGGACATGCTGCAGGACCGCGGCGCGCGGCTCTTCGACCAGGACAGCGACGGCGATATGAACGCCGTCATCCCCACCTTCATGGAAGCCGGAGTCAACTGCATGCACCCCATGGAGCCCGCCGCCAACATGGATAGCGTCCAGGTGCGTCAGCGCTACGGCACCCGGCTGGCGTTTTACGGCGGGCTGGACAAACACGTACTCCGGCGCGACCAGGATGCCATCGCCGCCGAGCTGGAATACAAGATACCGCCCATGGTGCACAGCGGCGGCTGCGTACTGGCACTGGATCACCGCATACCCAACGGTACGCCCCTGGCCAACTACCGGTTCTACCACCGCAAAGTCTGGGAAATCATGGAGCGGGAGGCGGACCTGCTGCATACCTGAACGGCACACCGCGGCACCCTTTACCCCAGACGGTGCGCCGCGGTGCCAGCGCCCCATCACCTAAAGCCCTCACGAGGTTGGACATGGTTCTACCTAGCATGCGGCTGGACGGCAAGAAAACGCTGGTCACCGGTGCCGGATCCGGCATTGGCCGGGCGTTGGCGGTGGCGATGGCCGAAGCCGGAGCGGACTGCGCCGCCACCGAACTGCCAGAGCAGATGCACACCCTTGACCCGGTCTGCGAACAGATCGGCAACCTGGGCCGCAAGGCCGTACCGGTGCCGCTTACTCTACCGGATATAGACAGCATCGACCAGTGCGTCCAGACCGCCGCCGAGGCCCTCGGCGGCATCGATATCCTGGTGAACAACGCCGGCATAAACCTGCCGCGGGAGGCGCTGGAGATCACCGAGGCCGACTGGGACAACGTTCTGGACGTCAACCTCAAGGGCTTGTTCTTCATGTCCCAGCGCGTCGCCCGTCTCATGATTCCAGCCGGTGGCGGCAAGATCGTCAACATGGCCTCCCAGAACGGCGTGGTCGGTTATTACCGGCGGGCCGCTTACTGCGCCAGTAAAGCCGGCGTAGTCAACCTGACGCGCGTGCTGGCGCTGGAGTGGGCTCGACACCGCATCAACGTCAACGCCGTCGGCCCCACCTTCATACTGACCCCGCTCACCCAGTCCACCTTTGACGATCCGGAGTTGCGCCAGGATCTACTGGCGCGCATTCCGCTGGGCCGCGTCGGGCAACCGGAGGATGTGGCCGGTGCCGTAGTCTACCTGGCCAGTCCGGCCGCGGATCTGGTGACCGGTCACACGCTGCTGGTGGACGGTGGCTGGACCGCATTGTGACGCCGGGCCGGCGGCCACGGATTCCAGCTTGACGGCGTTCCGCAGGATCCGGCCGGCAGCCGCACCGGCAGGATCACAGCGGCGCGCCGGAGCAACGGATTGTGACCGAGCAACAGACTGCGCCAGGGCCTTGCCCGGGCGCCTCCTCTCCCGGCAGAGAAAGGATCTGGACGAATGCAGCCAGAAGACATGCGTCACATCGCCGTAATCGGCGCAGGAACCATGGGAGCGGGCATAGCCGGCGAGTTCGCCCGCGCCGGCTGCCAGGTGATGCTCGCCGATACGTCCGACACTCGACTCGAACAGGGACGCGCGCGGCTGACCGCGGCGCAGAACTCGCTGGTGGAAGCGGACCTGCTTACCGACGCAGAGGCGAACGCCGCGGTCGACCGGGTGCGGACCACGCTGTCACTGGAAATCGCCTGCGCCGACGCGGACCTGGTGGTGGAGTCCATCTCGGAGGAACTGCAGAGCAAGCAGGAACTCTTCTCCCGTCTTCATGGCATCAGCCCCTCTCATGCTGTATTCGCATCCAATACATCCGGCTTGTCGATCACGCGCATCGCTGCCGCCTGCGGACGCCCGGAACAGGTGGCCGGTATGCATTTCTGGAATCCACCGCATGTCATCCCCCTGGTGGAGGTCGCGCGTGGCCAGGAAACCCGGGAAGATACGGCAGCGCTGCTGCTGGACCTGGCCCGGCGCCTGGGCAAGCGGCCCATCCTGGTGCGGCGCGACGTGCCCGGATTCGTCGGCAACCGCCTGCAGTTCGCCGTATTCCGCGAGGCGCTGCACATTCTGGCCGAGGGAATCGCGTCGGCGGAGGACATCGACACCGCCATGACCGCGGGTCCGGGATTGCGCTACGGTCTGCTGGGGCCGTTGCGCACGGCGGATCTGGGCGGACTGGACGTGTTCGCGGCCATCAGCCAGTATCTCTTTGAGGATCTGAGCGTGGCCAGGGAACCGGCCACTGTACTGAAGGAGCTGGTATCAGCAGGCCGGTTGGGTGCCAAAACGGGTGCGGGCTTTTACGACTACACGGCCGAGGAGCGCGATCGCCTCGTGCAACGCCGCGACAAGCTGTTGCTGCACATACTCAGTGTATCGAGCCGTAGTTGACAGCAGTCCACAGCATCATGCCTGATGACATTGGTGCCTGAAAGGCACATTGGAGGTGGATACATGACCCAGTTGTCGGCAGGTCGCGGACCGTTGTTCATGGATCCGGATCCGGACGCGGCACGAGCCTTTTTCCGGACCAAATCCAGAGCTCTTGCGGACAAGGTGATGTCGGTGCGCAGCGCTGTGGAACGATTCGTCCGCGACGGTGACTATCTCGCCTCCGGCGGTTTCGGCACCAACCGCATCGCTACCGCCCCGCTCCACGAAATCGTCCGGCAGCGCAGACGCGACCTGGGATTTGCCGGCCACACGACCACGCACGACTTCCAGATACTGGCCGCTGGAAACCTGGACGGGCACCGGCTGCTGGCCCGGGTCGACATCGCCTACATCGTCGGCCTGGAAGCTCGCGGACTGTCCCCACAGGCCCGGCGACTCATGGAGAGCGGCGACATCGAGGTGTGCGAATGGACCAACTACGCGCTGGCGTGTCGCCTGCAGGCCGCCGCGGCCGGCATTCCGTTCATGCCGGCCAGAAACATGCTGGGAACAGATACGTACACCCACAGCGCCGCGCGCGTAATCCGCTGCCCGTTCACGGGCAAAAAACTGTTGGCGGTGCCGGCTCTGTGGCCGGATGTGGCCGTCATACACGTGCATGAGGCGGATCGGTATGGAAACTGCCGCATCAAGGGCATCACCGTGGCGGACCGTGAACTGGCCCGGGCCGCCAAACGAGTGATCGTCACCACCGAACGGCTCATCGACAATGAGGCAATCCGTGCCACCCCGCATGCCACGACCATACCGTCTTTCTGCGTGGACGCGGTCTGCCTGGTGCCGTACGGTTCGTATCCGGGCAACATGCCCGGGGAGTACTTTTCCGATGAAGACCACCTGCGGCGCTGGTTGGAAGTGGAGCGGGATCCGGGTGAACTCAAACGATTCCTGGACGAACACATCCATGACACGCCGGACTTCGAGGCCTACCTGGCGCGCTGTGGCGGCCATGAACGACTGCGCCAACTGCGCCACCAGGAACGGTGCCCAGGCCGTCCGGAAGGACCGGAGAGGAGCGGGCCGCATGACTGATTACACCGCCATGGAACTGATGATCTGTGTCGCAGCGCGCCTGCTGGAGGATGGAGCGACCGTAGGCGTGGGCACCGGAGCACCTTGCGCCGCCGCCATGCTGGCGCAGCGAACCCATGCGCCGCAGCTGTACATCGCCTTCCAGGCGGGCGGTCTGGCTCCCCGCCTGCCGTCCATGCCCATATCGGTGGGAGACTCGCGCACCGCATGGCAGGCGTTGTCCGCCACCAGCATGAGCGACGTGCTGGAGTCGTGCCAGCGGGGCATGATGGACTACACCTTTCTGGGGGGAGCGCAGATCGACGCCTACGGCAATCTGAACTCCACGGTGATCGGTCCGTACGCCCGTCCCCGGGTTCGCTTTCCGGGTAGTGGAGGCGCCAACGACTTCGCCAGTTTCTGCTGGCGGATCATGGTGATGATGCAGCACGACCGGCGCCGGTTCGTGGAGCAACTGGATTTTCTCACCACCCCCGGATATCTCACCGGTCCGGGAGCGCGGGAGCACGCCGGTCTGCCGGCTGGCACAGGACCGTACAAGGTCATCACGGATCTGGCCGTGCTCGGGTACGACGCGGACACGCTGCGCATGCAGGTGGAAAGCCTGCACCCCGGCGTCACGCTGCAGCAGGTGCAGGAGCACACCGGATTCGAGTTGTCACCGGTGGACAGGACAGAGGCCACCACACCTCCACGTGCGGAGGAACTGCGCCTCCTGCGGCAGGAAGTGGATCCGTATGGCTATGTGATCGGGAGGTAGACCCACCGACAGCGCCAGAGAGGCATTGTCTGGACGGATCGTCCAGCCGGTATGGATCAGTGGTCAGTAACGCCGTGGGCTGCCTGGCGGCCCGTCAGGGAAACCAGAGGCGCATGGGCGTGGTATCCAGGATGGCTTCCCGTTCCGCCGGACTGGTGCATATCCGGTCCCGCAGCATGGCCAGGTGCTCGGCATAATCCAGCCGCGGATGCCACAACTCGCCTGGAAAATTCCCTCCCCACATGCAGCGGTCCGGGCCGAAGCTCTTCACCACCTGGCGTCCCAGGGCCACGTACTCGGCACCGGACTCGGCGTAGAACGATATCTTGGCATGCAGATTGGGAAAACGTGCCAGTTCGAGTATGCCGGCGGTCAACGCCGTTTCGCCGGGCCGGAGGTAGCCGCAATGATCCAGGCAGAAGGGCAGATCCGGAAACTCCGCCAGCAGGCGTGCTGCGTCCGGCAGATAGGCCGTGCCGTTGGCATGGATATTGACGACCAGACCCAGTTCCAGCGCCTGACCGCAGACAGCCACGGCGCCAGGGTGGTAAAAGGCCCCCCCACCACGCGGATGCTCCAACCGGAAACCACGCACACCCGGCCC
>SLHA01000143.1 GCA_007136405.1 Candidatus Latescibacterota bacterium
ATGGGCGGACCAGAGCATGGTTACAGGGCGCATACGGTCCGCCATCCCGGATGCATGATAGCCGATCGCGTTGGCGGTCATGCTGCCCCTGATCGAAACAGGGGGGTGGCGGGCCATGTCTTCAAGTGTCTGGCCCGGCAGCATAACCGGTATGCAGGTCATGGCCACAACCTGGACGAGGACAATGGAGCATCTGAACGGTTTCATCGTTCCTCGGTCTGCGCCGCACACGCTGCGCTGTGGACAACGGCAATCAATAGGCTTCGCCGGTTCCCCCATGCACCGGGCCGCGGTGTCGTCGCGCGGATACCGGTGCCGTGCCTGGCCTCATCTGCCCATGCATCTGCCCATGCGTACAGTCTCGATCGACCTGGACGGCCCTGCACACCGTCGCCTGCGTTCTCTGCGGCGGCGGCGCTGCCCCCGGAGAAGCAGAAGGCCGCTGCCTCCGGAGAGGCAGACCGCCGCTGCGGGTGATGCAACGGTGAACAGGCTCCCAAGCCCATCTTGCCGATCGGTGCCATCCAGGCGCTCGGGATATTCGCCTGAGTCGGTGGGCGATGGACTTGTATAACAAATCAGGGCATTGTAGTCAAGAGCCCTCTGCCTGCAAGTGTCACGGATAGGCGTAGCGGTCGGTCATCGGCTCACTCTGCTTCACCGACAGTGCGCCTGCACACCGTCGCCTGCGTACTCCGCGGCGGCGGCGCTGCCCCCGGATAACCAGACTGCGCGCGGCCACCGCCAGCGGCGTCGCTCAACGGCTCTGAAATCGTTGCCGCACAAGTTGTTTCTCAGTATGTGCTCCTGCACTCAGCAATCGTGAAGGCGAAACTGGCCTGTTCTGCGGATGGAGTGGTGTACCATTGTGCCTATCTTTTAATCCATGGAGGAGATGACCGGACTCTTCGTGGAACGAGCCGACTTGCAGGCGCCTGCTGATCGTCATATGAGCGACAGGCCATGGAAAACTCACGCGTAGCAGACCTGCTGGATGAAATCGCCGACCTTCTGGAGCTGAAGGGTGCCAACGAGTTTCGCATTCGCTCGTACCAGGCCGCCAGTCGCACGGTCCGCTCCACGTCCCGAAGGCTACAGGACATGATCGAGCAGGGGGAATCCTTCGAGACGCTGCCCAACGTCGGTGTGAGCACCGCTGGCAAGATCAGGGAGATTCTGGACACGGGAACATGCAAGCGGCTTGAGGAGTTGCGCGCCGAATGGCCGCAAGGACTGATCCAGGTGATGGGCGTGGAAGGTATCGGCCCCAGGAAAGCCATGAAGCTTTACCAGGAGCTCGGAGTCCAGTCTCTGGAAGAGCTGCAGCAGGCAGCGGCAGCCGGCCGGATTCAGGAGGTGGAGGGATTCGGAGAGAAGAGCCAACGGCAGATCCTCCGGGGGATCCAGACCTTGTCCGGGACATCCGACCGGATTTTATACAGCGAAGCCGTCCAGCAGGTGGAATCGCTCCGCCGCCACCTGGCCGAACTGGATACCGTCAAGCAGTGGGAAATAGCCGGAAGCTACCGGCGCGGCAGGGAAACTGTGGGCGATCTCGATGTCCTGGTGCTGGCCGAGGATCGCATGCGAGCCGCGACGCAGTTGTCGAGCCACAAGGAGATCGCGGCGGTGATCAGCCAGGGGTCGGAGAAACTCAGTGTCCGGCTGCAAAGCGGCCTCCAGGTGGATTTCCGGTTCTGCGATGCGGCGAACTGGGGAGCGGCGGTATTCTACTTCACCGGCTCGAAAGACCACAACATCGCCGTGCGCCGCATAGCCCAGGAGCATGACTGGAAGCTGAACGAATATGGGCTGTTCAGCGGTGAAGACCGGATGGCCGGCAAGACGGAACAAGAGGTGTATGCAGCGCTGGGCTTGCAGTGGATTCCTCCCGAACTGCGGGAAGACCGGGGCGAAGTGGAGGCGGCCAGGCAGGGCACGCTACCCGTTCTGGTGGACCTCGATGATATTCGGGGCGACTTCCAGTCGCACACCGTGGCCAGCGACGGAAGCCACACCGTACAGCAGATGGCAGACGCGGCCAGGAAGCGCGGGTACAGCTATCTGGCCATCACGGATCACTCCAAGCGCGTTGCCATGGCCCAGGGCCTGGATGACGATCGCTGTCTGCGGCACGCGGACGAGATACGCTCGGTGGACGCGCAGATGGAAGACCTCTGGGTCATGGCCGGAATCGAGGTCGACATCCTCCAGAGCGGTACTCTCGACTTGAAACACAAGACGCTGGAGCAGCTGGACTGGGTGGTCGGCAGCATCCACTACGACCGCAGACTGAGCGAAGACAAGATGACCGACCGCCTTTTGGCGGCCATCGAGTCCGGCGTGATTCACTGCCTGGCCCATCCCCTGGGACGCATCATCGGACGCCGGGAGCCGCTCCTTTTTGACACGGCCCGCGTGTTCGAAAGCTGCGTGAACAACGGCGTCTTCCTGGAGATCAATGCCCAGCCCGATCGCCTGGATCTGCCGGACACCTACTGCCAAGATGCGCGAAGCATGGGTGCGATGTTCACCCTCGGCTCCGACGCTCACAGCGTGGGCGGTCTGGGTTGGATGGGCGTGGGCATCAACGTGGCGCGACGCGCCTGGCTCCAGAAAGAACACATCCTCAACACGGTGTCCGTTTCCACGCTGCGCCAGCAGCTCGAGCGGAGTTAGGCGCAGTGAGCCGGAGTTAGCCGGAGTTAGGTGGAGTTGGGGGTGGATCTCCGGTTCATGGCGGCTACGCCACACTCCAGGCCTTCAGTCGCTGTCCTCGCGCACCATGGTGACCTGGCCGCCTCGCACCCACAACGAGTAGATCGTCCCGTCATACTGGATGCGGCAACGCACCTGACGCCAGCAGTCCGGCAGGACGGGGAGGCAGAAGAGAGGCCTACCCGCGCGCTGTTCGCCGCCGGCCGGTAGATCGTCAGGCTGAGCGCCCTCGCGGTGGCCGCCCCCGCGCTGTTCGCCGCCGGCCGGTGGGCCACCGGGCTGAGCGCCTTCGCGGTGGCCGCCCCCGCGCGGGCCGCCACCGGCCGGTAGATCGTCAGGCCCCCGGTCGTCGGGCTGCCTTTCATCGGACCGCCGATCCTCGTACCGCAGGCCCAGCAGCCCGAAGACCACGGCCTGCCAGGTGCCGCCCATGGCCGCGGCATGGAGCCCGTCGGCTGTGTTGCCCATGCGATCCTCCAGGTCGGTGAACGCCGACCACCGGAAGTACTCGTAGGCCTTGTCCCGCATTCCCAGATCCGCGGCCAGCAGCGCGTGACCGCTGGGGCTGAGCGAAGAGTCATGCGTGGTGCGCGGCTCGTAGTAGTCGAAGTTGGCCTTTTTGGTCTGCGGACCGAATGCGTCGGGGAACAGGTTCATCAACATGACCACATCGGCTTGCTTGAGCACCTGGGAGGCCCAGATCCTGGGCATCCGCACCTTCTCCGGTTCGGTGCTCTGGCGGACGGACAGGAGGCTGGCGTCCGCTTCGGCCAGCTCCAAGAAGCCCTCGTGTTGTGCGTGGATGCCACGGCTTTCGTCGTACGGTATGAACAGCCGTGCCGCCATGCGCTCCCACCGGCCGGCTTCTTCCCGGCTCACGCCCAGTTGCTGACCGAGTGCCACCCGCGCCGGCATCGTGCCCTCCAGCAGCATCCGGACGGTGGCCGCGCCCAGGCGCAGGTTCCAGGCTGCCATGTAGTTGGTGAAGGCATTGTTGTCGACATGTTCGTGATACTCGTCGGGCCCGATCACATCGCGGATCTCATACCTGCCGCGGTCCTCGCTCCACTCCACCCGGCTGGCCCAGAAGCGTGCGGTTTCGACAGCCAGGGTGTGAAGCCACTGCTCCTGAAAATCGCCGTCTCCCGTGGCCTCCACGTACCGGTGCGCCGCGTACGCCACATCAGCGGTGATATGCTGCTCCAGCTCACCGGTCCATACACGCACCGGTTCGCCGGTGCGGGGATCGGGTACGTACCGGGGACAGGTCTCATCGCCGGTGTCGGCGCTCTCCCAGGGGAACATGGCTCCGGCATAGCCGTTGCGTGCCGCCTTGTGACGCGCTCCGTCCAGCAGGCGGCAGCGGTACTCCAGCAGCCGCCGGGCTGCCCGTGGCTGCGTGTGCACGAACAGCGGCAGGATGAATATCTCCGTATCCCAGAACACATGCCCCCGGTAGGCTTCGCCGCTGAGCGCCTTGGCACCGATGCTGACGGTGGGATCGAAGCGCGAGCAGGCCTGGCGCAACTGGAATATGGCGAAGCGAATGGCCCGCTGGTCGTCCTGGGGGCCGTCGATCTCGACATCGCAGGCCAGCCACTCGTCATCCCAGGCGGTCTTGTGGGCCCGCAGCAGCGAGCCATAGGAAGGTCCCGTCGACCGGTGAATGGCCGCGAGGCACTGGCGCTCGACGCTGATCGAATCCGGATCCCGGGAGGTGTGCACCGCGATGACGCGGTCGAAGCAGGCTCGCTGTCCCGCCTCCAGCTCGCATCGGTAGGAGATGCCCGCCCCGCGCCGCACCGTGGAGGCCACCGGCTCCGGGGGGCGGGTCTGATGCACCCAGGCATGCGTCCTGAACGCAGTTCCGAGGCGGATCCTGGCGTCCCGGGTCACGGCGCTGGCCAGCACCCGGTCGCGGCCCACCCGGCGCAACTGCAGCATGCGGAACTGGCGGCGCGACAGGTTGCGCGCCTGGGCGTCGATCAACAGGCGCACCTCGACGGTGCCGCTCCAGTTCAGCGGCGTCACGGTGATCTGCTGTCCGGCCAGGTGCGGTGCCGCCAGACTGGCGAAGCGCTCGAAGCATAACCGGGTGGCGCGCTTCCCCTGCACGTAGACCAGCTCGCGGCGCAGCACACCCGAGCGCAGGTCCAGCACCCGGCGGTACTCGGTGACCCGCTCCGGCCGCAGCCGCACGTGCCGTCCTTGCAGCAGGATATCCACCGCGAACACGTCGGGCAAGTTGACCAGTTCGGGGATGCCGGCCTGGTCCGGCGCGTACACACCGGCCACGTAGATGCCCCGCAAGCTGGGACCGGCGTCAAACGCCTCATCCGGGTGACCCCTGATGCCCAGATACCCGTTGCCTGTGGTGAACAGACTTTCCCAGACCTGGTTGCGCTGCGGTTCCCACGGTTGTTCGCATACCTGCCAGCGCGGGTATTCGCCGAGATCATTCATCCCCTGCCGTCTCCCATGCCTGGATCTGGGCATCCAGAAACTCCAGGAACCGGGGTACGCCGCCGCCCAGATGGACGACGCCCTCCGGCACTCCATTGGGCTCGCGGCCCACCGAGTAGTACGCGGCGCCGGTGACGCCGTACATCATGTAGTCGCTGCCGCGAAAACCGGCGATCGGGCCGAACTCATCGCCCAGGAAACAGATCCGCGAACGCTGGATACCGCGCCGAGCGGCCACATGCTCGAGCAGGTAGGCCACCGAGTCAGACTTGTCGGTCAGCCCCAGTTCCACATGCTTCACGTCGGTGGTCAGCCGAACATCGAGGTCGCGCCGGGCGGCCTCCTCCGAGACTCTGTCCATGATGTGCTGAATGCCGCCCTCGACCTGGCAGCGCTCCAACCGCGTATTGACCGCCTCCAGGAGTTCGCCGATCCGTGCCTTGGGCGGGTCGGCCCATTCTTCCACGGGAATCAGATCGATCTTGCGGCGGTTCAGGCGGTCGAAGACGATGTTCGTCTCCAGTCCGAATTGTTGCGCCAGCTCATCGCGGAGGGTGATGGCGATCTCGTCCATGGCCTGGTTTTCTGCTGCCGTGGCTTCGCGGCGGTACAGCAGCAGGCGGTTGCCGTTGTCGTCGTATCCAAATACCTCGGATCCACGATTCATACACGCCAGCAGGCAATACCGGCGGCGGGGATCCAACCGCTCGAAAAAGGTCGGCTCCAGGTTGCCGATGTTCGTGCCGGTGATGACGGCGCACACCACACCCCGGGCGCCCAACGTCTCTACCCGGGGCACCACGTCGTCTGCCGGCGCCTTGCGATCCGGTACCGCGGTGCCATCCCAGTCGAAGGCGATCAAGCGAAATGGCCGCGACCTGCATCGATCTCCGTTGCTCACGCATCTCCTCCTTTCGGCTCCAACCTCTCCCGCTTGCGTCTCACGCATCTTCTCTTTTCGCCTCCCGCCTCTCCCGCTTCAACCTTTCATACCGGTCAGCGAGATCCCCTGGACGAGGTGCCGCTGGGCTACCACGAACACGATCAGCATGGGGACCATGGCCACCACCGCCGCCGCCATCTGGTAGTGCGGCATGTGTTCGTGGAGGGTGGCGAAAAGCGCTATGCCCACACTCACCGGCCGCATCTCCATGGTGTCGGTGACCACCAGGGGCCAGAGGAACTGCTGCCATGTGGAGGTGGCCGCAAACACACCGAGGGTCGCCAGGGCCGGCTTGCACAGCGGCAGCATGATGCGGGTAAAGATGGTCAGTTCCCCGGCACCATCGATGCGGGCCGCGTCCTCCAATTCGCGCGGCAGGCCGAGGAAGAACTGCCGCAGCAGGAAGATGCCCCAGACGCTGCTGGCAAAGGGGGCCACCAGCGCCGCATGGGTGCCTTTCCAGCCCAGGTCGACGACCAGCAGGAAAGCCGGGATCATGGTGACCACGGGCGGCACCATCAAGGTGGCCAGGTACCCGGCGAACAGCTTTCCACTGCCGGGAAACCGGAGCCGGGCGAAGGCATACGCTGCGGTGGAGCAGGTCACCAGCTGCAGTACGACCGCCAGTCCGGTCATGATCAGGCTGTTGAGGAAGAACCGGTGAAAGGGTACCAGGCGGAGCGCTTCGGCGTAGTTCCGCCATTGCGGCACTTGCGGCAGCAGCCGCGGCGGGCGGCTGAGGGCTTCGCCATGGGTCATCAGCGACGCGCTGAGCATCCACAGCAATGGCAGCAGCATCGTGGCCGCCACCAGACCCACCGCGACGTAAGCCGCCAGCGTAGGCGCAGACAGACGTCTCATGGCGTGTGCACCTCCCGGCCGATCAACCGGAACTGGACCGCGGTCACGGCCAGAATGACGACGAACAGGATCCACGACAGCGCCGAAGCCAGGCCGAGATCGCCGCGCGTTCCCCACGCGTAGTCGTAAATCTGGTACACGAGCACATCGGTCTGGTGCGTGCGCAGCAATGTCTGGTCGACCATCACGTAAATGGACGTGAAGACCTGGAAAGAGGCGATGATGGAGGTGACCAGCAGAAACAGCGTCGTGGGTTTGAGCAGCGGCACGGTGACGTGCCGGAAAGTCTGCCAGCGGCTGGCGCCATCCACCCGCGCAGCGTCGTAATATACTGGAGGAATGGCCCGCAGTCCGGCCAGATAGACCACCGCCTGAATGCCCAAGGTCATCCACACGGCCATGATCATGATGGCCAGCACTGGCAGGGGGACCACTCCGGCCACCAGCTCCGGTGAGGTCAGCCAGCCGATCTCCTTGTCTACACCGAGCAACGACAGAGCGCCGCTGATCAAACCGAACTCCGGGTTGTACAGCCATTTCCAGACCACCGCCACGGCCGCCATCAGGCATAGATTGGGCAGAAAGAAAATGGTCTGCAGCAGGGCACGACCGCGGCCACAGCGGTTCAGCACCAGCGCCACTCCCAGCGCGAGCGCCAGCGAAACCGGCACATGCACGGTGTATACCGCGGTATTCAGAAAAGCGCGCCCCAGGTGCTGGCTGTGCTCTCCCGTCAACAGCGAGGTGAAGTTGGACCAGCCCACGAACGGATGGCTGGGAGCCAGCAGCTCCCAGCGATGGAAGGCCATGTACAGCGAAAACACCAGCGGAGTAATGATGAAGAAACCGAGGTGGATGGCCGACGGCAGCAGAAAGCCCCACGCCCATAGCGCTTCGCGTCGTTGGGCACGGCGTGCCATCAGGGCCACGGCCAGCAAGCCGGCGATGCCCGCACCGGTGATGATGGTGGCAAGGCGGACCATGGGCGATTCCGGCCGCCTTTCCCTGCTGTCATGAACGGTGTAATGGCGCACCCGCCGTTGCAGTTCCGCGTCTATCCGGTGGGCGGCCCGATCCAGCTCCTGGCGCAGGGAAGCCCCCTGCAGCCATGCGGCCGCGAATGCCTCGGCCGCTGCTTCCTCGAGTATATCCGCATGGGCCAGGCGCGCTCCCCAGGGCGCCCGGGCATACGGTATCTCGTCCAGGAAGCGGGCCTTGAGCCCGTACTCGTCCTCATCTGCCAGCTCGCGCGCCAGCGACACGGATGCCGGAATCGCCACACCGCGTTCAGCCCGGCGCCGGCTGGCTTCAGGGCCGCTGAGGTGCAGTGCCAGCCGGGCGGCCAGTTCCGGGTGCCGGGTCTGCCTGGTGACCGCCCAACCGGCCGCAAAAAAGACCGTCTGGCGCTCACCGCCCGCGGGTACCGGAACAGGAGCGATGCCCACGTCACCGGGCTCCAGTTCGGTGGCCGCGGTAATCTGGGGCATCCACCAGTGACCCGACTCTGCCATGGCCACCCGTCCGGCCAGAAACATGCTCAGCTCACCGCCCAGCGACTGCAAACGAGCATGATCGGGTGCCACCTGATGCCGCCGGCTCAGATCGAGCAGGAAGCCGAGGGCATGCAGCGTCCGGTTTCCGTTCAGGTAACCGGTAGCCCGGGCTCCATCGGGGGAGAGGAAGTCACCGCCGTTGGACCACACCCACGGCGACCAGGTGTAGAACTCGGCGGGAACCGCGGTGCCGTACTGATCGATGCGTCCGTCTCCGTCCAGATCACGGGTCAGCGCTTTCGCCTTGGCCAGAAAATCATCCCAGGACCACCCCGCGGCCGGCGGCGCCACTCCGGCAGCCTCGAACAGCTTGCGGTTGTAGTACATGACCATCGGGGTGAAATCCTTGGGAACGGCATACAGCGTATCGCCGCGCGCGAAAATCGATCGGACTTGCGGATAGAAGGAATCCAGGTCCACGCCGAACGCGCGCGCCGCCGGACGCAGGTTCAGCAGCGCGTCGGCGGCGATGAACCGGGGTCCGTGAATCGCATCCAGCAGGATGACATCGGGCGCCGTTCCGCCGGCAATGCTGGTGAGGATCTTCTGCTCGTACTCGCCGGGGCGTGGTATGGGCTCCAGAATGACCCGGAGCTCGGGATGCATGGCACGGAAGTCCGCCAGGTTGGCCTCCTCGACGGCGATCTCTTCAGGACCCGCCCAGTTGGCCACGCGCAGGGTGGTTCTCGATTCTCGACCGCAACCGTTGAGCACGATGCTCAGCGCCAGCAGGGAAGTCCGCACCAGCAGGGAAGTCCGTGCCAGCAGGGAAGTCCGTGCCAGCAGGGAAGTCCGCGCCCGCAAGGAAGTCAGCGCCAGGTTCTCACGCCGTCTCATCAGCACTCCGCGTCGGCTGCCTCCACGGCTTCCACCAGCTGTTCCTGGACACTGGAATCCAGCGAGTAGAAGTAGTCCAGGAAAAACCAGAATCCGCGCACGTGATGGGTGGACTGGTCCGGAGACATGGTCCAGTCGTAGCGCGGATCCCATGACCAGAAACCCCACAGCGCATTGGGATCCGCTCCCACCGGCTCATCCTGCCACGGCACCAGCTGCTGCGAGAGAGAGTAGCGCAGCGCTCGCACCGCGGTCACCAGGTAGCGCAGGTCACCGATAGCCTTGTGCATCAGGAGCATGGAGATGGCGATGTTGGGGACATCTCCCGGGCCGATGTATTCGCCTACGGTCACGCCCCACCGATCGATGCTCAGCGGCCAGGCACCATTGGACAACTGGTTCTGCACATGCCAGTCGGCGAAGCGGATGGCGGCGGTACGGTACTTTCTGCGGTTGGTGCGCCAGAAGCATCGAATCAACGCCCGGATTTCGTCTGCCGCGATATCACTGCTGTAGTAGGTCCCGTTGATCAGGCGCAGGCATCCGTCATTATCCTGCAATTCCGTGCCGTACTCCGCCCACACGGTGGCCCGGTCGAGCCACTCCTCCACATCCAGCACGTCCTCCAGGGCGATCATGGCCACGACCACCCGGCCGAACGACTGCCAGCCGTGGGACACCCAGCGCTCCAGCGCATGGTCGTATTTGGGGGCGAACTGGTGGTTCTGTGACTGGAGCAGGAACTTGCTGCCACGCACCGCTCGCCGGACCACCTCTTCGTCACCGGAACGCTCGAACAGGGCCAGATTGAGGATGACGTAGTCCGCCGTGTACTTGGTCCACAACTGCTCGGGTTTGATGTTGTCCCGCACCCCGCCGAGAACCAGGCTCATGGGATGGTTCTCCACCATGTTGTTCTCGAGCCAGTCGCTGCAGCGCCGGGACATCTGCAGCAACTCGTCGTCGCCGTGACGGTCATAAGCGGCCAGCAGCTGGAACGGGGCGATGAGATTGACGGTCTGCGGCAAAGCGAACTCGCGGCTGCGAGTGTCGTAATAACCGTGGAATGCGCCCTCTTCGGTGTCGAAGTGGCGCACCAGCCAATCGAACGTGTTCCGATAGGCCCGTTCCTCCAGGTCAGCCTTGCTCAGGCCCAGACAATCCAGCAGGGGAGATCCCTCGTATTCCAGCGAGGACTGCAGATGCCATCCTTGCGGAGATACCGCGATGAATGCGGTTTTTTTATCACGCGGCGGCGGTGAGGCCGAAGACGGCGTATCGCTTTCCGGCCGACCGCAATGCTGCTCTTTTTCCTTGGACATGCACACTCCTTTCTGGTACGGTGATAACAGTCATCCGTCGGACTCGTGACGCTAACTAGTCAACCAGAGCTGGCTGTGGTCGGCCAGAATGAGACGGTTGCGGGCCGAAGACTCGTCGGTGTAGCGCATGATGACCTCGTGGCCCAGAATGCTGGAGTCCAGACTGAACGGCACCCCCTGGATATCACAGTCAGGCATCAGAATGCTGTTTTCCAGTTCGGTGTCGACGATGCGGCAGTGGGCCCCGATGGCGCTGAAGGGCCCGATGAAAGCGCGTTCGATATGGCAGTCGGCCCCCAGGATGGCCGGCCCGCGGACGAGGCTGTCTTTGACCTGGACACCCTCTTCGCAATAGACGCGGCCTTCCACCTGGAAGTCCACTTCGTCGGGATCCACGGCGTCTTCCACGGGCAACGCTTCCAACAACAGCTGGTTCGCCCGCAGCACATCGTCCGGCATGCCGGTATCCAGCCACCAGCCCTCCACCTGCCGGGCCGTCACCGAACACCCCCTGTCGAGCAGGTCCTGGATGGCATCGGTGATCTCCAGCTCGCCGCGGTCGGAAGGTCGAATGCGCGCGATGGATTCGAAAATCGCCGGCGTGAAGGCATATACGCCGGTGAGGGCCAGATTGGACGGCGGGTTCGCCGGTTTCTCCTGAACGGCGATCAGCCGGCCCTGGGCATCGAGCTGGGCCACTCCGAAACGGCTGGGATCGGACACCTCGGCCAGCAGTACTGCGCCGTCCGTGGCTTCTTCCCACGCAGACCGGACGAAGTCGCGCACTCCATCCTCCAGCAGGTTGTCGCCCAGGTAGACCAGAAACCGGTCGTCGCCGACGAATTCGCGGGTTACGTTCACGGCGTGCGCCAGTCCGCGAGGGGCGTGCTGGGTGGCGTACTCGATACGGATATTCCACTCTTCGCCATGGCCCAGGGCAGCGCGCATCTTCGCGGCCCCCTCGCTGACGACCACGCATACTTCGTCGATGCCGGCTTCCACCAGTCTGTCCAGAACATGAAACAGGATCGGACGATTGGCTACCGGCAGAAGGTGTTTGGCGCCGGTGTGGGTGAGCGGACGCAGCCGCGTCCCCTGGCCGGCGCACAGGATCACCGCCTTCATAGCTCCTCCCTTCCAGAGCTGAGGGTCTCAGCGTTTTTCCGGATTTTGCTGGCGTTCGCGGCCCTGCTCACAGGCCCTGGCATACACCGCTGCCGTTTCCTGTGCCATCCGTTCACGCGAGAATACCTGCTCGGCGCGCTGCCGGCCGGCCTGGCCGAACTGCGCCGCCAGATCCGGATCCCGCAGGAAGCGCAAGATGCGGTCCGCCAGGGCCTCGGGGTCCTTTTTCTCGATGATATACCCGTTCTCCGCGTCGATGACCGACTCCACCATGCCGCCGCTGCGCGTCACCACCGTCGGCTTGGCACACGCCATCGCCTCCACGGGAACCAGTCCGAACGGTTCTTCGCCGATGGTGGGATAGATCACCACGTCGCAGTGATTGTACACCCAGGGCAACTCCACGTACGGGAACGGCTGCGTGATGACGTTGTCCACCAGGCCCAGGTGTTGGATCTCCGCCAGCACCTGTTCCTTGTACCCCTTGAGCTCGCGGATCCAGTCCACGATGTCCTCGGTATCCGTGACGATCAACAAAGCCTTCGGGAATTCCTTCTTGACCTCCGTCATGGCCCGGATGCTGTACAGCACCCCCTTCCACGGCAGCATGCGGGCCGGATGCAGGATCACCGGCCGGTCGTGCAGGGCCAGCTTGTCGGCCCACTTGTCGTTTTGGTTCTGCGGTGAAAACTGCTGCACGTCGATACCTGGAAAGACCTTGACGATGTTGTCCAGATGCGGTGCCTGCTCCTTCAGGCCGTGGGTCACATGATCGCAGAAGGTGATGATGGAATCCCAGCGGGCTCGCTCCAGCAGGTCTTCGCAGATAAACTCGCTCCAGACTTCGTGCACGGTGAGCACGTTGGGCAACCCGTCGCGCCACAGCTCGGTCAGCGCCATGCCGTGCTCCGGCACGAAGTGATGGAAGTTGTGGCCGTGCACCACCTCGATGTCGTGTTTATCGATGAAGGCGCTGTACATGTCCCGTACCTGGTCGCGCAGCTCATCGACCTCCACTTCGGCCGTCTTGCCCATCTCCTCTTTGCGGCTGCGAATCCATTCCGGGTTCATCAGCTCCTCGCGCGTGATCTGGACACCCTCCACCTCTTCCTGGGCGGGGCGCCCCTCCAGGGTGCCCACCAGGGTGTGGACTTCATGGCCCTGCTTGACCAGCTCCTGGCATAGATCCAGCAAATGGGACTCCACTCCACCTGTCGTGGGATAGAAGGCATAATGGGTCATGCAGATTTTCATGGTAGCACTCCTTGTTGTGAGTTTCCGGTATGCGAGTACCCGGTGATAGCAGAGGCCATCACGGAACACGGAAAGAGAAAGAAGCTATTCCGAACCAGGCCGAGTGGTGGAAAGACGGCCTCTCTGCTCGGGTGTCGGACCACAGGCTGAACTGGCCCTTGTACCCGGCGTTCCGGATCAGGTTGATGTGCCACAGGTCGCCGGGTTGAGGCGGGATGCGGGCTCCATAGTGACGGAAGTTGTGGAATGGAATGCGCGCCTCCACCACCCAGCCTTCGTCGATATCGCTATGGTCATTCAGCGTGCCTTCGTACGTGGTCTCTATCTCCACGCCCTCGCTGCGCCACTCATAGCGGATGGACTCGCCTGGCGTGCGTACCTCGCCGCCGTCATAAGCGACATAATCGAGCAGGGTACCTAGGATGTTCATCTCGAAGCCGAAGTAGACGCTGGTGTCGTGCGGATTGGGAGCCAGGAAGAGCCCGACCGAGTCCTCTTCATACACCGGCCCGTCGCGCTCGGTCACCTGGGAATCCAGGTAGGGATCGACGCATTCGAAGACGACGTAGAGGGCCTCGTCATCGTACAGCAGGCGCGCTATGGTGGTCTGAGGTTCTTCCAGCGTGACGTCGTTCCACGGGAAGGTGAACTCGATGGGATCCGCCGCGTTCCAGGCTTCGTCATCAGCCCGTCCATCGATCTCGATGGGGCCCGGCCGGCGGGGGATCACGTAGGTCGGTACGTCGGCTGGCGGGTCCTGGATGCGTGGCGAAGTCGGTGTCGGTACTCCGGCGGGAGTATCCTGGGGACGCTGGGCCGTGGAGCTGCCGAGAGTACCCAACACGAGCACACCGAGTATGAGTAGCGTTCGCATGGTGGCCTCCATCGACGATCAGGTTGCAGTCCTTCGAGTAGACAACCTCTATATGTCGACTTGGCTCCTGATGGTCAAGACCATGCCACCGCGTCGCTGCGTTCGCCGATGGTCGACGGCTGCTCGCCGGACCCGCACCCATCACGCGATATGGGTGGTGTTATGCCGGCCACCCGGTTCGCACTGCCGGTTGATTCCATTGCCTGCGGAAGAATGTGCGGCAGCCCGTTGAGCGACCGGTACCGCGTGTGGCGATGCCGTATTGTTCCCGGCTCACTCCATCCCTACGTGATATTTGTCTTTTCTGCCTTCATACAGAGTAGCGCTCTTTTTGGGCGTGATGCCATGCCCGAACTTGGTTGCCCACTGTTTGGTGAATTCGGCGCCAAACAGCACGATCAAGGCCACATACGAAACCCAGATGATGATCAGCAGGAGAGCACCGGCGGCCCCATATGCCGATACCGGATCATAGTTGCGGAAGTAAATGCGCAGGCCGTACTGCCCCAGTAGAAACAATACCGCGGTAAGCAATGAGCCGATCCATACCGAGCGCCAGCGGATCACAGCGTCCGGCAGGAACTTGAACATAAACGCGAACAGAACAGTAGTAATGGCGAGAGTGACACCGTAGTTGGACACAATCATCAAGGGTATCCGTGCTTCTTGCCAATGAGAAATAATCCAGTCACTGAGTAAGGCCAAAATGGAGTTCACGAGCATCGATAGCAGCAAGAGAAAACCGATAACCAAAACCAGACAGAATGATAGCAGACGGTCTTTCAGATATTTCAGAAATGCCTTTTCCGGGTGAGGAACCACTCCCCAGATGCGGTTCAGAGAAAGCTGGAGATGGTAAAAGACGGTCGTCGAGCCGAAAATCAGAAGACCAATCCCCACCAGCATGGCCCACCGTGATGAACCGGTATCCGCCGCATCGGCGACCATGAGCTCAACCATTCGGGCCGATTCCTCGCCGATGGTGTCCGCAATGCGTGCCGACAGCTGCTGCGAAACAGCCTCTTCGCCATAAAAATACCCCACTATGACGATCACGATCAGCAGAAAGGCCGGCACGGAAAAGATCGAAAAATACGCCAGGATGGCACTTTGCCGCCAGGGTTCGGAGTCGTACCAGTTGACGGCGGTCTTTTTCACCACATCCCATACGTCTCTCGCAGAATTTCTCACGGCTCTCCCCGCAATCTCGAGTTGTCGTGCTCGACGTTTGATCGCTTTCCGGATAACTTCTCGGGCCTCGCGTGCCGGTCACCCATGCCGCCATGAGTGCTTGACGCCCAGAGTGTGTGTGCCAACGGTAATGGGAGTCCTGTGATGTCGAGCGTCGCCATGTTGCTCGGTATCCCCGGTAACCATCCGTGCCACAACGAGACAACAGTCATGTGCGGTCTCCGTGTGGCTCGCTGCCATTCTCCCGGCCTCAGTCCGGGGTCGGTACTCATCAGCAACATGTCAAAAACAATGATCCGCTGCAACCCCCGGACTCTGAACCGGAAAGGCCTTGACCGGTAAGGTTCCATCGCTATATACGGGCAAGCGTTCGTTGACGAACTGGCAGGAGGGCCGGCATATGACAGTCAGGGCGGGCGTCCAGGCAGACAACCTGGACACGATCTTATCCACTTTACCATGGAAAGGGCAAGGTGACCCTGGAGATGATAGCAAAGGAACGCATCTGCGGAGCAGTACACGGAATAGCTATGGTGTCTTTTGCCGGGATACTCTCTTTGGCCATGCTGGCCGGTTGCGGTAATTCCTCGCCGACGGATAGCCCCAGCAGCACGGATCCCGTAACCAACGGTGATCCCATCTCCAACGGTGAGACAGGCGATGCGGACAGTGGTTCGGGCGTAAACGGCGACGCGCCGGCCCCGGATTTCGGCGCTATGGTCTATGTGCCTGCGGGCAGTTTTCAAAGAGATGCAAACCCGAACAACATCAGTGAAATCACCCAGGGCTTTCTGATGAGCCAGTATCCGGTGACTCAACAGCAGTTCGAAGCGATCATGGGAGTCAATCCCAGCCAGTTCAACACCGGTGGTGATGCCGCCAACCGGCCGGTCGAGTATGTCAGCTGGTACCATGCCATCGCGTATGCCAACAAGCTGAGTATCGCGGCAGGGCTGACTCCCGCGTACAACGTCAGTGGAGTGGATTTCCACGCGTTGACCTACGACGATGTGCCACTTTCAGCCTCCAACGCCTGGAGCCGGGTAACCGTGGACTGGGCGGCCGATGGTTATCGCCTTCCCACCGAAATGGAGCGCCTGTGGGCTGCCATGGGGGCGACCAGCGGGCACGATTATCCAGGTGACGGGGTGTATACCACCGGGTATAATAGGGCTTTCGCCGGCAGCACCGGCGCCAACGATGCCGACGACTATGCCTGGCACAACCATCCAGGTGGCACCGGCACCGCTCCGGTGGGAAGCAAGCGGCCCAATGAACTGGGAATCCATGATATGAGTGGCAATGTGAACGAATGGGTGTGGGATCGGACCCGAACTTCGGCCAACTACCCCGGAGGCACCCTGACGGACTATCGCGGCTCGGACGATACCTCCGTGCTGCAACGCGTAACGCGAGGCGGGGGCTGGGGCAACGGCCCGAACTCACTGCGTATCGCCGGTGAATTCGGGCTTGGTTTCGGCGGGCGGTCGCCATGGCAGCAGAGCAACAGTTTCGGCTTCCGGCTGGTCCGCAACGCCAACGAATGAGTGCCGCAAGCGTTGGCGTGCGTGTCCGGCAGCCTGTCGAGCAACGAGGCCGCGTCCGCCTCGTTGCTCGACGCATAAGCGTCCACAGCCTAGATCGAGCACCCGGCCATGGGGCCGGGTACCGCCATGTCGCAGAGCATGGTGGCCATGGGGCCGGATCCGAGGACGAAGTCCCGGCGCCCCGCCCGATGCTCCGATCTCAGATCGCTGATCAGCCGGAGGTGGCCGGTGGTGCGCAGTGCGACCAGGGTACAGACCTTGCTGCTGAAGTTTCCTGCGCGCCCGTCCGGAGACCGGATCACCATGCCCGGTATGCTGGCCACCCAGGCTGTTTCCTGCGCGCGCGCCCGGAGACCGGGCCCCGGGGCGAGCTCGATCAAACCGGTGCCACCATCCCGAGGCGCAACAGTGCGCGGATGGCGTCCGGCAGCCTGTCGAGCAACGAGGCCGCGTCCGCCTCGTTGCTCGACGCATAAGCGTCCACAGCCTCTGCTACCGTGCGGCGCCCGTCCAGACAGGCAAGCACAGCGATCAACTCTTCATCCATATGGAGGGCAAATCCCAGGCCCTGGGCCAGTTGCAGGCGATGGCGCAGAAGCTGCCAGCCGCCCTCACGCACCACCCGCGTTTCACGGAATTGCAGCTCGGGAGCCGGCCGCAAGCGCAGGTCCAGTAGCGCCTGGTCACGACCACGCGCGGCCAGGCAGGCATGGGCGGCCATCAGGCGCGCCACGGCCACGCCACTGTCCGCGCCTATGGGCGGCGCATCCCGCAGCGTCGTGACCGGCGGGCGCCCCTGAGCCGGGCGCATGATGAGAAGCCCTCCACCCACCGCGTCGGCGCCCTGGGCTTGCAGATGATCCGCCCAGCAGGCGATGTCCGCTTCCGTGGGCGGCGGCGCACCAGGTTGCTGGCGCAGCCAGGAGTCGGCGTACGTCACCGCGTCGAGACTGTGCAGGCGCAGCACCCAGGCGTCGCATCCACTGGCCTCGAACCATGCCGCGGGAGCATCGCGCCAGTTGGCGCCGGCTCGTTCCGGCCAGTTGCACAGCATCTGCAGGCAGCCGCCCGGCGTCAGATGGGCCGGGGCCTCCCGTACGATACGCGCGCAGATTTCACTGCCACCGTCACGATAGAGATAGGTGCTTTCCGGAGCGAGAACCATCGGCGGGTTGGACAGGATCAGATCGAACCGTTCGCCGGCCACCGGCGCGAGCAGATCGCCCGTGCGCGCGGAGACGGTGGGCAGATCGTTGAGCGCCGCATTGAAGCCCGCGAAATGCACCGCTCGCGCCGAAAGGTCGGTGGCCACCACCTCTTCGACCTGGCTGGCTAACCGGCAGGCGATCACGCCGTTACCGCAGCCTAGATCGAGCCCTCGCCGATGGGGTCCGGGCACCGCCATGTCGCAGAGCATGGTGGCCATGGGGCCGGATCCGAGCACGAAGTCCCGGCGCCCGTCACGATGCTCCGACTTCAGATCGCTGATCAGCCGGAGCCTGCCGGCTGTACGCAGTGCGACAAGGGGCAGGATCGAGCCGCCGGCCTCGGTTACGAGGCGCGCCTGAAGCAGGACATCGACAGACTCGGAGCCGAGGGATCGCCGGAGAGCGTCGCGGGACTCGGCACGCTCCATGAGAAACAGGCGGCACAGAGACGCCAGCGCAGAGTCCCCGCGGGTTCGATAGCCCAGAACGCCTGCCCGGATCCGCGTGATCTGGCGCGGATCCGGGCATTCCAGCAGTCGGCCGATCGCCGCTTCCTCGAAACGGGCTGCATCGAGCACCTGTCGCACCATGCCCGCCTGTGCGAGCCCCGGCAGAGCCGACACAGCGGGCAATTACTCGATCTTGAGGAACAGGCGCGAGCCGAACGTCCCCAACGTACTCGTGGTGTTCAGGTCGTAGCTCAGACTGTAAGACTCGCCGTCTATGCCATCGATCTTGAGGAAGGCATCATAGGCGCCGCCGCTCACGGCGTCCAGCTGGGCCTCGTCCAGCTCGCCTTCCAGTTCCTGGAGGGAGAAAGTGTAGCCGTGCCTGGCAGCGAATTCAGCCACCTTTTCCAGCGGAATGCCGCCCTCCGGCTGGCCGAACTCCTGCTTGATAGCCGCAGTGAAGGCTGCATCCTGCGATATCTGCCGCAGAAACGAGTCGAGTGAGTGATTGCTCATGGGTTTATCCTTTCAGGTTTGACCGGCGCGTTACCACAACACGCCTGCCGGATGCGACTCCTGACGCGGACCGGACGGTAAAACCTCGAGGCCATCCTACGCAGCTGCATACCCTTATGCCGCTCTTGTTCATAAGGATCCTGCACCCTTTGTCAAGCACCCCCCCCCGGCCGTTGCCCGGCCCGCACCTCGGAGAAACGGCGCCGCGTCGTTGCCACGAAGAGCCGTGTTGCGGGGAAGTTTCCCGCTATGACCTCCCCGTTCAGATCACCTGTCCATGGGCCACGGCCCAGGCCGAGAGCTCGTCCAGCTGGTGCAGTTCTGCCTGGCTCAAGGTCCAACCGCAAGCTCCCACGGCGTCGTCCACATGCTCCGGTGCGTCCGGACCGACCATGGCCGCGGAAATGCCAGGCCGGGAGAGCACCCAGGCGATGGCGACCTGGGCCGGGGTCTTGCCATACGCTGCGGCCATGGTGCAGACGGCTTCGATGACGCGGTCTGTTTCCGGGGTCAACAGTTTCTGGAGGTGCTGTTCCCGCCGGGCCCAGAGACTGTGCGCCGGCGGCGTCTGGCCACGGCGGTACTGGCCGGTGAGCAGGCCGACGGCCACGGCGCTGTAGGTCATCAGGCCCAGTCCCTCGGCCAGGCACAGGGGCACCAGTTCGCGCTCGATGCGGCGGTCCAGCAGGTTGAAGTGTTCCTGGCAGCAAGCGAAGGCGGTCTGGTGGCGGCGATCGCTGATCCACAGGGCTTTGCAGACCTGCCAGGCGGGGTAGTTGCTGCAGCCGGTGTAGCGCACCTTGCCCTGGCGTACCAGATCATCGAAGGCGCGTAGGGTTTCCTCGATCGGCGTTTCGGGGTCCACGGAGTGCGCCAGGTACAGGTCGATGTAATCGGTCTGCAGGCGCTGCAGGCTGTCCTCCACCTGGCGCATGATGTGAACGCGCGACAGACCGCTGTCATTGGGGCCCTCGCCCATGGCACTGCGGACCTTGGTGGTGAGCACAACACGGTCTCGGCGTCCCTGCAGAGCCTGGCCCAGCAGGCTCTCCGAACGGCCGCGGCCGTAGGCGTTGGCGCAGTCGATGAAGTTGATGCCCTGGTCGATGGCCCGGTCGATGGTGGCCAGGCAGGTGGCGTCGTCCGGTCCGGCGCGGAAGGCGGTGCCCAGGCAGATGCGGGAAACTTTGACGCCGGCGGTTCCCAGGTTGGTGTATTCCATGTTCTCTCCGTTTCTCTCCGTACTGGTCGTGTGCGGGTGTTGTGTGGCGGCAGAATGCCATGGTGCCTAGATTCGAGGCCGGTGGCGCCGGATCGGCACCGGCAGCCTTGGATCGGCACCGACAGCCAAGATAATATACGACACACCCCCTCGTTTCCGGGAGTCTTGAATAGCATGTCAGCGACCACCGCATCACTTCAGGAGAGCCTGCCTCTGCCGTTCGTCCTCAGCCGCGAGCAGATGGAACGGTATACCCGGCATTATGACGGCGAGCGTTTTCCGGATGGCCGTCCCCGGGTGCCGGACGACGTCCTGCGTCGCATGCGCCAGGTCACCTGCGAACAGGCCTGGGCCGTGTTGCGGGAACACGGGTTCAACTGCCAGTACCAGGGTAAATGGGTGACGACGCACACCAACCCGGTCCTGGTGGGGCGGGCGGTGACCTGCAACTTCATCCCGCATCGGCCGGACGTGGGCGATGCGGTCAACGATGCGGCCCGGGCCCGGGGGCTGCAGGGACGCGACAAGCACTGGGTGATGGACCGGCTGGTCAAGGACGACGTGCTGGTGGCGGATCTGATGGACAAGCAGATCGGCGGCGGTTTCATCGGAGACAATCTGGCGAACATGATCCACCAGAAGACCGGCACCGGCTGTGTGGTGTGGGGCGGTACCCGGGACCTGGCCGGCGTGCTGGAGCTGGAGGATTTCGTCGTGTTCAACCGCAACTGGGATCCGTCCACCAGCAGCGCCTATGATCAGACCATGATCGTGGGATACAACACGCCCATCGCCATCGGGCGGGCGGCGGTGATGGCCGGTGACGTGGTGCTGGGATTGCGGGAAGGGGTGGTGTTCGTCCCGGCGCATCTGGCCGTGGAGGTGGTGGAGCGCTCGGAAATGACCCGCCTCCGGGACGCCTTCGGGTACCAGCGCCTGAAGGCGGGGGTATACACGGCCGGGCAGATCGACGCCCGGTGGACGGACGCGATCACCGCGGATTTCCACGGATGGGTGCGGCAGAATCTGGAGGCGCTGCCCCGGGAACAGCAGGAGACGGTGCGCAAACAGCCCTGGTTCTGAGCCGGTCCAGACACGGAAACAGCCTGCAAGCGGGTAACCTGCAGGCTGTTTCAGGGTGTATATGCGAGGCTCAGGAAGACCGATCCGTGGTGAGCCAGCCATGGCCGCCATGCGGCAAGATGGTAGCGGCGGAGGGACTCGAACCCCCGACACGTGGATTATGATTCCACTGCTCTAACCACCTGAGCTACGCCGCCCTGTACCAAGTTAGGCCGTTGAAACTACGGCGCCGGCCGGATTCTGTCAACGGTCGTCCGTCCAGGTCCGGCCATGCCGGCTCAGAAGTTGAACACCTCATCCACATCCAGTTCGATCAGGTTGCCCTGGCGCGCCAGATCCTCCATATCGATCCGTTCGCGGTTGCCGACGATGGACACCAGCCGGGGACGGTCGCCCACATGCTCGGCGTGAAAGTGCAGCAAGGTCTCCAGATCGGCGTCCCGGATGGCGGCGTAGTATGCCGCGCGCGGATCCCCGTCCAGCCCGCGCCGGTGCCAGGTGCGCACCGCGCCCAGCACCTGGCGGAAGCCCAGCCGCTGCGTCCGGTACTGATTCACCAGCGCGGTCTGGGCCGCCTGGAACCGTTCCGGAGACGCCGGCATGTTGTCCAGCAGATCGGTAAACGCTTCCAGGGCTTCGGCCGTTTTGTCTGCCTGAGTGCCGATGAACCCGCTCAGCAGGTTGTACTCCTCCTGGCGGCCGGCGTTGAAGTACCAGGCCCAGGTGGCATACGCCAGGGCGCGGGCCTCGCGCAGCTCCTGGAAGACGATCCCGGCCATGCCGCCGTAGAAATACTCGCCGAACAGCTGGATGGCCGGCGACAGGGCCGGATCGAAGCGCACGCCGCCGGACTCCAGGCGCACCAGCGCCTGCGCCAGGTCCTGGTGGACGAAGTAGATCTCCGTCGTATCGGGGCTGCGCACGGGGAGCACCTGGTAGGGCGGCGGCGGTTGCAGTTCAGCCGGCAGCGGGTAATACGCGTGCATGACTTCCTGCACCTGTGCCAGGCTGAGCGGTCCGGCATAACTCCACGTCTGCTCGTAACCCCGCAGGCCGCCAACGAGCTCCACCAGTTCGTCGACGCTGAGCCGGCGCAGGTCCTCGTTGGGCAGGATGCGGCGGTAGTAGGCCATGTCGCCCAGGCGGTTGTACGAGAACAGGGCCCGGTGCACGG
>SLHA01000041.1 GCA_007136405.1 Candidatus Latescibacterota bacterium
ACGCCAGCGCTTGCCGGCAACGGTGCAGCCCGGCCACGCAGACCCACAAACGGGAAGACTTGACGTATGCCTGCCGTAAAACTGTCCGGCTTTGCCGACGAGATTGCCGCCGATCCGCGCGAGCAGATCGCTACGCTGCAGCAGAACCAGATCCGTTACCTGGAACTGCGCGGTGTGTGGAACACCAACGTGCTGGACCTGGAGCCTGACCGCATCGAAGAGTTTCGCCACATGCTCGACGATGCCGGTATCGGGGTTTCGGCTATCGGCTCGCCCATCGGCAAGGTGCCCATCCGCTCCGATCTGGACGCGCACTTCGCGCGCTTTCAGGTAGCCGTTGAACGGGCCTGCCAGTTCGCCACCGCGTACGTCCGCGTGTTCTCCTTCTATCACCCGGATGAATCCGCCGAGGACTGCCGTAGCGCGGTCATCGAACAATTCTCACGCATGACCGAATACGCCGCCGGCGCGGAGGTGGTGCTGCTGCACGAGAACGAAAAGGGCATATTCGGAGATATCCCCTCGCGCTGTCACGATCTGCTGACTGCCATCGACCATGATCACCTGCGCGCAACTTTCGATCCGGCCAATTTTATCCAAGCCGGCATCGATCCGGCCACGGAGGCCTGGCCCGATCTGCGCGAATATGTAGCTTGTTTCCACATCAAAGACGCGCTTAAGCGGGACAAGCGGGTGGTCCCGGCCGGGTGCGGTGACGGGGGGCTGGAACCCATACTGGCACAGGCAGTGGCAGCCGGGTTCCGCGGATTCTGCTCTCTGGAGCCCCATCTCAAGGCCGAAGACCCTGACTATGGCGGCAGCGGTGCCGAGTGCTTCAGCAAGGCCGCCGGGGCTCTCCGCGCGGTACTGGCCGCCGCGGGCATCGACACCGAGTAAGCACGCCGGGGTTCCGGCCGCAGGCCCTGGCTCCCGCAGCCGGTGAACCCCTGCCCGTGCATCAGCTGCTCAGCGCCTCCAGACGTTTTCTCATGTCCTGGAGGAAGGCGTTGTCCTGGACGGAACCGCGAACCGCTTTGACGTCCGCGGCGCAGGCGTCCGGGCCGCCATCCTGACCATATCCGATGGCAGCTATCTCATCGAATTCCTTCTCCGCATCCGCCATCACCTTCTTGATCGACGTGGCCTGCGCCTTGTTGGCCGCTTTGGCCATGTCCCGGATTTCCTCCGCCGTCAGATCGTCCACAGACTTACCGATGCGTTCGTGGTAGGCATGACGTACCCATGTCCACTCGTCGTCATCGTACGCCTTCCAGGCCGTTTCGAATGCGGCCTGAATGGCGGCGACGGAGTCCAGACTGCCTGACTCTATGCCGGCCTCGATGGCTTCCATACGATCACGGGCCAGCAGTAGTCCGGATAGATCCGCCCATTCGCGGGAATAAACCGCTCCTTCCGGCGCGGCCAGAGCCTGCCGCAATGCTGCCACGCCCTGGTCCAGAACCGGTGCCGCTCGTTGACTGATGCGGTCATTCAGGTATAGATCCACTGCGGTGCGATAATTCCGCGCCCCCGTGCGCAGGAGCAGCCGTTTGATCAACAGGCCTTTGTAGCGCACCTGCTCCACTTCGCGCGAGACGCCCTCCTGCAGTTTCTGCATGATACCTTCCGCCTGGAGCATCCGGTCGGCGATATACGGGCTGTAGATCTCGAAACGGATCAGGTCGCGCTTCACCGACGCTGTGCGGCGGTCGCGCGCGGGCCATTTTTCTCCGTCGCGAATGGTACCCACGGTATGCATGTTCATGCCTGGAGTCAGAAAGGAATCACCGTCTTCATCCGTGATGTAGGAGAAGGGCAAGGCGCTGGCATCAAAACTGTTGAGATGCTTGCCGATCACCACGGAGAACGGCCCCAGGATACTCGGCCACAGCATGTAAGAAAACGAACCCGTCTTGCTGCCGCGTTGCACCAGACCCTGGTGTACCGGGCCCAGTTTGTACATGTGGTTGCTCTGGTTGGTGCCTGAACCGGCATTGTAGAAGGAATACATGCCGGCGATCAGCAGGGTGCTTTTGTGGTGGGTGACGGTATACGGACCGGCGAAGATGGAACACGCCTCCCCGTGGAAGCCTTCACTGTTGGCGAAGAACAACGAGTTTTCCGCTGAGAATTGCTTGCCGATTTGCACGCTCTGGCCGACAAAGGTGGTATCCAGCAGGGCGCCGCCTTCCACGCAGGATCCCTCGCCGATGATGAAATCCGTGGCGATCACGCCGGAGCCGACGCGGGCCGGCGCCTGCTTTTCACTCAGAATGGTACCGTTTTCCAGCTCGGTAGCACCGTGGATGCAGGCATAGGCACCGATATTCACATCCTGTATGTGTCCCACGTGCGCTATCCGGGCACCGGTTCCCACATGTCCCCGGTCCGACCGGACCGTGTCGATATAGGAGTCGATGATGGACTCCAGCCGGTCGATGAGTTGCGGGCGGTAACGGTGCAGGGCGTACAGGTAGGCGAGCTGGCTGGAGAGTTCGTTGAAAATGCGCACTTCACGACCGCCCCCTTCGTTGACCGGTACCACCTTTACGCCATTGCCGAAGGTTGCGCCCGGCGCGGTGATCATGGTGCCGACATCCGCGATCGATGCTCCGGTCTCTATATCGTAGTGGGCCAGGCAGCCACCGATCCGGCTGATACGCACATCGTCTCCCAGGGTGCAGTCGACGATGCTCGCGTCAACCAGCTCAGCCGGCAGCTCCACACCGCCGACGAGCTTTACCGAGCCCTGCAGAGCACCGATGCGCACCTGTCCGGAGAAACTGACGAGTCTTACACGCCTGGGATCGAAGCCGTCGGCAACCTGCACCTGCGACCAGTCCGCGGCATGACAGCCCGCGGCTTCCATGGTTTCAATCTCTTCCCGTGACAGCGGACGATAGACGCTCATGAGGGGTCTCCTGAGATGGCTGTGCGGCTCCCATGAGCCGCAGTATCGATGTCGCGAGTCATATCTCGCAAAAAAACCGAAGTTAGAAGCACCTGGCTGTATCTGTCAAGACACGGCCAGGCAGTCAGCCTGAAATACCTGCCGGCATCGTCATCCTGCCCGACAACGGGAATCCAGCTTTACACTTCGCCTTGCGGGATTTAGATTGTTTAATTTTACGTGCGCTTCCGTATTTGGGGGCGGTAACCGCCGGAAGCACATCTTCGTGCTTCAGGTCAAACTCCATGTAAGGAGACAGGACAAGACATGGCAGGAAACATCAACCTGGTCGTCTGCGATGATGCGGCGGCCGTAGCCCGGGAAGCCGCCAGGCGGTTTGCCGGGGAGATCTGCGCCAGACCGGGTGCCGTCATTGGACTGGCCACCGGCTCCACGCCGGAGGCGACCTATGCAGAGCTGGCACGGATGCACAGGGAAGAAGGGCTGAGCTTCGCCGGGGTGAGTACGTTCAACCTGGATGAATATCTCGGCCTGGACGGCACCCACGAGCAGAGCTACCGGTATTTCATGCATGACCGGCTCTTCCGGCATGTGGATGTGCAGCCGTGGAACACCTTCGTGCTCAATGGCAAGGCAGCCAACGCGCATTTGGAGTGCCAGGCCTTTGAACAGAAGATCCTGGCGTTGGGCGGAGTCGACATCTGGCTGCTGGGAATCGGCGGGAACGGCCACATTGCGTTCAACGAGCCCGGCAGCAGCGTGGACAGCCGGACCCGCGTGGTCAACCTGACGCCTGACACCATAGCAGCCAACAGTGATGGCCGCTTCTTCAAAGACGCGGCGGAAGTGCCGCGTTGCGCCTTGTCCGCCGGCATCGGCACCATTCGTGAAGCCCGCAAGGTGGTGCTGCTGGCCACCGGTTCTTCCAAGGCCGGGGCCATAGCGGCAGCCGTGGAGGGGGATTTCACCACGGACTGTCCGGCCAGCCTGTTGCAGGACCACCCGGATTGCACCTTCATCGTGGACCGTGATGCGGCCTCCGGGCTGAAGAGCGCCTGAGTCATTGCCCGCACTGGAACCCATTCACGTGGCTGCCGGCGGGTGGCCTCGGCCGGATGCCGATGCATCGCCAGCCCTCCGCTTCTCCCCAATTACAACTGAAGGAGAGTCGTCATGGACCGTGACGAAATCAAACAGCGTGTCATCAAAGTGATATCCCAGGTTCTGAAAGTAGACGAGTCTCAGATCAAGGAAGAGCATACTTTTGTTGCGGATCTGGGCGCCGAATCCGTCCAGTCGATCGAATTGATGGCAGGTTTCGAGGAAGAGTTCGACATCGAGATGGATGAGGACGAAGCCCTGTCCGTGCAGAGTGTCGGTCCCGCCATAGACTTCATCGCCAAATATCTGGACTGAAACGACCGCTGCATACCACACGCAAACAGGAGAGCCGCGCGGTTCGCACGGACTCTCCTGTTTGCCGTAGAGGAGCCTATACATGTCACTTATAGAACAGTTCATCGAACGGGCCAAGAAAGATCCCAAGCGAATCGTTCTGCCGGAGGGACAGGACGCCCAGATCGTGCGGGCTGCCAGCCGGCTGGCGCAGGAAGGCATTGCCAGCCCGCTGGTTCTAGGACAGCAGGATGCCGTCGCTGCCCTGGCCGGAGACGCGTCGCTGGAGGGTGTGCAGGTGGTGGATCCGGCGGACCAGCAGGTTCTGGAGCGCTATGCGGCCGCGTACAGCAGCCGCCGCGACAGTGTCACGGGCAATATGGCCCGCCGCGTCGTCAAGCGTCCGTTGCTGTTCGGCGCCATGATGGTGGCTGAGGGAGACGCTGATGGCATGGTTGCAGGAATAAGCCGGCCGACGGCTCAGGTGATCTCCGCTGCCAGCCTGGCCATCGGTTATGCCGACGGCATCAGTGCTGCATCCAGCTTCTTCATCATGGTGCTGCCTGGAGATGCGGAAAAGGTGCTGGTGTTTGCCGATGCCGCGGTTGCCGTGGATCCCACGTCCGCCGAACTGGCAGAAATCGCCGTGGTCACCGCGCGCAACGCCCGGGCATTACTGCAGTTCGAACCCAGGGTGGCACTGCTTTCCTTCTCCACCCGCGGCAGCGCTTCCCATCCCCGGGTCGATAAGGTCCGGGAGGCGGTGGGGATCGCCCGGCAGCTGGATCCCCAGTTGTGCGTGGACGGTGAGCTGCAGGTGGATGCAGCCATCGTACCGCGCGTGGCCGCAAAAAAAGCCGCGGATTCCCCGCTGGAGGGCAATGCCAACGTCCTGATTTTCGCGGATCTGGATGTCGGCAACGTTGCCTACAAATTGACCCAGTATCTGGCCAATGCCCAGGCGATCGGGCCGATCATGCAGGGGTTCCGTCTGCCGGTCAACGATCTGTCGCGCGGTGCCAGCGCCGACGATATCGTCGGGGTCGCCGCCATCGCCGCGCTGCAGGCGGGCGCCTGAAGTTACACCCCAAACAAACGAGTTCTTACCATGGATCTAATCCTTGTCCTCAACTGCGGTAGTTCATCGATCAAATACACCCTTTTCGACATGAAGCAGGAAACGGAGGTTGCCGCCGGTTCGGTGGAACGCATCGGCGAAGCCCAGCCGCTGCTCAAGCACGCCTGGGGGGATGATGCCATCGAGCGTATGATCGAGGCCGCGGACCACACCGCCGCCTTGATGCAGATCCGTGACGTTTTGCTGGATCCCGCCCGTGGTCCCCAGGTGAACGTCATGGCTGTCGGTCACCGGGTCGTGCACGGGGGGGAGACCTTCTTCAAGTCCACCCTCATCAACAAGCAGGTGGAACAGACCATCCAGGAATACTCCAGCCTGGCTCCCTTGCACAACCCACCCAATCTGGCTGGTATCACGGCGGCCGAGCAGTTCTTTCCTGACGTGCCGCACGTGGCGGTGTTCGATACGGCGTTTCATCAGTCCATGCCGGAACACGCCTATCTGTATGCCCTGCCGTACGAGTTGTACGAGGAGGAACGCATACGCAAGTACGGGTTTCACGGCACCTCGCATCGCTTCGTGTCCATGCGCGCGGCCGAGATCCTGGACAAGCCGGCTGGTTTTACCGGCATCACCTGCCACCTCGGTAACGGGTGTTCGCTGGCTGCCGTCAAAGACGGCAACTCGGTGGACACCTCGATGGGGCTGACACCGCTGGAAGGTGTGGTGATGGGTACCCGTTCGGGGGATATCGATCCCGCCATCATATTTCACCTTGCCGAGACGCGCGGCATGGAGCTGAAGGACATCAACCAGCTGCTGCAGCGGCGCAGTGGCCTGCTCGGGGTATCGGGTGTATCCAATGATCTGCGCGAGATACAGCAAGCCGCCGCGGCAGGCGATCACCGCGCCGAGCTGGCCCAGGCTATCTACGCCTACCGGGTCCGCAAGTACATTGGCAGCTACCTGGCCGCCCTGGGGCGGGCGGACGCCGTAGTCTTCACGGGCGGCGTCGGCGAGAACGGTACGAACATGCGCCGCCGTATCATGGAGGGCCTGGACAACCTTGGCCTGGTGCTGGACACTCAGCGCAACCAGAAGTGCATCGGCGAGGAAGGCGACATCTCCACGGTCGCGAGCCCGGTAAAAATACTGGTGATTCCCACTAACGAGGAGCTTCTGATCGCTCGTGACACTTACGCTGTCGTGAAGGAGGCGGGGGCGTAACAACGCGTGCATGCTCTGGACCGCTGTCCGCCGGCAGGTTGTCGCCCCGCGCCCTGCCTGCCGGCCGGATGGGAAAGCCCCGAGATCGGCTTGCTGGAAGGACAGCAGCTGCGCACAACCGGGAGTTCTGCGTCCTGATCATCGCCGCCGGCGAGACCAAGGTGTCAGTAGTGGCCGCTGCGGTGCAGAGCCGGGCCAACGTCATCCACCCCGCCAGTGTGCTGCATGCCCTGCCTGGAGCCCGCTTTTCAACCACGGCCGGTACCGCCCGTCGAGAACCGTTGAACCGTGCTGCCATGGCGCGCCACTGGCACAACTCGCACTGGTTCCTATCTTTCAAAGGCGGTGTGCTGTTGCTTTCGACGCCCCCGGCTAACTTCAGTCATGTTCATGTTATCGTATGTAAATTGGTACGGTTGATCGCCGCAAAGGGCACCCAATGCCTGACGGCGCCGGCGACGCCTTGCCAGCTACATCACCATCAACCATCGGAGAGTGGGCCATGATCAGCAAGAAGATGCAGAAGGCGCTCAACAAGCAGGTCAATGCGGAGATGTACTCCGCCTATCTGTACCTGGCCATGTCGGCGTACTTCGACGGGCAGGGACTCAAGGGATGCGCCCATTGGATGCGCCTCCAGTACGACGAGGAAATGGTGCATGGGTTCAAGCTCTATGACTTCGTTCTGGAAAGAGGCGGCATCGTCACCCTGGAAGCCATTGCCAAACCGGAACCCGTACTCGAATCCACCCTGGGCGTGTTCAAGGAAGTTTTGGAGCATGAGCGCAAGGTCACCGGGATGATCAATGAGCTGGTCGGTTTGGCCATGGACGAAAAGGATTTTGCCACCAACAGCTTTCTGCAGTGGTTCGTCGATGAGCAGGTCGAGGAAGAGGCGAGCGCTGAAGAGATCGTCCAACAGCTGACCATGGTGGGCGACAGCAAGAACGGACTGTTCCTGATCGATCGTCAGCTGGGTGAGCGCCAGCCCGGTGGTAGCGCCGAGTCGGAAGCGTGAACGGCTTCGGCACCGCAATGTAGGAAGACTGGTAAGCTTTTGTTTATGATAGGTTTGTTGTTGTGCTGTACTGCGCATATGGAATGTCCTCTTGACAAGCGCCGGAAAGATGTTATATAGGAGTCAGAGTGTGTTGCGCTCACACTCTGCGGCCGGCACCCGAAAGGGCCCGTCCCGGCTGGTTGTGATGCGCGCAGACGGTACATAGGCAAGGCTCAGTGCAGTTGTTGAGCTGCGGAGCAATCTCCGCTCTCCGCCTGTCATCCGGCTGGCGCGGGAAACAGTGGCAGGGTCGCGGGTGAGTTTTGGGCCGTGGTCGCGCGGAAGGGAGGAGCGAATGCCGCCGTACAGATGCAAGCGGCTGTGACAGCCCAGGGCAGCACCGCCTGAGGCTGGCACAGCCGCTTTTTTTTGCCGTGCGCCCACTATCGGCTATCTTGAGGACAAGCGGGTAACCCATGAAGCCGGAGTAGAGTGGAATGAGACTAGTCGTCACCGGTGCCAGCGGACGTATAGGTCGTTACTGTATGCGTGAATTGGCTGAAGCAGGTCATGCGGTGAGTGGAGTGGACCGGGTTACAGCCACCGTTGCAGGTATTCGCCTGCTGACGGCGGATCTGACTCATGCCGGCGACGTGTACGGAGCGCTGGCCGGCGCGGATGCCGTGGTTCACATGGGAGCCTGGGCCAACGCCGGCATAGTGCCGGATGTACGCACGTACGCGGACAATGTCACGGCCACCTTCAACGTCTTCCAGGCGTGTGCGGATCTGGGTATACGGCGCGTCGTGTCCGCCTCCAGCGCTCAGGTATACGGCTTCGCCGCCCATCCTCCGGTGTACGTTCCCGCGGACGAGGAGCATCCTCTGCGTCCAACGAACTGTTACGCTGCAGCCAAGATCGCCGGAGAGGAAGCGGCAAGCTATTTCTCTGCCAGATACGGTCTCCGGATTCTGTCTTTCCGGATCATGGGGGCGCGCGCACCGGACGAGATGGATGCCAACCTCGATCGGATTCACCAGAATCCGGCGGCTGACTCCGGGTTGTTATGGACCCGTACAGACGCCCGGGACGTGGCCGCAGCGGCGCGGCAGGCAGTGGAGGCAGACCAGGTGGAATCCGGACCCTACAACATCACGGGAGCAGAGGTTGCGATGGAGGTTGATTCAGCCAGCCTGATTCAACGCTATTGCGGCGGCACGGAGATTCGTCCGGGACTGCAGGGAAAGGTGTCACCCTTGAGCTGCGCCAGGGCTCGACGGGTTTTCGGATACGCACCGCGCTTTGGCTGGTCATTGCGTCTCAGACACCCGGAATCCTGAGGTGCCCCCCCGCCTCTTTCGGGTGGTACGGCGATACTACTGGATCCCGCATTATCCTGGCATAGGAAAGGAGTCTTTCGTGGCCCCAATCTACTGCATGGACGATCTGGCCGTAAACGGCGGCAAGCCCTTGCATCGGCGCCCCTGGCGCACCGGCGCTTTCCATATCCGGGCCGAGATTCAGGCTCTCGAAAAGCTGCTCAGCGGCCCGGCCTTGCCAATGGCGCGCGGGCCGGCTGTCATGGCGTTGCGTGAGCAATTGCAGCAGCAGTACGGCATGCGTTACGCCGTACCGGTCAGTTCAGGCAGCGCCGCTCTGCACGTGGCCCTGTTCGCCGCCGGCGTCGGCGCCGGGGACGAGGTGATCGTCAGTCCGCTGACCGACTACGGCAGCATCATCGGGATCTTCCAGCTCAATGCCATACCGGTTTTCGTGGATGTGTTGCCGGACAGCCTGCTCATGGACGTGAGTCGGGTGGAAGAGAAGATCACGGCGCGCACCCGGGCGATCATGCCGGTTCATAACGGGGGATATGCGGTGGACATGCCGGCGCTCATGCGGCTGGCGCGGAGACACGATATCACGGTCATCGAGGACTGCGCTCAGGCCCATCTGGCGCGCATCGGGAAACGCTTCCTGGGCACCTATGGGCATATCGGCGCCTGGAGTACCAATGAGAGCAAGCATATGAAATCCGGTGAAGGCGGGTTCTGTCTCACGCGCAGCAAGAAGATGGCGGAAGCCATGGATCTGTTCGCCGACAAATGCTATCCGCGCTTTCCCGGTGCCCCGCCTACGCCGGCTTTTCCCGCTCTCAACGTTCGTCTGAACGAAGTGAACGCCACGCTGGCGGCGGTGCAGCTGCAGCGGCTTCCCAGATGGATCGAACAGCGCCGCATGTTCGGCGACACGTTTGCCGCGGACATCGCCGGTGTTCCGGGTATCGCTCCCATGGCGCAGCCGCGCCAGGCTGCACCAAGCTACTGGTGGGCCAGCTTTACGGTGGACTCGGCCACACTCGGGGTAGACGCGGTGCGTTTCTGCAAAATGCTCAGCGCTGAAGGCATCCCCGCCGGCGCCAATCTGCAAGGCTACGTGCCGGGCTGGGAGGTCTTTCGCAGGCTTCACGAGAATCCCGCGGCCTTCGCCAGCTACCGGCCCGGTCGCCTGGAAGCAGGTTTCTATCCTGAAGACTGCTGTCCGTTGGCGCAATCGTCGGGAACGCGGTTGGGTGGCGTCCGCATGACCCAGCACAATACCGTGGGGGAAGCCAGGAGCGCAGCCCGGGCGGTTCGCAAGATCGTCTCCGCCTTGTCGGGCCGGCAGGTCTGAGCCGGCGCGGAGACTGGCCGGCCGGGGTCAAACCAGCACTTCGCGCCGCCAGTCCGCCGCATGCCACGCTGCCGGCGGTGAAACGGAGAGCCTGCCGGCAGCCGGTACCGCGGCTCAACTCAGCTGTTCGGGGTCCAGGTAATCCATCTCCGGGTTCAGCTCCCAGCGGTACCGATCCGGAGGATGAACGCCGCGTGCCCAGGCAGTCAGGATGTCGCGGTCCTGTCGCAGCTCCGCCAGCCGGCGCTGGACCCAATCCGGATTCCATCCGTCCAGCAGTTCATCCTGCAGACGCCGGCACACCGCTGTGCAGCCCGGGTCGCCGGCCAGATCCCACCTCTCACGCGGGTCTTCCTCCAGGTTGAACAACTGGCAGGGCTGGCCATGATAGTAATTCAGTTTCCATGGGCCGCGGCGGATCATCCGCTGCAGGACACCCTCTACCGGAAAAGGGCCGCCGGCGCCGGCCGCATCCAGGCAGAATTCCGAGAAAGCGACATCGTCCCAGATTACATCCTGGTCACCCCGCAGCAGGGGCAACAGCGTCCGCCCGCGGGAGTGCGGCAGAGCGGGGCATCCCATGGCGTCCAGCATGGTGGCGTTCAGATCCAGCGAACTGACCACATGCTGGCAGCGCCTGCCGGCTGGCAACCGTCCGGGCCAGCACAGAATTGCCGGTACGCGCACGGAGCCCTCGTAAAAAGTCTGTTTCCACCACAGGCCGTGTTCTCCCACCTGCTCGCCGTGATCGGACGAATAGACGATCAGCGTGTTGCGGTCCAGGCCGTTGGCCCGCAGCGCGGTCAGGATCTGTCCGATCATCACATCCATGCGCGCGACGAGGGCCCAGTAGGCGGCTCGGGCCCGGCGCGTCTCCGCGGCGCTGACCTCGACGATGTCGCACCGTTGCCGCCACAGGCGCAAATGCGGATGCAGATGGTCGCCGAAGGGTTCGGGTGTCCGCGGCGGGTGGATTCTGGCATGGTAATATTCGTAGTCCTCCCGGCGCGCCACGAACGGTTGGTGCGGCAGCATATAGCCCACCGTCAGGGAGAAGGGTTCGGCCGGTTGTCCGGCTCGACGCCGCACCCCGGTACGGTTGAGAAAGTCCACAGCCGCGGCAGTCACGTCTTCGTCGTGTACCTGGTAGGCATTCTGTCCGTGACCGGATTTCCTCAGACTGACTCTGTGCGGGCCTGTGGTCCCGGCCAGCTCGCCGTGGTCAGCCCCCGGGTTGCCGGGGTAGTTGGGGCCGTGGTCTCCCACCAGGCGGTCGGCATAACCATGAAGCTGATCAGGACCCAGAGCATGCATGCGGCCAACCAGCACCGGACGGTACCCGCCCGCTCCCATGGCGTGTGCCAGAGTGGGAATCGACGCATCGAGACCGTGGCTGTTGGTCCACACCTGGTTTTCGTGGGGATGGCGCCCGGTCAGGGAAGACATGCGCGACGGAACGCAGATCGGCGACGGACAATAGGCGTTATCCAGCACCACGCCCGCCGCCGCCAGAGCATCCAGATGCGGGGTCCGTACCAGGTTGTCGCCGTAACATCCGGTTACCAGGGGGTTGTGTTGATCGGAGTGAATGTAGAGTACATTGGGTTTGGTGCGAACAGGTTCGGTCATGGCTGGCATCCCTGGGATGGTGAGGAAGGCGGACGGCGGCCTGAACGGTCAAGATAGGCAGTTCATACACGCCGCTCAATTCGGCACCCCCTTGCCAGGACCCCGCCTCTTTGTCGTATCTTTCTGAGAACCGGATCGGTACCGGCGCCAGGCAATGAACGGGGAGGCGAATGCGAGACTACGATCTACTGACACGGCGTATCGAGGCATTGGCGTCGAATTCCGCGCGGGTGGACACCATGACCTGCGCCGACGGATATCCGGTCTTACGAGTCTCGGTCGCCAGTCGGGTTCCGGCTCCCACCGTATTATTGATCGGGGGAACGCACGGGGATGAACCGGCGGGCGTGGAAGCCTGCCTCACCGTGCTGGAACACGACCTGGCGGCGTGGCATCGGCACTTCGGTTTCGAGGTGGTGCCGTGTCTAAACCCGTTCGGCTACGTTCACAATACTCGCCATAACGCTCGGAACGTGGACATCAACTGGACCTACGATGACAAAAGCGTTCCCGAAGTTGACGGGATGAAGCGCCTGCTGAGGGGACAGCGCTTCTCTTTCGCGCTGGATTTCCATGAGGATTGGGAGAGTCCGGGGTATTATCTGTACGAGCTGCGGCGCAACGCGCCGGTCATGGGCCGGGCTGTCATCCATGCCGTGAGCACCGTCTGTCCTATCAACCGGAAACGCGCCATAGACGGATGGACGGCGGCCGGAGGGCTGATTGCCCCGGATCCTGAGCGGGAGGTCGAACGGCGCGGCGCCGGCCTGCCCCTGGTGCTGTTCTTCGACCATACGGATCATCTGATGACCTCTGAGTCGCCCAGCGGTCTTGCCATGGACATCAGGGTCGCAGCCCATCGGACCGCCTTGCAGACCGTTCTGCGCCACCATCTGCGGCATCGACGCGCCAATCAGACCGAACAGGCATAAACAGGCTGATCTTCAGGCGCACCACTGCGCCGTCCGGGAAAGGATCCTTATGGCACTGCGCAAAAAAATCGCGGCGAAGCGAAAACCGAGCGGGAAGGCCAGGGAAGCAGGGGGCAAACCCCGGCAGGATGTCAACTCAGGCGGTTCGGCGGCAGCCGAGGAGATCGTCAGACCCACCGGTGACATCGTTACCCGCCGACCCAAGCTCAAACGCAAAATTTACAATAGAGAGCTGGCCACGCTGCACCAGGAGCTGATCAAGCTGCAATACTGGATTCGAGACCAGGGGCTTCGCCTCGTGCTGATCTTCGAGGGACGCGATGCCGCCGGAAAGGGCGGTTGCATCAAGCGCCTGGTCGAACCGCTCAACCCACGCTCGGCGCGCGTCGTGGCCCTGGGGACACCGTCCGACAGAGAGAAAACCCAGTGGTATTTCCAGCGCTACATTGCCCATCTGCCAGCGGCGGGCGAGATCGTCATCTTCGACCGCAGCTGGTACAACCGTGCAGGAGTGGAACGCGTTTTCGGCTTCTGCACGGACTCCGAACATCGGGAATTCCTGCGCTCGTGCCCCGAGTTCGAGCGCATGCTCGTGCGGTCCGGTATCATACTGATCAAATACTGGTTCTCGGTGAGCGACGACGAGCAGGAACGGCGTTTCCAAGACAGAGCCCACGACCCGCTGAAACGCTGGAAACTGAGTGACATCGACATACAGGGCCGCGACCACTGGGTGGACTACTCGCGGGCCAAGGACGAGATGTTCTACTACACGGACATTCCCGAATCACCGTGGTACACCGTGGATGGCGAGGACAAACGCAGAGCCCGGCTCAACTGCCTGGCGCATATCCTGGATATGATCGAATACGAGGATGTGACGCCCAAGCCGGTGGAGCTGCCGGAGCGCCAGCAACCGGATGCGCAGTACCAGCGGCCGCCCCGGACCGAGCAACGGATGGTTCCGGATCGCTACTGATCGGATCGCTTGCGGCCTGTGCCGGGCAGGTATGCGCGCGTCGTCCATCGCCGGTACTTCGTCGACGTCGGCTTGCATGATCCTGATTCGGTGTGTGCTGGGGGCGATCTTCGGACCATCCGTATGGTGAGTGCATCCTCAGGCAGAGTAAACGCATCTAACCCGTATGGTGAACTGAACGGCATGGACGCTCAGAACTCCGGTCGCGAAACGGTCACGGACGAACGTACGCTGATCATGCGGGCGCGCGAAGGCGACGCCGGCGCATTCGATGCCGTGCTCAACCGTCACCAGGATCGCGTCCTGCGCGTCATCTACTCTATCCTCAAAGATCCCATGGATACCGAGGAAGTCGCCCAGGACGTGTTCCTCACCGTGTTCGAAAAGATCGACAGTTTCCGCGCAGATTCCACCTTCACTACCTGGATCCACCGGATTGCGGTGAATGCCGCGCTCATGCACCGCCGCAGAAGCCGTTCGAATACGGTCCTCTCGCTGGATGACATGATGCCCGCGTTCGACGAAAACGGACACATAACCGAGGCCGTGGCGGACTGGACCCGGCAGGCGGAAGATCCGGCCTTGCGCAACGAGGCACGGCAGGTGATCCAAAAGGCGGTGGAGGAGCTGGATGCCAAGTACCGGATCGTCTTCCTCCTCAGGGACGTGGAGGGTTTCACCACGGAGGAAACAGCCGGTATTCTCGACATGGGCGTACCCGCGGTCAAATCCAGACTGCACCGGGCCCGGCTGTATCTGCGCCGGGCGCTGGCAGGCTATTTCGACAAACAGCTCGGCGAGCAAGAGCGGCGCCAACCGTAGAGGATCCTGATGGATACCTGTAAAGAGATGCTGGATGCCCTTACCGACTACCTCGAGGGCGACCTTCCTGAGGACGACGAAGAGGAATTCGAGGGTCATATGGAGGACTGCATTCCGTGCGATGCTTTTTTCCGCACCTATCGCAAATCCAGCGAGATGGCTCGGGAAACGCTCAGAGTGGAGGACGTGCCGCCGGAACTGCAGGCCAGAGTGCGGCGCTACCTCCGCGCGCGGTTGGGGCTGGAGCGATAAGGCCGGGGTCTCTTTGTCGCCCGTGATTTCACCGCAGGTTCATGGGCGTGTTCACGTCTAGGTGCAGCCCGTATGCGCCGGTCGATCGTATCGTACCAGCGAATTCCTTGGAGACAACCGCTCTTGGTGCTTGTCTGGCGGAAGCAGTCCGGCCAACGGCCGGGGGAGCTTCCTGGAAACGACGCCGCTGCGTTTCTCCGAGGAGCAGTCCGGCCAACGGCCGGGGGTGCTTGACAGCTGCAGCCGATACCGATACTCTTAGCGTGCCTGACCCCTGTTTTTGGCTGACGAATCCCGCCTGAACCAGTTTCCACCCTGTCGACAAGGAGATGACCGTCGTGGCCGCTGTGAAGGATATGCAACGGGTGCCCCCGGCGAACCGCCTCATCGGAGGTCTGCCGCGCATCGGTATCCGTCCCGCTGTCGATGGACGCCGGCAAGGCGTAAGAGAGTCGCTGGAAGGAACCACTATGGAAATGGCCCGCAATGTGGCGCGCCTTCTCAGCGACAATCTGCGCCATGCCAACGGACTGCCGGTGGAATGCGTTATCGCGGACACCTGCATTGGCGGTGTCGCGGAAGCCGCGCAGACCGCAGCCAAGTTCGCCCGGGAAGGTGTGGGCGTGTCGCTTACGGTTACGCCCTCCTGGTGTTACGGATCCGAAACCATAGACATGGATCCCCTGATTCCCAAGGCCATCTGGGGGTTCAATGGCACGGAGCGTCCGGGCGCCGTGTACCTGGCGGCAGCGCTGGCCGGCCATACCCAGAAGGGGTTGCCGGCTTTCAGTATCTACGGGCGCGATGTCCAGGACGCTGGTGACCAGCACATTCCGCCGGACGTTCGGGACCGGCTGCTTCAGTTTGCCCGGGCTGGACTGGCGGTCGCCACCATGCGGGGCACGTCCTATCTGTCCATGGGCTCCGTGTCCATGGGTATAGCCGGCTCGATCGTGGACCAGTCCTTGTTCGAGAGCCACCTGGGCATGCGCGTCGAATCGGTGGACATGGTCGAATTCGTACGCCGCATCGAGCGGGGCGTTTTCGATCCGGATGAGTTTTCCCGGGCCATGGACTGGGTGAAAGCCAACTGTCCCGAGGGCGAGGATCACAATCCGCCGGAAAAACAGCGGAGCCGCGCCCAGAAAGACCAGGACTGGGAGATATCCGTAAAGATGGCCCTCATCGCCCGGGACCTGATGGTGGGCAACCCCCGTCTGGCTGAGATGGGGTTCGGAGAGGAGGCGCAAGGCAGGAACGCCCTGGCGGGAGGCTTCCAGGGGCAACGTCAGTGGACCGATCACCTGCCCAACGGAGACTTCATGGAGGCCGTTCTGAACACATCGTTCGACTGGACGGGAATACGTCAACCGTATATCGTCGCCACGGAGAACGATGCCCTCAACGCCATCGCCATGCTCTTCGGGCACCTTCTGACCGGCTCTGCCCAGATGTTCTCCGATGTGCGCACCTACTGGAGTCCGGAGGCCGTAAAGCGGGTTACGGGTCACGCATTGACCGGAGCGGCTGCCGGCGGTTTCCTGCACCTGATCAACTCCGGACCCACGGCGCTCGATGGCACCGGCCAGCAGGAGATCGATGACCAGCCGGTCATCAAACCGTTCTGGGAGGTCACACCGGAAGAAGCTCGACGCTGTCTGGAAGCCACCGTATGGCATCCCGGTACGGTGGAGTATTTCCGCGGCGGTGGCTGGTCTTCCCATTTTCGTACGCGTGGCGGCATGCCGGTCACGATGAGTCGCATCAACCTGGTCAAGGGGCTGGGACCGGTGCTGCAGATCGCCGAAGGTCATACCGTGGAGCTCCCCCCGGCGGTCCACGACGTCCTGGAGCAACGCACGGATCCCACCTGGCCCACCACCTGGTTCGTACCGCGGACCACGGGTGCCGGGGCTTTCACGGACGTGTATTCGGTGATGTACAACTGGGGAGCCAACCATGGCGCCGTCAGCTACGGACACATCGGCTCGGAGTTGATCACGCTGGCTTCCATGGTGCGCATACCGGTGTACATGCACAACGTGGATGACGCAAGCGTCTTTCGTCCCAGCATGTGGAACTCCTTTGGCACTGCGGATCGAGAAGGCGCGGATTTCCGCGCCTGTGCCAGCCTTGGACCGTTATACGGGGCATACTGACAAGGGCATACTGACAAGCATTGGCTGAAAAACTGCCGACCGCGTGCCTTGCGGACGACAGATCCCGGGATCGGCGGAGCCATGGGCTCGTAGTGGGACTGGGGCGGCGTCGTGCCGTGGCCCTGCTGCTCGGATGTGTGCTATGGGCGTGCGACGGCCAGGACAAGCCGCCGGAGGCGGATTTCGTGCCGTCAGAGCCTGTCCCGGTAGTAGAGGTCGCCGCTCCGGTAACGGACTCGGATCTAGACTGGCTGCCGTGGTCTGCGGCTGCATGGGAGACGGCGCAACGGGAGGACAAGCCGGTGTTGCTCTATCTGGCCGCACCGGGATGGGATGGTGTGTTTGCGGACGCTTCGGCCGCTTTACGGAGCTCGATGGTTGAGGACTTCGTGCCGGTTCGGGTGGATCCGTACAGACGGCCGGACGTGGCGGTCCGGTATGATGCCGGAGGCTGGCCGGCCCTGATGGCATTGCTGCCTGATGGCCGGGTATTCGCAGCAGCCGTGGATGTGCCGCCCGGGAATACCTGGCTGTACCTGCGGCGCCTGCGCGCCGCCTACCAGGAAAGGCGCTCGCTCATCGAGCGCAAGGTGTCGGCAGCAGAGCGGGCCCACCGGGAAGAGACCCGGTTTCGCCATGCGATCGATGCAGACCGCGTATACCAGGACGCCGCGGCTGCATTCGATCGGCCGCGTGGCGGATTTGGCGACCGCCACAAATTCGTCGAACCGGCTACCCTCCTTTTTTTAGGGGGATACGCAAGGCACAACCCCGCCTCCACCGCTCGGCTGATGCTGCATCAAACCGTGGCTGCGTTGGTGACCAGTCCCATGGTGGACCGGACACTCGGCGGGATACACACGTTTTCCTATACGCCGGACTGGCGCGCACCGTCCGGGGAAATCGATGCTGCGGATCAGGCCTTACTGCTGGAAGCGCTGTGGGATGGCTGTGCGGCATCGAATGCCCAGTGCCGGCAACTGGCGGACCAGCTGCTGGCCTATGTTACCACGCACCTGTGGAACGCTCAGACTGGCGCTTTTCACGGACGCCAGGTGCGTACGGAGACGGGAAGCTGGTGGACCGACCCCGCCATCTATGCCTGCCGGCATGCGTGGTCGACCTATGTCTGCGCTCGCGCCGCCAGGCAGCTGGCCGATGACAGGCTGACGCGGATTGCAACGCAGGCAGCCGGATATCTGATGTCGGAATGCATGGATGCCTCCGGTGCGGTCAAACGGATCTGCGGCGAACCGGAACCGGCGGGTGCGCTGGTGGATCAGGCTCTGGCCGGACTGGCGCTTGTTGAGGTGGCATCGTTGACTGGACAGGACGACACCCGGCGGGCGGCGCATCGCGCGGTCGGCTACGTCCTCGATAACCTCGCAGGTTTGGGGCCCGGCTTTGACGATCGCCCGTCCACGATGGAGCTGGACCCATTGCCCGCGGAGCCGATTATCCCCTATGTAGATACGCTCCTGCCGGCAGGTAATGCCCTGATGGTCCGGTTATTCACGGCACTCGGCCATTTCGGCCGGGCCGAGGAGATTCTGGAGGGCACCCCGCTCATGTCCCCTCCGTCTCGACGGCACGCCAGCCTGGGGCACGCTCTGCTTGAACTGCGCGATTCGCATCCGTAGTTTTCGGCAGATATATCGCGGACTGCCAGCAGTCCCAATGGAGGTAGGCTGCGTACATGCGAGTTCTTGTCACAGGGGCACATGGTTTCCTCGGGCGCAGTCTGGCGGCTGTCGACAGGCGGATCGAATGGATCGGTTGTGATCTGGACAGTGAGACTAACGGGCTGGACCCCTACCACCGGCTGGATCTGATGGATCGGGATGCAGTCAGGCGGCGGCTCGAGGCCGTACGGCCGGACTGGATCATCAACACCGCCGCGCTGACGGATGTCGATCGCTGCGAGATCGAAACGGACCTGGCCTGGCGGATAAACGTCGAGGCAGTGGAGCATCTGGCCGATACCGCAGCCCGTGTGGGCGCCGGCCTGGTGCAACTGTCCACCGACTACGTGTTCGACGGCCAGGCCGGTCCCTATTCCGAAGGTGACCAACCCAACCCGTTGTCGGTCTACGGGCACACCAAACTGGCCAGCGAAGGCGTGGTGCTGGCCCGGATGGAACGCGCCATCGTGGTGCGCACGCTGTGGTTGTACGGCTACCATCCCCGGGCCCGGCATAACTTCGTTACCTGGGGTCTGAGCGCCCTCGCCAGAGGAGAGACCATTCGTGCCTTCGATGATCAGTGGGGCAATCCCACCTATGTGCACGAACTGGCTCGGGTACTGGTGGCGATGTGCCGTGCCGGGATATGCGGCCTGTATCATATGGGTGGAGCGACGTTTCTGACGCGGTACGAGCTGATGCTCGAGCTGGCCGCAAGTTTCGACCTGGAGACAGACAACATCCAGCGTGGCTCAACGGCCGACGCCGGTCTGGCAGCCCCCAGGCCGCTGCGCTCCGGACTCACTACCCGAGCGCTGGAAACGCAGCTCGGGATTCGGCCCATGAGCTTCACTGAAGGACTGGAGCACATGCGCCTACAGCCTGGTTTCCAGCGCGATTTCGCCGCCTCTTCATGAAGCGAGTTGGCATGCCCGGTGGCACAATGGACGTTTCACTCGTCACACCCACGTACAACGAGAAAGAGAATCTGCCCCTGCTGGTCGAGGAGATCTACCAGACGCTGCAATCCTGCCCTGATGTGGATCTGGAGATCATCGTCGTGGACGATGCCTCCCCGGATGGCACCGGAGCCATCGCCGACGACCTGGCCGGACAGTATCCGCTGAGAGTGATCCACCGTGCCGGCAAGTTGGGGTTGGGATCGGCCGTCATGGAGGGCTTCCGCCTGTCCACGCGCCCCCACCTCGGCGTGATCGACGCGGATCTGAGCCATGATCCGCAGATCCTACCCCGGCTGATCTATGGACTGCGCGAGGTTGACATCACCATAGGCAGCCGCTTCGGAGACGGCAGCCGGGTGGAGGACTGGGCCTGGCACCGGAAAATGATATCCCTGACCGGGGTTGGCTGCGCGCGTCTGCTTACCGGTGTGGAGGATCCCCTGTCGGGTTACTTCTTCCTGCACAGCTCCGTGCTGGACGGGGTCGAATTGACCTCCAGAGGATACAAGATCCTGTTCGAGATACTCGTCAAGGGATGTTATAGCCGCCATATGTCGGTGCCGTTCGTCTTTCGCAACCGCCAGTTCAGCCGCAGCAAGCTCAACTGGGAGGAGCACCTTCTGTTTGCCAAACAACTCGCCGTTTTCTCCCTGCGCAGACTGACCAGACGCACTGGAGGCGGACGCTGAGATGGCGCAATATGCCAGCGGCCACACCGAGATCGACCTGAGCGTCGTTCTGCTCAGCTACAACACGCGTGATTTCACCGAGGGGGCGCTGCGCACGGTGCTGGAAGCCATTCGCGGGCTTCAAGTTGAGATCTTCGTCGTGGACAATGCCTCCCGCGATGGCAGCGCGGATATGGTGCAGGCCAAGTTTCCTCAGGTCAAGCTCATCCGCAACTCAGCCAATGTAGGCTTCTCCGCCGGCAACAACGTGGCGTTGCGCCAGGTGAGTGGCCGGCATGTCCTGCTGCTCAACACGGATACCATCATACGTCAGGATACGTTGCGCACCATGGTCCGGTTCATGGATGATCATCCGGACGTGGGCGCCGCGGGATGCAAGATCCTGAACCCGGACGGCAGTCTGCAGTTGGACAGCCGGCGCGGATTGCCGACGCCCATGGCCGCACTGAGCAAGATGTCAGGCCTCAGCCGCCTCTTTCCCAACAGCCGCAGGCTGGCCCAGTACAACCTCACCTATCTGGACCCGGATCAGATCACCGAAGTCGAGGTATTGTCTGGATCCTGCATGATGGTCCGCAAAGAGACCATGGATCAGGTGGGTGTCCTGGACGAAGACTACTTCATGTACGGTGAGGATATCGATTGGTGCTATCGGATCCGGGCGGCGGGATGGCGCATATTCTATGTGCCCACCACGGAGATCATCCATTTTCGCGGCGAAAGCGGCCGTGCGGAACCCATGCGCGTCCTGTTCAGCAAAAGCAGGGCGATGTCCATCTTCGTCAGCAAGCACATGCGGCATCGGTACCGCTTCTTCCCCCTATGGCTGCTGCAGGTGGCCATCGTGCTGCATGCCCTGATCAAGCTGGGCAGGGGCATGTGCCGGGGTCTGCTGTTACCCCTGATCGACGCAGCCCTCATCGTCTGCGGCTTGTGGCTGGCTGTGGTCATCCGGTACCACCCCAGGCTCACGCCGCTCATCGGCCTGATCGAACGCACAACGTCGCATTTCGGCTTCGGGGCCCATCCCACGCGATGGCCCGTTCCGCCACCGTATACCACCGGGCAATGGTTGGCGATCTACCTGGTCAGCACGGTCATATGGCTTCTGGCCTTCTACCTGGTCGGCTTGTACGATCGCCGCCGGGATTCGGTTTTCTGGCCCATTCCGGGCGTGGCCCTGGGATTTGCCGGCATCGTAACCACGGTGTTCTTCTTCAGAGCCTATAATTTTTCCAGACTGGCAGCGGGCGCCGCCTGGTTGCTGAATACCGTATTCCTGGTCGGATGGCGGCTGCTGGCCCGATGGCTGGCCTGGCGGAAATCGCAGGGGCGCAGACGTACACTGCTGGTGGGAACGGATGCTGCGGCCAAGCGCCTAATTGAAGTGTTGGAACTGCTGCCGGCACCACCGTTCGAGCTGGTTGGGCTGGTAGGAGAGCAGCTCAGCACGCGGGGAAGCATGATCGCGGGACGCCCGGTGATCGGTACGCTGCCAGAGTTGCACGAACTGGTCGGCAAATACGAAGTTGAACAGCTTGTCTTCACAGCTCCGGCAGTTTCCCAGGCACTGGAGCAGCTTGGATTGCGCTGGCATCTGCGCGGAGTGCGGTTGTGCATGCTGCCGGAATCCTTTGCGGAAACCCATCCCGTGCCCGCTTCGAATGCACTGGACCAGCTACCCCTGATCGAGCTGGCCGCCAGCCGTTAACCGGATTCAATCACCTCGGAACCGCCGGTGTCTATGCTGCAAAAAATGTTGTCACGCCACTCTACCGGTGCTGTCGTATGGGCTGTCCTGCTGGGCCTGCTGCTGTCCCAGACGCCGGTATATGGGATCCGCTCGGGCCTCAGGCTGATGTTCGAGGTCCGGGACCATATACACCGCTACTACGTGGAGCCGGTCGACAGCACCCAGGTGATCGA
>SLHA01000027.1 GCA_007136405.1 Candidatus Latescibacterota bacterium
CGCGCCGCTGCCGTCCTGCGCCGCTGTGGCGGGGTAACGGGTTACCTTACGGCGACGTCAGCTGCTGCTCTGGTTTCTTACCTCGGCCAACAGCCTACGTGCTTCCTGGTACTTGCCGCTTTCCGGCCGTACCATGAGCAGGTGGTTGATCGCGGTGGTCCAGTTCTGCTCCTCGTAGGCCTCACGGCCTTTCTGATAGTACACATCACCCATCAGGTCTCTGGCATCCGCATATCGATCTCTTCGGACCTGGTTCAGGAATTGGAGCGCCTTATCCCAATTGCCGTTCTCGTAGGCCTGTCGTCCGGCCTTGTACGATGCCCTGGAAATCATCACCTCGGCATCATCGGCGTGCTCATCCCAGGCTTTGACCGATTCGAAGTGTTCGATGGACTCTTGATACCTACCTTCCTCATACGCCTGCATGCCACGGTCATAGGGCGAGGCACAGGCGACCAGTACCAGTGAGGATAGCATGAATAGTAGAATGCGGGTGCGCTTCATGGGATACTTCTCCTCTGATTACCGTAAGGATTCGGCTCCCTGTCCTTGGTCTGCGCAAGATGCCGGTGCGCCGGTGGACGGGCGTCCGGTGTGTAGCCTGAACAGGAAATACCCCTCAACACGGTACACCGTGCTGCAACTGGATAAAACAAATACTCTGACGCCGTACTCGTCAAGAGTTCTTGCCACCCCTTGTCATCCGGGTCATGCCGGAACGAATACGGTCCTACCCATGAGTAGCGTGCTGGCGGCATGAACCAGAGCCCATCCGGCCTGTCGATCACCAAGGGTGAAAACGCTCTCTGGCTGGGCATCAGAGTTCCTGCAGAGCCTGGAATCGCCGCTTTTGCCGTTATTAAACGGCCAGGAAGGGCGCCTGGTTCCAGTAGTCGGCGGAGAACCCAGCCAAACCGGATCGGCCGGGCTGGAGTGGTTTGCCGGAATATGTGTCCAGGGTTTCATTTCCAGTCCAGGACGGGATACCTGCGGGCAGTAGCGTTCCGCATGCTGTCCGTCCAGGTGACGCGCTGGCGCTGCGGCCCGACGCCGGGTGCCTTTGAGCTATGTTTGCCGGCGCCAGAGTGTCATCCAGGGAACCGTCAGTCATACTCTGATGTGAAGACCGTGTTGCGCTGCGCCTATCCAGTGTGCCTAAAAAATAGATCGGAGAACGCCGGATCATGCCTGCAACGGATTTACGTTACCGCCAGGTTCACCTGGATTTCCATACCAGCGAACACATCGCCCGTATCGGCGCCGATTTCGACGCGGAGCTATTTGCCGGCGTTCTGAGCCGGGCGCAGGTGGATTCGGTGACGTGCTTCGCGCGCTGCCACCATGGCTGGATCTACTATGATACGACCAATTCGCCAGAACGGCGCCATCCGCACCTGCAGCGGGATCTGCTGCGCGAGCAGATCCAGGCGTGCCACGCGCAGGGTATACGCGTGCCGGTATACATCACCGTCCAGTGGGATCACTACACCGCCGAGCACCATCCCGAATGGTTGTGCGTCACACCCGCCGGACAGATCCAGGGAACGCCGCCGTACGAAGCGGGATTTTACCGCAAACTGTGCATCAACACGCCGTACGTCGAGTGGCTCAAAGCGCACGTTCAGGAGATCCTGGATATACTCCCCGTGGATGGTCTGTTTTTCGATATCGTCCAGCCGAATGACTGCTCATGCGCGTATTGCCGGCGGGAGATGCTGGATCGCAACCTGGATCCGGCTGACGCGGTGGCGCGCCAGGAATTCGGCAGGCAAACGGTCAACCGCTTCAAGCAAGATATGACCCGATTCGTGCGTCAAAGCAACGCGGACTGCACCCTCTTCTACAATGCCGGCCACGTCGGGCCGCGCCATCGGGCCGTCGCCGGCGCGTATACGCACTGGGAACTCGAGTCTCTGCCCAGCGGTGGATGGGGTTATCTGCATTTCCCTTTGACCATGCGATATGCCCGTACTCTGGGTCTGGATTGTCTGGGCATGACTGGTAAGTTCCATACCTCCTGGGGGGATTTTCACTCGTTCAAGAACCTTTCGGCGCTGGAATTCGAGTGCTTCCAGATGCTCGCCCTCAACGCCCGTTGTTCCATCGGCGACCAGCTGCATCCGGAGGGGCGCATCTGCGAACCCACCTACGCTTTGATCGGAGCGGTGTACAGTCAGGTGAAGGCCCGCGAGCCCTGGTGTCGAGACGCGGAGCCGGTAACGGAGATCGGCGTGTACCATCCCGAGGAATTCACCGGCGGTCACATCAGCCTGCCGCAGTCCGCCATGGGAGCAGTGCGCATGCTGCAGGAGGGGGGACATCAGTTCGACTTGGTGGATACTGCGACGGCCCTGGAACCGTACCGTCTGGTCGTGTTGCCGGAGGCGGTGCCGTTGACTGCGGGGCTGCGCGACCGGTTGGATCGTTTCGTCGCGGACGGCGGCGCGGTGATCGCTGCCGGTAACGGCGGTCTGGATGAAGACGGCCGGGGCATGGGAGTGCGGGCCTTGGGAGCGGCACCGTTCTCACCGGATTTCGTCCTGCCGTCCGGCCCACTGGGCAAGGGCCTGGCCGACACCGCCCACGTCATGTACCAACGCGGCCTGCAGGTCGAACCGGATGCCGGCGCGGAGGTGCTGGCCTGGACTGAGCTGCCGTATTTCGAACGGCACTGGCGCCATTTCTGCTCGCATCGCCATACTCCGTCGGCAGGCCGGCAGGGCTATCCCGCGGTGGTTCGCCAGGGGCGGACCATCCACTTCGCCCATCCCATATTCAGCCAGTACGCCCGGAATGCTCCGCGCTGGTGTAAACAGTTGTTCCTCAATGCGTTGGATTTGCTGCTACCGGACCCGCTGGTGCGCGTCGTCGGCCCCAGCACGTTGTTGACCGCGCTGAACCGGCAAGGATCAGCAAACCGGCTGGTGCTGCATCTTCTGCACTATATTCCCGAACGCCGGGGCGCGGACTTCGACGTGGTGGAAGACGTGATCCCGTTGTACGACCTGCGGGTTTCGATTCGGGTCACGGGGGTGGCAGGGGTGAGTTGTGTGCCCCAGAGGGAGAAACTCGAGTGGATGGACAGCGACGGCCGGGTAGAGTTCACCGTCCCCGCCGTTCAGGGTCACCAGATGGTGGAAATCGAACTGGACTGACCATGCCGCACCGGACGCGGGTTCCACGGCATCCGGGGAAGACACCTGTTGGCTGCCCTGCGGCAGGTGTCCGGGGCCGCTGGTTCCATGGCATGCGGGGCGGCGGCCCTGCAGGCGCCGGTGCGCAACGTTTGCGGAAGACAGGCGTGCGCTCCGGAAATCCCGCGAGCTCGGTGAAATGACACGCATGAATGCCAATGGATAACGTATACGAGGAGGTCCAGGATATGGTTGTGCGCAACTGGCGCGACGTTCACCCTACGGTAGGACACAACGGTAAGCTGATCTGGAGCTTGCTGAACGCCACGGAAACCACGGCAACCACGGCAACCACGGCAACTGGAGAGACCGGAGCCCGCTTGCAGGGCTTTCAGAGTCTTACCCTGCATCGCCAGCAGGGTGGCGGAGAGGGCGATTACCATGAACATGCCGACAAGGAACAGGTGTATTTCTTCCTGGCGGGACGCGGCCGGATGAAGATCGGAGAGCAGTGGTACGACGTGCGGGAAGGCGATGCTGTGCAGGTGCCGCCCAAAACCGGGCATCAGTTGATCAACACGACCGATGACTGGATCGAGCATTTGATCATCACCGCGCGGGTGCATCCGCCGGATGCAACTGCGGCCTGAGCGAGGCCGGACCCGGCATACCGGGCAGTATCAGCTGTCCGCCTGCGCATCGGGCAGCTCGTGTCCGGCCAGCCGCAGCAGCCGGGCCGTGAAGCGATAGGTCAGGCCCCATAGCAGGGGACCGTCAGGGCCCAGCAGGTCAAGGGCCGGCATGCGTTGTTTCTCCAGGCCGCGGAAGGAGAAGGTCCGTGTGCAGTGTCTTTCCGGCTGCAGCAGAACAGACACTGGAACCCAGAAGGCGGTCTGGACTTCCTTCGGGTTGGCCGTCACCGCAACAGCCGGGGCCACCGTATACACGTATCCGGTGACGCTCACGGACAGCGATGCACTGTCGAGCGTTTCCAGATGTCCCAGATAGCGCCCGCGGGTTAGATCGAGCCCTACTTCCTCCCGGGTCTCGCGTACCGCTGTCTGTCGCAGTGTGGCGTCGCCGGCCTCCCGACGCCCGCCTGGAAAGGCTATATGGCCGGACCAGGGGTCCTGCGGATGGTGGGTGCGTTGAATGTAGAGCAGCTCCACCTCGTCATGGCGGGACCGCAGGACGATCGCTACGGCCGCTGCGACTTTGCCCGAGTCGGACGGGTCGACCGCTGCACCAGAACGCAGAGCCTGTTCGATGGCGCTGATGGAGATCACGCGAGTTCCTCTACGGTATGCTCCCGGACGGATGAACCGGCGATGCCCTCATTCACGATCGTTGCGGTTGTCGCGGGTATGAACGGAATGCCAGCTCAACAGCGAGCCGGCTATGAGGATCGCGCAGCCCACCCAAAGACGGGCTCCGGGGACGACACCCAGGTACAGACAGCTCACCAGAGTGGAGAGCAGGGGGGTGAAATAGGACGCGGCCGCAATCAGCACGACGTTGCCCCGGCGCATGGCCAGATCCCAGGCGGAGTATGCGGTGGCCGTGGCCGAGCCCAGAAAGGCGATCTCGGCGCCGGCCTGCCAGGTCCACGTGCTCCGTTCTCCCGCGGCCAGCCGCAGCGCCAGCATGAGCAGGCCCGTGGCGGCGACGAACACAGGTACCGCCCCCCGGGTCTCAGGTCCGGACCAGCGTCGGGTCAACGTGGAGTACAAGGCCCACGATACGCCGGCTGCCAGACCCAGACCATAGGCTGCCGGACGGGCCTGCACGTGACTGAACGCACCAATCCAGCTGAAACCGCCCTCATGCGAGAGAACCAGGAACTCGCCTGACAGGGCCAGCGCTGTCCCGGGTGCCAGCAGCCAGGTGGCCCGCCGGTTCAGCAGCACCAGCGACAGGAGGAGGGTTAGCGTCGGCCACAGGTAGTTGAGCATGCCGACTTCCAGCACCTGCATGCGGTTACCGGCCAAGGCCACGGACTGAAAGAGTGCATAGGTGTAGAACACGAACAGCCCGCCGCAGCCGAACAGATACGCGCGCCCGGCGCCGCGCAGGTCGATCACCGGTTGGCCCGTGCACCAGGCCCGCACACAAAAAGCGAAGGCGCCGGTCAGGTACACGGCAGCCATGGCCGTACGGGCGCCCAGCTGCTCCGACAGGCTGCGCGCCACGGCCACCGTGCTGCTCCACAGCAGAATAGCCAGCAGTCCGGCCAGCGCATACCGGTCCAGGTGTCGCGGCAGCATGTTCACTCGGCCCGAAACGTGCCCTGCCGCTGGACTCGCTCGTACACGCGCTGGAATTCCGCCGAACCATCGTCCTCCCAGAGCTCGGAGCGGAACCCCCGGACAGCGCCTTCCTGCCGTCCGACCAGGGAGCCAGGCGCCACGTAGGACTTGCCGTAATACGTGTGGCCGCTGGGCATGTGCAGAACGCCGACGTGACGCGGAGGTTGGGTGAGTTGCTGGGTTGCCAGCCGCTCCAGTGCCTCTTCGTCCACCTGATATCCCAGTCCCGGTTGATCGGGGACAGGTGAACAACCGTCGACCACGGGGATCCTGGCAGTGGTGATGTCTTCCTCGTACTGATCGTCGAGGTTGATGGAGTGAGCCGTGTGGGTGGGCAGTACGGCGGCAATATGCATGGCCATGGCCTTGCCGAGGGTGCCGCCCTCGAACTGCAGGATGACGGGCACGTTGGCCGCGCCCAGCGCCATGCCGGTGGCCATGGTTTCTCCGATACTGCCGCCAACCATGAACATGTCGGCCAATCCGAGGATCACCTCCTGCATGCCGCCCAGCGGCGTGCCATGCATGACCAGCGGTATATCCGTCTTGCGGCGCAGTTCGCGCCAGCCGTTGAGGTCTTCCTTGATGATCGGATCCTCGACATAGGCGACGACGGGATAGTCACGCTCCAGTTCCTTGATGATGGGCAGCACGGTAGCCAGGTTGCGGTTGTGGTTGAAATCCCAGTGCAGACGAAAACCAGGGGGCGCCACTTCGCTGGCCAGGCGGGTTTGTTCGAAGACATCATGGTACTCGCAACTATGCATCTTGAACGTCATGTAGCCCTGGGCTGCGGCCCGGTGGACTTCCTCCCGGAACTGCTCCGGCGACGCGGGGCGTGTCCAGGCCGCTACGGCGACGTGTTTGCGAACCTGGTGACCCAGCAGCCGGTGCACCGGTAGTTCGAGGAATTTGCCCATCACGTCATACAGGGCGCAGTTCAGAGCCGAACCCAGGTTGAGCCGGTTGTTCAGCAGTTCGAAGGCGCTCTTGCCTATCAGGTTTTTGGCGCAGTCCGGCTGCGGTTGCCCCCAGGGCCGCACGCGCTGGTCGCCGTATCCGGTCAGGCCGGCGTCTGTGTGGACCTTGAACACGGTGCGGGCGTCGATGCCGAACAGATCCACCTGGCGTTTTTCGTACCGCCGGGCCAGGCGGGGGTAGATGGGTATCACCTCGACGTCGGTTATGGTTAGTTTCATCGTGGACTCCCGGTGGGTGAATGAAGCGATCTGCTTGTCGCTCACGACAACGGCATCCGTCAGGTTCACGGTCAAGACGACGGCTGCCTATGGGTGCGGCGCCCTTTGCGTCGCTCAAGATAGCGGCGGCCGCCGCCGTTTTCAAGGTGGTTGTCCTGCCGGCAACGCCCCCTGGGCGCCGGCGCTGCGGACAACCTGCCTTGACGCTGCGTCAAGAGCTCTCTTTTTCTCTTGCTCGTGCGGGTCCGGTGATACTGGGGTCGGTCATCGTCGTATGGTCGGGTACGGGTGCGGTCGGCGAAGCCGATGTGCCAGCGCCAAAAACAGACGCGCCCTCGCAGCATGCAGGGGCCACGGAGCTTAGGAGCAACGTATGACGCCACGAGAACGTTTCATCCATGCCCTGGACCGCCGCCCGCCTGTGCCTGGACGGGTGCCGCACTTCGAGCTCGTGTTCTTCCTGACCATGGAGACGTTTGGCAAGGTGCATCCATCGCAGCGCCGGTATGCCCAGTGGGATCAGATGGAAGAGAAAGAACGCCAGCTGCACCGGAATGACATGGCCAGGTTGTATATCGATACGGCCCGTCGTTTCGAGCACAGTGCGATTTTCCTGCATCCCAATCCGGGCGACGAAGACGAGACGCTGCGCTTGATCGACCGTGTGCGGGATCTGTGTGGCGATACGTATTTCCTTATGCTGCATGGAGATGCTACCTATGGCGTGCCCGGTGGGAGTGACATGGCGGCATGGGCGGCGCAGTTGGTGGAGGAGCCGCAGGCGGTCAAGGCAGAGGCGGCCCGCCACGTAGATGTCGCTCTTGAACGGGGCGACAGGCTGTCGCGGCACGGTGGACTGGACGGTTTCGCCCTATGCTCCGACTACTGCTTCAACACCGGGCCGTTTCTGTCGCCGCAGTGGTTCAGCGAGTTCGTCACACCGTATCTGACGCGTCTGATCCAGGGTTACCGGGACCAGGGGTATTACGTCATCAAGCATACGGATGGCAATATCATGCCCATCCTGGACCAGCTGGTCCAGGCGGCTCCCCACGCACTGCATTCGCTGGATCCCCAGGGTGGGGTGGACATGGCCCGGATCAAGCAACTCGTCGGAAACCAGGTCTGTCTCATCGGCAACGTCAACTGTGGCCTGCTGGATTCGGGCACGGACGCGGAGTGCCGGCAGTCGGCGCGCTACGCTTTGCGTCACGGCATGCCGGGTGGCGGCTATATATTTTCCACGAGTAATTGCGTATATACCGGTATGCGCCTCAGCCGTTACGAGCTGATTCTGGACATCTGGCGCCGGGAGGGCAATTATCCTGACCGTTGAGGGGGCGCCGGAAGAGGATCCCGTTACAGCGCGCGAGACAGTGCACGAGAGTGGGCGCCACAGCGCGCGAGAATGGGCGCAGGGCCTCCCACCAGGTGCACTCACAACCGGCAATACTACATATTTCCCGTGATCTGGAAACCCTGGAGGCAACGGACATGGAACATTTGCACGCAGCCTGCACGAATCTACGCGCGGCCATGACTCGCTGGTTGCACCAGAGTATTCGGGCCGACATCCCGGGACCCCACTGTGGCGGAGAAGACGAGGCCAACTATGCACTGGCCTGGTTTCAGCACTACCTGATTACCGGTGAGAAGGCGGTAACCGAGCGCTTTCGCTCTTTGCTGTCTGACCTGGAGGACTGGGTGGATCTGGAGTGTCACCATGGCTATGAGCCGGAAGCCGAGGCTCACCACGGCACGGAACCCTTTCTGCTCTTCCTGCCCCGCTACCTGGGCCTGTTTCCCAAAGATGACATTGCCCGTGTCATCCTGGAAGATGCGGCGCACCACATCGGCAACTGGGTCGACGGCATTCCCGCCTGGTTCGACTACGATCGGGACGTGTTCCGCTCGTATCGCATCGGTACGCGGACGGTCGACACGGATCCCCGCTTCACCTTCGAGGTGGCCGAGCATTTCCGCTTCGTGCACATCGCCCTGGCAGCGTACCGGATCACCGGAGAGACGATCTACCTGGACTGGGCCTTGCGCTACGGCAGGCGCCGCGCCGAACGCATTCTGGCGGCCGGGGACGGTCCTATGCCGGTGCTGTGGACTCTGGACGGGGAAGGGTTGCAGATGGACGAACTGCAGACCCGCGAACAGCATACCATGGCAGCCAGCAACCACCATGTCGGCGGAGACCCGCTGGCCGGGGTGGAGAACCTGCTGGCCTCCGGGGTCACGTACGCGCTGGGTGACCTGTATCTGCACTCCGAAGAGGACCTTTTCCGGGAGGCGGCCCGGCGGGTGATCGAGCCGCTGATGGCCGAACTGCTGGATCCGTTTGCCGATCCTGCCGCGGCGGCCATCAGCCATTACCGCTGGGCGTTCGACGATGCCAGTCTGGATCAGTCCATTCTGGATGCACTGCAGGCGGTGCCGCCTGCCAGCGAATTGCCCTGGGCCATGGTCTTCCCGCAGGAACGGGTGCGCCGCGAACCCGGCGTCGGCAAGCGCAATGACATGATCTACTGGGGGCGGTGGCGCGATGACGGCCAGGTAATACCCGCGACAGAACCCAGCACGGCAGCCCTGGCGCTGGCCTATCAGCTTACCGGGGAAGAGGGGTACGCGGCACGCGCCCTGAGCACGGCAGCGGTCAAACTCGATATGGCGCAACGTGTGCTGCGCGGCGGACGCGAACATGCTGATATGGGCGGGGCCGTGTGCTCGGTGGCCGCCGGCCACGGACGCAACTGGGGTGAAGGGGCGGTCACCGGGTGTTACGGTCCGCTGTTGCTGGGCACCTTCACGGTTCAGGGCGCGGTGCAGCCGTTGGTGGAACTGGAGGCCGGGTGCCTGCCGGAGTCGGTGGTTACGCTGGTCACACCGCCCGTGGGGGGGCGCGGGGCGGTCTCGTTCCGCAACGCCGGGGCCGAGACCGCGCGACTGCGATGGCGTGCCGCGGGTGCGGTGGCATGGCGGGCGCTGGAACTGGAAGCGCGACAGACCGCCGAGTTCGGTCTGGATCGTTGAAGCAGAGGCCGGATGGTGGCTGCCGTAGGGGAGGTGCCAGTCTGTGTCAGTCCTGGCCCAGGCAGAGCTTGACCAGTTCGTTGACCTGAGCCGTTATCCTCGGTTTCAGCTCCTGAGCCAGGCCATGCGCGGCCTCCCGGTTCAGCTGCAGGCCGCGCATGGCGCGCTCGCTGTACCGTATCTCTTCCGTTTCCGTATACCCCAGGCCCAGTTCCTTGGCCAGGTTGTTGGCCAGGTGTACCACCCATACCAGTGGCTCTGTGCTGGCGTCGATGCTGTCATGCTGGCCCACCGCTTCCGCCAGCGAACCATTCAGATTGGCCCTCTCCAGCAGCACTCTGCCCAGAAACTCGTGGTTTGCCTGGTCTCCAAGCTGGGTTTCCGCTTCTCGAAAACTGGTGCCGTCGGCGCCCATCCGGTGCAGTATGTCCTCGAAGTGAGACCAGAAAAGGAAACCCTGGACAAGCTTGCCGATATCATGCAGCAACCCGGCCGTCCAATAGCTGGCAAAAGGTATGGGTGGATCCAGATGAACATGTCCATGGGTGCACAGCTGGTCGGTGATGAGCGCGCAGGCCACGGAGTGGCGCCAGAAACGCGGCAGGTCGAACTGGCTCTCCTGAGGCCGCAACAGGCTGTTCATCAACTTGATCTGTAGAGCAATCGCCCCCACCTTGCGTCGTCCCAGACGCACGATGGATTCCTGCAGGCTCCACTCATACCGACCCGAAGTTCCGGCGAACATGGACGTGTTGACCACATGCAGCAGCTTGTGTACCACCGCCGGATCCCGCAGAAGCACCTGCTCCAACTGGTCCACCGTTGCATTGGGATCCTCCACCATGCGGATGATGTGCAGCGCCACATCCGGCAACGTGGGCAAGGTGGTCAGTTTCCGCAGCCGCCGCTGTAGGCGCTCTTCGGATTGTTCCGGCGGCAACGCCCGGTTACCCACGACAAGGTCGCCGATTCCCCTGTCTGCAAGCGTGGCGGCCATGACCTTGTGCAGCGATGAGCCGGTGTGCCGGAAGGCGTTTTCCCAGGCGCAGAAGTATACGTTGGTCATGCGGAAACAGAGCCTCTCGTGCTCCTGTATCAGCGCCTGCGGCAGGATGAAGAACAACGGGACCGCGCCATCGTCATTGAGCGGGGCAATGGCAGCACGGTTCACGACGTTCCGGTTCTGCACGACGAAGGTGCAGACGAAGCGGCCGTGGTGACGTTGCATGGCGGAGAACGCTTCCACGAACTTGTTCACCACCATAATGTCCAGCCCGTACCGGTAATTCAGGATAAGCGCCAGATAGCGCACGAGCACCTGCTGCGGTTTGCCGGGCTGCTGTACGATGAGGGCCAGTTGGCTGGTCTGTTCCTGTCTGGGATCGGGTGTCATGACCGGATAGTGCGTCAAGGCTGTTGCCGCCGGGGGTCTGTCACCGGGTGCGCCCGGCCGGCAATGCCCCACCTGCGCCGCTGGGGTGAAAGGAGCTGCGCAAAGATAGCCCCCTTCAGTCATCGTGCCAATGTCTGGTCGTTGGCCCCGGGTCTTGTTATAATCTTGAAAATACATATGCCGGTCGGATGCCAGCGTACGCCAGGCGTGCGCTGGCTGCATAGGTGCCAGAGCAGCATGATCGGTCAGGCGCCAAAGCAGGGAGGATACGCCGGCTCATTACATCGGTACCATACTTTGCCATGTCTGTATATACCTGCGATATAGCCGTGATCGGCGCCGGCAGCGGCGGCATTGCAGCGGCCGTGACGGCAGCGCGGCACGGATTGTCCGTACTGCTGGTGGAACAGGCGGACCTGATCGGTGGCACTGCAGTCCGGGCCGGTGTGCATTGCTGGGAGATGGGGGCTGGAGGTACCGGACTGCCTTTTGACATATACAGACGGATGAATAGGTTGCGGGGTGCTGTGGGTATCTATTCCTGCGGACGCCACATGAGCTGGTATGATCCCGCCAGAGAACCGTACCGTTTCCCGGGAGGAGAACGGATTCTGGATCCGGGAAAGCGGTATGTCGATACCCTGCAACGTCATGGCGCTCCAGGCGGACAGCCCACGCCGGAGTTTGTCCGGCGCGTCTGGCACGGTGTGCCTTTCGAGATGGAAGATTATTGCAGTGTCCTGGAGGAAATGCTGGCTGAGACCGGACGGTGCGAGGTGGTTGTGGGCACTGGAATCACCGACGCCATGGTGCAGCAGGGGAAAATTCGGTCCATATTGCTGACCAACGGCTCGGAGGTCATGGCAACGGCATATATAGACGCCACGGCGGATGTCTGTCTGTGCCGCGTCAGCGGCTGCGTCACGTTGATCGGTCAGGACGCGCAAGAAGCGTTCGGCGAGCCCAGCGCCCCGGAGCGGCCCAACGACAACGTCAACGGGGTTACCCTGGCCTACCGGGTCACCCGGGCGCTTGCATCCGGGGTGGAATCGCTGCCTACCGGTATTGGGCATCGGTGCTGGTGGGCGACGCATTACCCGGTGGCTTCGTTCAACCCCTATCCGCGGGGCGACATCAATGTGAATATGCTGCCCACCATGGAGGGGACCGAGTACCTTGCCATGCGGTCAGCGACGGCCTACCAGGAATGTCGTCGCCGCGTGCTGGCGCACTGGCACAATCTGCAGTCCCGGTACGACGAGTTTCGTGATTTCCGCATGGCCTGGATCGCCCCCTCGATGGGCGTGCGCGAGTCGTATAGAACCCTCTGTGAGCACATGCTTACCGAGCAGGACATTCGCGCCGGCGGCGGTGGCCGGCAGTACGACGACGTGATCGCCATAGCCGACCACGCGCTGGATACCCATGGTCGCAGCACAGGACGCCGTTTATGCAGTGAGCTGGAGGAACCCTATGGAGTGCCGTACCGTTGTCTGGTCCCGCGCGGATACCGCAACCTGCTCGTGGCCTGCCGTGGCGCCGGATTCACTTCGATCGCCGCTTCCAGCTGCCGTCTGTCCCGCACCATGATGCAACTGGGCCAGGCCGCGGGAACGGCCGCGGCGCTGGCACGGGATCATGACGTGGCCCTACCCGATGTGCCGCCGAAGGAGTTGCGCCGCCGGCTATACCGGCAGTACGCCCAGGTGGACTGGCCGGTCTCCGCCGAGTTGCATGCCCATCTGCGCGATGAAGGCGCGCCTTGAGGGTTGTGCCGGTCACGCTACGCGCAGGCGAAGGACAGCGGTGGGTCGCGCCCTTGCTCTCACTCGGGCTGCCAGGGAGTCGATGATCGCGCCACTCTTGTACTGCCTGTCATGCTGTCCAGCCACCATCGACGTATAGTGCGGATCCGGTAACGTAGCTGGCGGCGTCGCTGGCCAGGAACAGGGCGGCGCCACGGATCTCCGGCAACTCGGCCCAACGCTTCAGTGCGGTCTGATCGATGATGGCCTGGGCTTTTTCCGGTTCCGCCAGCAGCGGTCGGTTCATTTCTGTGAGGAAAGGGCCCGGGCATATGATATTGCAGCGGACATTGTCGGCTGCCCCTTCCAAGGCGATGGTGCGGGTCAGACCCAGCAACCCGGCCTTCGATGAACAGTAGGGCGTTCTGGCGGGTATGCCGACGGCGCTCAGTGCCGATCCGATGTTGACCATTGAGCCGCTTCGCCGCGGGCGCATCAGGCGCATGGCCGCCCGGCAGCACAACCACGTACCTGTCAGGTTGATGTCCAGCACCCGGCGGAATACCTCGGCAGGGCAGTCGTCGATCATGTGCCGGACGTTCAGTCCGGCGCTGTTGATCAACACATCCAGACGGCCGAACCGTTCCATCACCCTGGCGAAGGCGGCTTCCACCTGGTCCTCCATGGTGACATCCATGGCCAGGCCGATGCTCTCCCGGCCGCTGGCCGCGGTGATCCGCGCCGCGGCGGCTTCGCAGGCCTGTTGATCGCGCGCGCAGATCACTGTTCGTGCTCCTGCCTGAGCCAGGCCCAAGGCCATCGACTCGCCCAATCCCTTGCTGCCGCCGGTGACCAGGGCGACGCGGTCGTCGAGTCTGAACATGGCGTAAATGTCGGCTGCTCCGGTGTGCTCTGTGTTCATAGCAGGTACCCCCTGTGACTGGGAAGGGTTGCCAGCCCGGACGAGTCGCATGGACCCCGACTGTCTTCCGGGCCGACCTCCATGTTAGCGCTGCACCAAAGCGCTGATGGTACGGACGTGCAGCCTGCCCGTCAAACGGGACAGCCCTGGTTTCGTCTGGCGCCGGACAGGGGTGAGGTAATGGTCCCGGGCCCTCCGGTTGCGCCCGAATCTGCCTCGGTGGAAGGATGGATTCCAGGGGACGCCCCATTTGACCCGCCTCGGCGGGCGTGTTAGCATGTCCCTGTCAAGGCGCCCGGTAAGCGCCCGGTATTAGTCGGCGAAACAGTAAAGGAGATCCTATGAGCGGCGCGGAATTACTGAATATCGGCGTGGTGGCTTGCGCCCGGTACACCCACACCCCGGTGATCTGGGGCCCCCTCATGCACCCCGAAGGCCAGGAGGAGCGTTCGCGTGTGCGCACCCGCGCCACGCGTATGCGGATCACGCACGCCTGGGATATCGATGCCGAAGCGGCACACGAATTCGCCCAACCCTACGGAGCCCGGGTCGTGGACCATTTCGCCGACATGGTGGGTGCGGTCGACGGGGTGATCCTCGATGATTTCGACTCCTGCAGTTACTTCCCGGTGCTGGCGGCCCCGTTTCTGGATGCCGGGATTCCCCTGTTCATCAACCGGCCGTTTGCGCTCAGCATGGACGACGCTCATCGACTGATCGATCGGGCCCAGACACACGACACGCCCGTCATGTCCGCCTCCAGTTTCGAGTTCGCTCCGGAAGTCGACGCCATACGGCAGCGGGTTGCGGGGTTGGGAAACCTCCACGGGTATGCTGCCGCCAATTCCATGTCCGATTACGCCACCCACGGCATCCACGGGCTGTATTTCGTCCATGCCTGTGTCGGTGGAGGCATTCGCAGCGTCGCGTACCAGACCCCGGACTGGCACGAGCCCAACGGAGTGGTCAGCATCGAGCATGAGGGCCGCGACGGCGGACGTCCCTTCTATGGCACGGTGCAACAGATTTCCGGAACATGGGGCTGGATCCGGGTGTTCGGCAGCACCAGCTTCGAGCAGTGGGTGGGGAGCGGTCCCTACTTCTGGCTGCCTCTGCTGCTCGAATGGCAGCGTATGCTGGAAACGCGCCAGATGCCCCAGCCGTACAGCGTCCTGCTGGAAAAAACCGGGCTCTTTCTGGCCGGTTTTCGTTCGCACCTGGAGCGGCAGGGGGCGCCGGTCGGACTGGATGAACTCGATGGCTGGATTGCTCCACGTCTCAATCCGGACCCGTATCCGCCGGGATTCAGCGGTTGACGCTACAAAGCCGTCGGTAGCGACCGCGGCAGCATGAACACGAAGGCAAACTCAACCATCCAGACGGGCATCCGCGCCGTAAGCCGGGGCCGGGGCCGGGAAACGGCTTGACGGCCGCAGCCTCAGGCAAAGGTGCCCACTGACCGGAATGCGATGCGCCATGGCCACATACCCGGATACCGGTGTCCTGCATGATCTGTTACGCCAGTTTCAGTTGCACGTCCAGCAGCAGCACGAATACGGCGCCCGGGGCAGCGCGGCGGTCATCGAACGCCTGCGGCGGGAGCTCCAAGCGGCTGTCCGTGAGGTGCGCAGGCTGCCGCCGGATCCGCGCCTGGCGGCGCGCGAGCCCGATGACCTGCAGAGCATTCATGCCCTGCGTTCACGCGGCCCGCGCCGGCTCTGGATGACGTTCGACCGCAGCCAGTACGCCTCGCGTCTGCAGGGAGCCCTGCTGGCCCGTTGTGCCGGCTGTACGCTGGGCGCACCGGTAGAAGGGTGGCCGGTGGAGCGCATGCGGGCTCTTGCGGCAGCCAACGGTCAGGCGTTCCCGCCGGTGGACTACTGGGAGCAGGTGCCTGATCCGGAAGAGCGGCGTTACGGTCTCAGCCGGCGGGTCGAATACACGCGTACCGGTATGCGCGGAGTGCCGGTCGACGACGACGTGGCCTATACCTTGCTCGGCCTGCTCGTAGTCGAGCACTATGGACCGGACTTCACCACGGCCCAGAACGGAGAAGCCTGGTTGCGCTACCTGCCCTATGCCTGCACGGCCGAAGACGCGGCGCTGCGCAACCTGAAGGCCGGCGTGCCGGCAGCCAGAGCGGCGGAGATCGACAATCCGTACTGCGAATGGATCGGTGCCGACATCCGGGCCGATCCGTGGGGTTACATGGCTCCCGGGTGGCCCGAACGCGCTGCCGGCATGGCCTACCGGGACGCCTTCTTGAGCCACCGTCGCCAGGGCATATATGGGGCCATGTTCTTCGCTGCAGCCATAGCGGCGGCTTTCACCGTGGACCATCCCGTCGACGCCGTCGAGATCGCTTTGCGCGAGATACCGCGCGGTTGCGCTCTGGCCAGAGCCGTGCGCTGGGCCCTGGAACTGGCGCCCCACATCACGGATCATGCGGCGGCTCGCGCCGCGGTCGACGAACGTTTCAGTGGAATGCACCCGGTGCATACCATCAACAATGCCTGTCTGACCATATGGGGGCTGACCCTCGGCGGCACGGATGTCAGCCGCGTTATCGGCGAGACCGTGGCCATGGGACTGGACAACGATTGCACCGCGGCGACGGCAGGGAGCATCGTGGGCGCCGTGGTCGGTGCGGACGGTGTTCCGGCGCACTGGAGCGAGCGCTTCGACGACACCATCCATTCATACCTGATCAACCAGTCCCACTTCCGCATCAGCGATCTGGTACGACGCTTCGCCGCGTTGGCGGAAAGCGTGCATGCCGGTTCCTGAATGCGTTGGCGAGTGGCGGCCGGAGGGTGACGATAACCGGATGAAAGGGCCGGTCGGTCATGATGTTCAATAACGCGGAACTGCACAACATCCACGAACTGCTTGCCGGCGACGGTCCCGGTATCATTACGGAGCCGAGTCTGCAGGCCATGCGGGAGCAGGGTGGCGATCCGGATGCGGTCTGGGGCACAGAGGACGAGCATGGTCTGTGGTTCTGCCGCATACCCAACGAGCTACGCCTCAAGCTCAACCTGCAGGCTCAGGTCAACGCGTTGCAGAGCACCGGGGCGGAAGTGCGTTTCAACCTTACCGGTGACCGGGCCCGCATCTCGCTCAAATGCGGCCAGGGGCCCGTGATCGTCGAGGTGTACCAGGGCAGTTTCTTCGTGGGTTGGCATGTGGTCGGGAAACACCGGACGGACATCGATGTGCGCCTGCCGGAGCGCCTGCCGCTGCTCGAAAAGCTGTCGCGCGAGCATCGCATGCCGTTCGATGCCGGTCTGACCCGGGTGCTGCTGCCCTGGCGCCCTCCGGCCCGACTGCTGGAATTCCACGCAGACTGCCAGCCGCCGCGTCCCGGTCAGACCCCGGAGCGCCGCTACCTGGCCTACGGCTCTTCCATCACCCACGGCAATGCGTCCATACGGCCGTCGGCCATGTACGCGCACCGCACGGCGCAGTTGCTGGGAGTCGATCTGGTCAACCTGGGCTTCGGTGGCGGCGCGCATCTGGAGCCGGAGATGGCCGACTATATCGCCGCTCGGGCGGACTGGGATTTCGCCTCGCTGGAACTGGGCATCAACCTGTTGCGGCGCATATCGCCGGAAGAATTCGCCCGGCGCGTCGACTATTTCGTGGAGCGCATCGCCCTGGCGCACCCGAACAAGTGGATTTTCTGCATGGACCTTTTTCCGGTAGAGGAAGACCTCACCGGCGACGACAAGGCCCAGGTTTTCCGGCGCATTGTCAAGGAAAAGGTGGAGGCGCTGGATCTGCCGCGCCTGGTCCACGTTCCCGGCACCGACATGCTGAACACCGTTCACGGGCTTACCGTCGACCTGGTCCATCCGTCGCCTTTCGGAATGGAAGAGATCGCGCGCAACCTGGTAGCCCGCATCCAGGAGACAGCTCGATGGTCGAACACCACGAATTGAACGCGGATGTGCTGGTCGCTGGCGGCGGTGCCGCCGGTGTGCCCTGTGCGCTGGCCGCGGCGCGCTGCGGCGCCCGGGTGATCCTATGCCACGACCGGCCGGTTCTCGGTGGTAATGCCTCCAGCGAAGTGCGCATGCACATCGTCGGTGCCGACGCCAGCGGCTCCCGCGGCCAGGCCCTGGCCACGGAGGCCCGTGAAGGCGGCATCATGGAGGAAATCCGGCTCGAAACCTGCGTGCGCAACCCGCAGCGTTCGGCCTCCATGCTGGATCTGATTCTCTACGAACTCTGCCGCGCCGAACCGCAACTGACGCTGCTGCTCAACACCGCCGTGACGGGCGTGCGGAAGGAGGGAGCGCGCATCGCCTGTGTCCACGCTGAACGACAGAACACCGAGGACACATTCACCGTCCGCGCCCGTGTCTATGTCGACTGTACGGGAGACGGCCGGTTGGGCGCCGAGGCCGGCGCGCCATTCCGGCACGGCCGGGAGAGCCGCGAGGAGTTCGGTGAAGAACGGGCCAGGGATGTGGCCGACCACAAGACCCTGGGCTCCACCTTGCTCTTCATGGCCAGGCGCCATGACCGGCCCATGCCCTTCACGGCACCGCCCTGGGCCCGCCAGTTCAACGAAGCCGACCTGCGTCTGCGTCCGCATGCCGCGTCGGGAGTGGACCGGGGACTCGAATACGGCTATTGGTGGGCCGAGTGGGGGGGACAGCTGGACACCATCAAGGACAACGATATCATCCGCGACGAATTACTGGCGATCGTGATGGGCGTCTGGGATCACATCAAGAATGGTGGTGAGCACGGGGCCTCCGACTGGGCGCTGGACTGGTTCGGGTTCCTGCCCGGCAAGCGCGAGAGTCGACGGTTCATCGGCCAGCAGGTGCTGACTGAGGATGATGTCTGGGAATCCCGTCCGGCGGCCGATGCCATCGCCTACGGCGGCTGGCCCATAGACACGCACCCGCCGGAGGGAGTGGATGCGCCCGGCCAGCCTCCGTGCAGCCAGGATGCGGTGCCCCATCTGTACGAGATCCCGCTGCGCGCCTGTGTGTGTGATGCGGTTCCCAACCTGATGTTCGCCGGCCGTAATCTATCCGCCACCCACGTAGCTTTCGCCTCCACGCGCGTCATGGCCACCTGCGCTGCAGTGGGCCAGGGGGTTGGCGTTAGCGCCGCTCTGGCCGCTGCTCGCCAGACGGACCCGGCCCGGCTGCCGCTGGATGCCCTTGCCCTCAAAGCCATCCAGCAGCGCCTGTTGCACGACGATTCGTACCTGATCGGCCGGAGCAATGCGGATCCGCGGGACGTGGCCCGACGCGCCCAGGTGTCCGCCTCCAGTCATCAGCCGGACGGGGAGCCGGTCCATGTCCTCAGCGGCCAGACGCGTTCGGTGCACGGGGAGCGGGGGGCGCCTGCTGAGCGGGCTTGCCCGGGCACGCACCGGTGGATGAGCTGTCCCGAGGACGGCCTGCCAGCCTGGCTGCAACTGAGCTGGAAAGACCCGGTGAAGGTAGCTGAAGTCCGGCTCGTGTTTGACACCGGGTTACACCGTCCGCTGACGTTGACCCATTCCGACGCGTATGTAAGCCGGATGGAATGGGGCGTGCCGCAACCGGAAACGGTGGCGGACTACCGCCTGGAGGCATGGGTACAGGGCCAATGGACCCGCATCATGGAGGCGAGCGGCAACTACCAGCGTCTGCGGGTCCACCGCCTGGCTCAGCCGCTGGAGACCGGCATGCTTCGTCTGACGGTAATGCAGACTCACGGCCTGGATCATGCTCGCGTGGCGGAAATCCGCGTGTATTCCACCGCGCCGGCGCCGTTCCTGGACTGATGCCGGTGGAAGGCGTGATTCGCAGCGGGCGCAACCGGCGGGTGGTGCAGGCGCGCAAGCTCCGGCTGCGCAAATACCGCCAGAGCAGCCAGTCGTTTCTGGTGGAGGGGTTGCAGCTGATTCATATGGGCCTGGCCAGCGACTGTCCGCCGGTCGAGGTGTTCTACTGTGAGGAGCTGTTCGCCGGTTCCGGCGCTCCGTCCCTGCTTGAACGCTGCCGGCAGGCCGGATCCCGTCTTACCCCCGTGACAGACAGTGTCATGCGCGCGCTGTCGGAGCGCGACACGCCTCAGGGGCTGCTGGCGGTGTTTCCGTGCGTCGACGTGGAGCTGGATACGGTGCCGGCCGACGGCGACGCGCTGTTCCTGGTGCTGGACCGGTTGCAGAATCCCGGCAATCTGGGAACGCTGGTGCGCACCGCGGACGCCGTGGGCGCGGCGGCGGTGATTCTGCTGGAACCGGGAGCGGATCTCTACGATGCCGCGGCGGTTCGCAGCAGCATGGGGTCGCTGTTCAACGTGCCTGTGGTGCGCGGTCCGGCGGACCGGGTGTTGTTCGCCTGGCTACAGCACAGGAAATGCATCACCGTGGGGGCGGATCCGTACCGCGGTGAGTGGTGGAATGCGGGGGGCTGGCCCGGTTGTCTGGCGCTGGTGCTGGGGAACGAGGGAAGCGGCCTGTCGGCGGAGGTGCGCCCGCATATCCAGCGTTGGGTGCGCCTGCCGATGGTGGGGCGGGTGGAGTCGCTCAACGTGGCCGTGACCGGAGGGGTGCTGATGTATGCATGGATGGGGCGTCACGGTCCGCCTGTCTGAACAGGCGGACCGGCACACGGCAGGCACAGGTCGCGGGCACACGGCAGGGAGGATGCAGGCGCCGGCAGGCACAGGTCGCGGGCGCCGGCAGGGAGGATGCAGGCGCTGAATGGCGGCACTGCGCACCGGCGCAACCAACGCGACAGCGATAGTCCGCCGTCTGTTGGTTGTCACTCGGGCCCGGCGTGCTGCACGACCCGGAGGGTGCGGTTCGCTTTCACGTTGACGAAACGTTGGACGGAGGCGTCGGGCCAGACGATCTCCACGTCGGCCGCCGTAGCGTCGCCCAGGCCGAAATGCAGACGCGGGTCATGCGTGGCCAGATAGCTGCCGCCGGACTGGCGCTGGCGCCTCTGCGTCATGCCGCCGGCCGTGACCGCGACGCGCGTACCCAGGGCATCGCGTGGCCGTGTCCCGGCCAGATCCACGATAAGCCATTGCTGCTGGTTGCCGCCGTCATTGCGCAGCAGCCGGGGGCTGCCACCGGTGGTGTTGATGAGTACGTCGATGTCGCCATCGTTGTCGAAGTCGCCGACGGCGGTGCCGCGTGCCACGATGGGCTCGGTGAAATCCGGTCCCAGCAGGGACGATACATCCTCGAAACGCTGTCCGGCCAGATTGCGCAGCATCTGGCTGGACTGGGCGTAGGTGTGGGCGGGGTCGACGAGCTCGATGTTGTCCAGGACGTGTCCGTTGGTCGCCAGAATGTCCAGAAAGCCATCGTTGTCGTAGTCGATGCATTTCACCCCGAACGTCAACGGCATGAACGTGCTGGCGCCCACACCCGTGCGCTCCGACGCATCCACGAAGTGTCCACCGCCGGTATTCTGGTACAGAGTGGTGGTCTCGTAGGCGAAATTACCCACGACGATGTCGTACAAACCATCGTTGGCGAAATCCCCGAAGTCGACCCCCATGCCGGCCTCGGCCCGGCCCTCCATGTTGAACCGGGTGCCGGATTGCAGGCCTCGATCCTGAAAACGCCCGCCGAGATTCTCGTACAGGAAATTCTTCGTTCCGTCGTTGGCCACGTAGATATCCGTGTAACCATTTTCGTTGTAGTCGAAGAAGACGACCCCCAGGCCGCGACCCACCAGGTGCAGACCGGCTTCGGCGGTGACGTCGACAAACCGATCGCCCTCATTGCGGTACAGCACGTCGCCGATGGGAACGAACACATCAGGGTCGCAATACGAGCGCAGGTTGCCTTTCTGGCAGACCGGATTGGCGTCCAGCGAATACTCCACGTAGTTGACCACGAACAGGTCCAGTTTGCCGTTCCGGTTGTAGTCCAGGAAGCCGCAACTGGAGGCCCAGCGTCCGTCGCCCACGCCCAGCTGGGCGGTGACATCCGTGAACGTGCCGTTGCCCTCGTTGCGGAGCATCGCATTCGGGCCGAAGTTGGCGATGTAGAGATCCTGATGGCCGTTGTTGTTATAGTCGCCCGCGGCACAGCCCATGCCGTAACCGGTGTCGCCGGCTCCGGATGCGGTCGTGATATCCGTGAAGGTGCCGTCGCCGTTGTTGCGGTACAGCCGGTTGACCGGTGCCGCCGCGGAGTCCGCGCCCGCGGTGAATGGCGCTCCGTTGACCAGGTAGATATCCATCCAGCCGTCGCCGTCCACATCGATGAACCCGGCGCCGGAACCATAGGTCTCGGGATAGTAATACTCGCCGGTGGCTCCGGTGTAATGGACGAAGTCCAGGCCGGCTTCGCGGGTCACGTCGGTGAAGCGGACCTCTGGCCCGGGACCGCCCGGCTGGCCGCAGGCGTACACCAGCAACGCGATCAGGAACTGCATACGAAAGAAGATTCGCTGCACGGATCCTCCATGGCAGGCTAACAGGGCAGCGGCAAGACGACACGCAGGGTGCGAGGGTCGTGTCCCCGCACCGTCGCGGGATCGCGTCTGCGGGCCGTGCCGCCGTGCGGTCTCC
>SLHA01000074.1 GCA_007136405.1 Candidatus Latescibacterota bacterium
CGCATCGCACCGCCGCTGGTGATCGACCAGGAAGAAGCCGACGCCGGCATCGACATCATTGACCAGGTTCTGGCGGAGTTGTAGACCCTGTGCTCACAGCCCCCTCGCCCAAGGAGACGCCGGTTTGAACACGCAGCACCTCAAGGACGCCATAGACCGACACCATCAGGCCGCCATCGACCTGCTGATCGAGCTCATCGCGATGCCCTCCACCCGGGGTCACGAAGGCCCCGTGGCCCGCCTGCTGGCCACGCGCCTGCAGGACCTGGTGGACAGCAGTGATCTGGTCGTCATCGATGACCGCATACAGCAGGATCCGGAATACTCTTTCCCCCTGCCAGGGCACACCTATGCGGACCAGCCCAACCTGCGCCTGTGCAGACAGGGCAGCGGCGGCGGCCGCTCGCTGATCGTCAACACCCACATGGACGTCGTCCCCCCATCCCTGGGCCAGCAGGACCCCTTCCACGGCCGGTTGGAGGACGGCATCGTGTACGGCCGGGGCGCCTGCGACTGCAAAGGACAGATCGCCACCTTGTGGCTGGCGCTGGCCGCGCTCGCGGACCTGGATGTGCCGCTCAAGGGAGACTTGATCGCCCATCTGGTGATCGAAGAGGAATGCGGCGGTAACGGCACGCTGGCCTTCGTGCGCGGGCCGGATCGAGCCGATGCTGCGCTCGTGCTGGAGCCCACCGAGCTGAAGATCCTGCCTTCCGTCCGGGGAGCGGTATGGTTCACCACCACGTGCTACGGTCGCGCCGGACACAGCGGCCAGGCCGGGCGCACGGTCAGCGCGCTCAAGGAAGCCATCCGCGCCATTGGCATCCTGGAGGAATACCACAGCGAGTTGCTGGCCGCGTCCAAGGGGCATCCGCTGTACGATGCCTTCGACAACCCGATGCCCATCACCTTCGGCACCATGCACGCCGGTGACTGGCCCGCCATGGCACCCAACCAGGCCACCTTCCAGGGCGTGCTGGGATTTCTGCCCACGCGCACCCGGGAACAGGTGATGGCGGAAATGCGCCAGGCGCTCCAGTCCAGAGGCGGGGACTGGCTGCCGGAGCATTTCGATATGGACTTCATCTACCGGCACGACTGCAACGAGGTACCGGTGGATCACCCGCTGGTCCAAACCCTGCAGTCCGCCTCCCGGACCAGCGGCGCCGAGGGGACGATCGCCGCCATGCCGGCGTCCTGCGACGCCTGGTTCTACAGCAATCTGATCGACGTCCCCGCCGTGGTCACCGGTGCCGGTACGCTGGGTGTGGCGCATTCCTCAGGGGAACAGATTCCGGTCGATCAGCTGTTGGCCGGAGCGGAGATCCTGGCCCGCACGATCGTGGACTGGTGCGGCTGAGAAGGAGGCAGGCGCATGGCGCAAGAAGCGCCGGGACAGCAGCCATCTTCCCGGCCTGCGGATGCGGACCGCGGGAGGGATTCCGAGGACCGGCACACCACCATACCGCCGGCGCCGCAGACCTCGCAATCAACACCGTCGGGCCAAGCGCAGGCTGCCACCCCGGGACACCTTTTCAACGGCCAGGTGGCCCTGGTGACCGGCGCCAGTTCGGGCATCGGCCGGGCCACGGCCGTCGCCTTCGGCCGCGCCGGCGCCCGGGTGGTGCTGGCCAACCGCAGTGTGGAGGGCGGCCAACAGACGGCTCGCCTGATCGAGGCTGCCGGCGGTGAGGCGCTGTTCGTCCCCACGGATGTCACTCAGCCGGATCAGGTCCAGGCCATGGTCAGAGCGGCTGTCGACCGGTATGGCCGGCTGGACTGCGCCTTCAACAACGCCGGCGGCGGCGTGCGCCGGGGCACAGTCACGGAGTGCACGGAGGAGGATTGGGACTACACCATGGACAGCTACCTGAAAAGCGTGTGGCTGTGCATGAAGGAGGAACTGCTGCAGATGCGCGTGCAGGGATCCGGCGCCATCGTCAACAATGCCTCCGTGGACGGGCTGCGCGGTTTTGCCCAGAGCGCTTCGTATTGCGCCGCCAAGCACGGGGTGGTGGGGCTGACGCGCGCCGCCGGGCTCCAATACGCGCGCGAGGGCATCCGCGTCAACGCCGTATGCCCCGGCTGGGTGCGGACGCCGCCGGTGCAGGGGTACATGGAACGCACACCGCAGGCCCGGGACCAGATACTCCAGGACGAGCCCATCGGGCGGCTGGCCGAACCGGAGGAAATCGCCGCCGCGGTGGTCTGGTTGTGTTCCGCGGCGGCATCCTTCATGGTCGGGCACGCGCTGCCGGTGGACGGCGGCTACATGGCCTGATAGGGGCAGCAGCCCGATCCCCGCGGACGCCGCCCGCGGTCAGAATTGCAGGCCGCTACAGACGGGCCAGTGTCCTGTCTGACGAATAAGCGTGAGCACCGTGAGCATCTAGGCGCCCGGTCCACAGGGCAGGCGAGTGCAACGCAGTGGGCCGTATGGCATCGGCGCTCGGACAGGAACGTGGACGGATCGCTACGCGATCCATCCAATGTAGCGTATCTGTGCACAGGACACTAGGGTTCCAGCACCACCTTGAGTGCCTCCATGCGTTCCAGCGCCTCGAATCCCCGCTCCCACTCGGCCAGGGGCAACTGATGGGTGATCAACGGCCGGACATCGATGTGCCCCTGATGCACCATCCAGATGGTCTTGTCCCAGCTGGAATATTCGGTGGAGACGTTGAGATACAGGGTGGCGTTCCTGGCCATGGCCGCATCCCAGTCGATCTGCACCGGTTTTCGACCGGTCAGACCGATGGCGCAGATCGTGCCCCATTTACGCACCAGCTGAAACGTCTGGGCGATGGCCGCGGGTGCTCCGGAGCATTCGATGACCAGGTCCGCGCCTATCCCGCCAGTCAGTTCCAGGCAGCGTTCCACCGGGTCCGTGTCGCCGATGTTGACGATCTGTTCAAAGCCAAGTTGGCGGGCTGTATCCAGGCGCAATCCGGCATCCGGCGGCGCTCCGACGATGAGCACCTCGCGCGCACCCGCCGTGCGCACCGCCTGGGCCGCCATCAGTCCTACCGGTCCCGGCCCCAGCAGCACCACGAAGTCACCGGCCTGGATGGCGCCGCGTTCGATGACATCGGTGACCGTATTCGCCGCCGGCTCCACCAATGCTGCCTGCGCGAAGCTCATGTCATCCGGGATGCGATGCAGCAGTTGAGTAGGGTACTTGATCAACCGCGTGAAAGCGCCGTCGATACCCCAGCCGGGAGACCTTTTTTCGGCGCAGTTCTGCACGTGACCGCGCCGGCACAGAAAACACTTGCCGCAGTGCAGCGTGTGCGGTTCACCGACCACGCGGTCGCCGATGCGCCAGTCCGTGACGGCGCTTCCCGCCTGGACGATCGTGCCGGCGAATTCGTGCCCCATGATGACCGGCGGCCAGTACGGAAAGGTATCGTGGCGCACATGAATGTCCGTGCCGCATATGCCGGCAGCACCCACCTCGATCAGCACCTCATCGGCGGAGATGGTGGGCTCCGGCACATCGCGCAACTCCATGTTGCCCGGACCCTGTTTCGTTTTGACCAATGCCAGCATGTAGGGCTCCTTTGCTGCCGGGGCGCGGGCGCCCCGATGTGATTTCCGGCGAACGCTGGAAAGACTAGATCAACCGCCTGCCGCTGTCAATCGCCGGGGCACCGACCGGTCGCGTGATCGTGGCTGTCTACCGGCCTCAACCAGGAGGATACCAGATGAGCATGTCAACGGAGACGCTGGGAGTCGGCATCATCGGCCTGCACCATCTACACCCGTTGGATTACCTGACCCATTTCAACACTATACCGGAAGCCGAAGTCCGGATCATCGCCGAAGCCGACACCAGCCTGCGCCAGCAGGTTGGCGCGCACACGGGCATCGCCGTATGCGCCGCCTACGATGACGTGCTGGCGCGGCAGGACGTGGACCTGGTGGTCATCTTCCTGCCGCACGCCGAGTGTCCGGAGGCGGCAGTGGAGGCGGCGCGCGCCGGAAAACACGTCATCGTAGAGAAACCCATGGCCGCCACCAGCGGCGGCATCCGCCAGATGATCCAGGCCGCAACGGCGGCCGGGGTCTGCCTCACCGCACCGTACTGCTGGCGCTGCCATCCCGCGGCGCGCCAGATCAAGACCCTGGTGGACGATGGGATGCTGGGCAGGGTGGTGGCCCTGGAGGGCCGTTGCGCCGCAGGCTCGCCGCGGCGTTACCTCGCCAACGACATTTCTCCGTGGCTCCTCGACAAGGCCATGGCGGGCGGCGGCCCGTTGCATAACCTGGGACCGCACTGGATCGACCTGTTTCGTTGGCTGCTCGACGAAGAGGTGGAGTCCGTCACCGGTATGGTCAGCCATGCCCAGCACCAGCTGGAGGTGGAAGACGCCGGTTTCGCCCTGCTGCGCTTCGCCGGCGGCGCGACCGCCGCGCTGGACATCTCGTACTCCGTGCCGGATGCCTATCCGGCGGGACGCGATCTGTTCATCGGCCTGCGCGGGACCGAAGGGGCCCTGTCCTGGAGCCCGGCGTGGGGTGGGACGGCCGACGAAATATTCGTCTGCAGCGGGCGGGCGGAGATGGCCGACGCGCCCGTGCGGCGCCTGCAGATCGAGTCACGCCACGTGGGCGGGTACGGCGGCATCGCCGGGCTGACGTACCTGAGCTCGGTGATCGGCGACGTGCGCGCCGGCCGGCAGCCCGCGATCACCGGGCTGGATGGGCTGCGGGCACTGGAAGTGGTGGAGGCCGTATACCAGGCGGCAGAGAGCGGCAAGGCCGTTCCCGTACGCCAGGAAGTTCCACCGGCTGCGGGTTCGGCGTAAGCCCCCCCGCCACCGAAGCTTGAGCCGGGGTCGCCCCCCCGGCAGGCGCGTAGGTCCCGCGTCATGCTCGCTGGCGGCTCCGGAGTCGCGCCGGAGCCGCCCCCCCGCGGGCAGGCGGGTGTGATCCCGCATCTCCGTATCCCGTGGCGGCTGCGGGACACCGCCAGGCTGCTGTACCACCACGGTTCCAGGCTGCTGTGGCGTCATTCCGCCAGGCTGGTGGCAACCCTGGCCGCCAGAGTCTGCCCGGCGGGTGTAGCGGAAAGCCCTGCGGCGATCTCGGCCAGGCGCCGACACTCTTCGATGGCCGCATCCACGTTCAGTGGCCGGGGCTCGTCTCCGGCCCGGGCCGTGAAATTGGACCGGTAGATCCGCGTCAGCACCTCGTCCGGCAGCGCCAGTCCGTGGATCTCGCCGTCCGCCGGTTGTCCCAGGAGAAAGTCGGCGCCGGCCGGCACGCGAAACATGTCATCGCTCTCCAGCCAGCGGTACACGATCCCGGCACGGTACTGCCCCTCCCGGACGGACAGGTCGCTGAAAATGTCCGTACCGAACAGGATACGATCGGCGTATCGAAGGAAGAAATCCCGCGTCGCCTCGACGTCCCGGGACAGGTTGTACAGCATCTCGATGCCCGGCGTCAGGTCGAACGCCACCCGGGGATGAGCGTCCAGGAAGCGCTGCGCTCGGGGCAAGTCCGCCGACAGAAAGTAGAAATGGGCGAAGACGATGCGCAGATCCTGATGACGCTGCAGCACCGCGTCCACTTCGGCGTACAGCTGTTCTTTGGTGACATCCTCGGGACCATAGCCCCAGTTGCGCTCCAGGGCCCAGACCGGTGTAGTGGCCGGATCCCAGAATTCCTCCGGATCGTTGACGTGCCAGACGATAGGCAGATCCAGCGCCTCGACGGTACGCCAGAAGGCGGCGAAATATGGGTCGTCTACCGGAATGTCCATGCGTTGCCGCGACGTCGGCTTGCCTTCGATCATCTTGATCCCGTCGCAACCCATATCGACGAAGCGCTCGACCTGTTGCTCCAGCGGCGCCGTTTGCACCTGCCCGGCGGACAGCTGAGCGGCATGATTGAGACCGGCGAAGACGTAATATCGCCGCGGCTGCCGTGCCTTCATGTACAATGCCTGCGGCAATCCGGAACCGGCGGCGGGATTCTGGATGGCCACCAGGCCGATCCGGTCGACGCCGATGGCCTGGCGAATCTGCTCCAGCTCAGCCTCCTGCTCGATGTCGCCCATGTGCACGTGACTGTCGATGGTGTCCGGAAAACGCGACGTCCATTCGTTCATGGCCCTTCACTCCTTTGTGCTCCGCTTTGTGTTCGCGGCGTGATGGCCGCTGCCGGCGCCGATATCGACGCGCTTGTACCGTGTGCCTGCAGGCCTGTCGACACCGGCCTCTGCCGACCTCTGCCGGCCTGCGCGGGTAGCCATGGAGCATCCGCCATGGGCCACGGCCGCGTGCGGTACGCCGTATCTGCCTAGCTGGCCGCTGCCTGATCGGATCTCGACTCGCTTCTCTTCCTGCCCGTGCCCGGTATAACAGCTTGGCCACCTGTGAACGGTGTGTAATACACGCGCCCTCATCGGGCCCGGATCAGATCGCCTCGATGGTTGAGGGCGGTTTGGTGGTGATATTGTAGGTAACGCTGACGACGCCGGGTACGGCGCGGACGATCTGGCGCCCCAGCTCTTCCAGCGTCTCGAACGGCAACCGGGTGGGTGTGGCGCTACGGGCATCGACACTGTCCCAGCAGCGCACTTCGATTTGCTGCCCGAAGGCGCGCCGGCCGTCGCACATGCCCGTCACCCGGTCCTCGTGCAGAATGGCCATGTACTGGAAGGCGCCGGTATCCTGCAGCAGGCGTTCGACGATGACCGTGGCCTGGCGCACGGTACCAAGGCGTTCCGGCGTAACCTCGCCGATCACCCGTGCCGCCAGCGCCGGACCGGGAAAAGGAACGCGCTGGAAGATCTCGCCGGGCAGCCCCAGCGCCGCGCCCACCTTGCGAACGCCGTCCTTGCGCAGCTGAATGAGCGGTTCCAGGATGCTGTAGCCAAAAACCGCCTGCGGATCGATGCCGAGTTGGGCAAAGACATTGTGCTGTCGTTTGACGCCGGCGACGGTTTCGTCGATGTCGGTGAGAATGGTGCCCTGCAGCAGATGTCTGGCGTCACTCTGGCGCACCATGCGCCCGAAGACGTCGCGATAGAACGTTTGCGTGATCGCTTCGCGCTTCGCTTCCGGATCCGTGATCCCGGCCAGGGCCTGCAGGAATTCCTGCCGGGCATCGACCAGTTCCACCGGCACCCCCAGCCCGCCGAACAGTTCCACGACGCGCTCCGGTTCACCCTGACGCATGAGGCCATTGTCGATGCACACAGTCCGCAGGCGCTCACCCAGAGCCTGGTGGCCCAACAGGGTCACCACGGCGGAATCCACCCCACCGGACAGCGCATTGAGGGCCGTACCCTGACCGACGGCCCGCTGGATTTCGGCCACCTGGGTCGCGATGAACCGATCGGTATCCAGTTCCGCGACGGTGATTTCCCTGCCCATGTTCATTGCCTTCGCATTTCCTTGAAATAGTTGATCAATCCCCGCGTGGAGGCATCATGCCGCTCCACTTGCGCGTCGTCCTCCAGTTCCGGCTGGATCATCCGGGCCAGGTCCTTGCCCAGCTCCACGCCCATCTGGTCGAAGGAGTTGATGTTCCAGATCACCCCCTGGACGAAAACCTTGTGCTCGTACAGGGCGATCAGCGCACCCAGCATGGCCGGCGTCAGCTGGCGGAACAGGAAGGAATTGCTGGGCCGGTTGCCGGTGAACGTCCGGGCCGCCACCAGCGTCTCCAGCGCCTCATCCGCGGCGCTGAATCCCTGGTCCGCCAACTCGGCACGCACCGTCCGGGCGCCTTTGCCAACCATCAGCGCCTCGGACTGTGCGAAGAAATTGGCCAGTAGTTTGGTATGATGATCACCCAGCGGATTGTGACTGAACACCGGTGCCAGAAAATCACAGGGTACCAGCCTGGTGCCCTGATGCAGCAACTGGTAGAAGGCGTGCTGGCCGTTGGTGCCCAGCTGACCCCAGATGACCGGGCCGGTTTCGTAATCCACCCGGCAGCCGTCCCGCGTCACGCTCTTACCGTTGCTTTCCATGTCACACTGCTGCAGATAGGCCGCGAAGTGCTCCAGATACTGGTCATACGGCAGAATGGCCTGTGTTGCCGCACCCCAGAAGTTGTTGTACCAGATGCCCAGCAGTCCCATGACCACCGGGATGTTGGCGGCGAACGGAGCGGTGCGGAAGTGCTCGTCCACCGCATGCGCGCCGCCGAGGAACTCCACGAAACGGTCGAAGCCGATATACAGCGCCAGCGACAGACCGACAGCGGACCAGACGGAATAACGGCCGCCGACCCAGTCCCAGAACTCGAACATGTTGGCGGTGTCGATGCCGAATGCGGCGACGGCATCGGCCCCGGTGGATATGGCGACGAAGTGACGGGCCACGGCCGCCGGGTCATCCGCCTGTTCCAGCAACCACGCCCGGGCCGAATGCGCATTGGTCAGCGTTTCCTCAGTGGTAAAGGTCTTGGAGGCCACCAGAAACAAGGTAGTCTCCGCCTTCACCCGGCGGAGCGTTTCGGCGATATCCGTCCCGTCAACATTGGACACGAAGTGAACCCGTAACCCGGAATCCGCATACGGCGTCAACGCCAGCGCGGCCATGCGCGGGCCCAGGTCGGAACCGCCGATGCCGATGTTGACCACGTCCGTGATCGCCTTGCCCGTGTACCCAGTCCAGGTACCGCTGCGTACCCGGTCGCAGAATGCGCGCATCTGCTCCAGCACCCGGTTCACCTGCGGCATGACGTCCCGGCCGTCGACGCGGAACGGCCTGTTGGAGCGATTGCGCAGGGCCACGTGCAGCACGGCGCGATTTTCCGTATGGTTGATCCGTGCACCGCTGAACATGGCCTCGATCCAGCCGCGCAGATCGACGTGGCCGGCCAGATCCAGCAGCAGATCCATGGTCTGCGAAGTGAGGCGATTCTTGGAGTAATCGAAGAGGAGGTCGCCGAAGCGCAGCGAAAACCGGGTAAAACGCTTCGGGTCCGCAGCGAACAGTTCCCGCATGTGCACGCCGGCAAGGGCGCGCTGATGGTCCTGCAGAACGCGCCAGGGAGTGGATTCGGTCAGTCTCGTCATACGCTCGGTTCTCTTACGCGTTTTTCACACGCTCGGTGGGGTGGTAAAACGATGGGTGTGCCGGCTATCCTCCGGCGATCGTTCGCTGGAGTGCGGTGGGCACGACAAACTCTTACAAGCAAAAACGCGAACGCGCGCCAGGCAAGGGCCGCCGGCGGCAGCGATGGTGTCATCATTATTATGCCTGTCAATTATGCCTTTCATGGCCTCATTGCGTACATTGTCTTTTACTCGCCTCGGATCGCACCGTCAAGTCGCTGTCTGATCATGGCTCGCTGACCGGTAGCGTCCATTGTGTCAGCGCAATCCGCAAGGCGTCCGCCTGCCGCTGACGGCTTTGCCGCGAACGCTTCCCGGAGGATATCTGCATGACCGCTGAGGATCGCCGGCTCGATCTGCTATGGAAGGAGGACTGGGCAACCACACGCAGGCATCACGAGGACTGGTGGCGTCAGAAAGGACTGGTGTTCTGGATCACCGCGCCACGAGACGAACCTGCGCTCGAGTTGCCCGAACCGCCACCCGCAGCCACCCTTCAGGAACGCTGGTACAGCCCGTCATGGCGTCTGCGGCAGAACGAGTACCGGTTGTCCCGGCAGTTCTTCGGCGGCGATGCGTTCCCGCTGTTCTCCGCCACCAGCGCCGCGGGCGATCTGGGCACCTATGTGGGATGCCCCCTGAACCTGTCGCCCCAGACCGTATGGTGTGATCCCTGCATCGGCGATCCGCCGGAAGCCCATCCGCCAATCCGCCTGGATACGACCAGCTGGGCATTCCAGCAGCATCTGGCCATGGTGCAACTGGCCGTACGCGAGAGCCGGGGGCGCTGGCTGGTGACGATGCCGGATCTGGTCGAAAACCTGGACATCCTCTCGGCCATGCGAGGCCCGCAGACTTTCCTGTTCGACCTGATGGATCGTCCGGCCTGGGTGGAAGCCAGGGTCGCCGAGATCAACAACGCCTTTTTCGCGGCATTCGACCAATTCTACGCCATCGTCCGCGACGGCTACGGCGGCAATGGGTTCTGTTTCAATGTCTGGGGCCCCGGCAAGACGGCCAAGGTCCAGTGCGATGCATGTGCCATGTTCGGGCCGGCCATGTTCCGGCGTTTCGTTACCCCGGCCCTCACGGAACAGTGTGCGTGGCTGGACTACTCGCTCTTCCACCTGGACGGCGAGGACTGCCTGGTCAACCTGGACGAGTTGCTGGCCATCGAGCCCTTGAATGCCATCGAATGGACGCCGCGCCGTCTCTCCGTGGGCGATACCGGCGGGCATGCGCGCCACTGGGACCTTTACCGCCGCATCCTGACGGCCGGAAAATCCGTACAGGCCATCAGCGTCCAGTACGATGAGGTGATTCCGCTGCTGGACGCCTGTGGCGGCAAGGGCATGTTCGTCGTCACCAGCGCCCCCACGGAAACCGCGGCGCGCCGGCTGGCGGAACGAGTGGAAGAGTACCGGTGAAACGGGCGCTGGCGACCTGCTGGTCAGGCCGCAGCGCAGGGGCTGTGCGGGCAACAGAATGCCACCGCGGATCTTGATCCTGGCGGATCCCCAATTAGGCGAATCCGCAACCGACAAGTGTCCACCCGTCACCCAACGGAGGTATCATGAGCCCGATGTTCATGCGTCTGGTCGGCGTCAAGCCGGGGGTCTTCGCGATGGGTGAGACGGTATATCCAGAGCATCTCCGTAGCGGCGAAGTCCCCTGTCCCGGACCGCACTGGGACGAGGCTCCCGCGCACGGAGTGCGCATCACCTATCCGTTTCTCATCGCTGCCGAGTTGGTGCGCAACGAGGATTTCGTTCGCTTCAAACCCGCCCACCGGCAGATAGTCCTGGACCGAGGCCTGGAATGGCGGTCACAGGATCCGGTTGAGTTCGTAACCTGGCATGATGCTGCCGCATATTGCGCCTGGTTGAGCGCCGACGCAGGCGCCCGCTATCGATTGCCGACCGAGGCGGAATGGGAGTACGTTGCCCGCCGGGCCGCGAAACTGAAACTGGGCTCGCTGCCGGGTGAAACCTGGGAATGGTGCGGCGACTGGTGGGCTCCGTACCCGGCGGATCCGCAGACGGATCCGGTCGGTCCTGCCGCGGGGGAAGTGCGCATCATCCGCGGCGGCCGTCTGGCCAACCGGAGCGGCAGTGTCCCGGAGGACCGTCGACCCGGGCTCGGATTCCGCGTGGTCCAGGCACCGCTGCCGGCCACCCGCCCCTGGCCGTTGCCGGGACCGGCGGCCCCGTTCCTCCATGTGAACAGGACGACGAAATCCTGGACTCCTGCGGACAACGTCGGGGAGGGCGCTTTCTTCTCCGGCGGTGAGTTTTACATCGAGCCACCGGAGCGACCGCTGCAGTTGCCCTATTTTGGCCGCCATCACGTGCCCAGCCTGACATGGTGCGATAACGGTGATCTGCTGGCCACCGCCTTCACCGCGCCCTCCGACCGCAGCGACCAGATGGCCATACTGCTCACCCGCCGGCGCGCGGCCAGCGGCCGCTGGGACCCGGCCGCGCGCTTCTTCATAGCGCCGGATCGCAACGTCACCAGCGCGGTGCTACACCACGCCGTGGACGGAGAAATCCATCACTACAACGGCCTGGGCGGCTTCGGCGACGCGCGCACCACCGCATTCACGTTGCTCAAGCGCACCAGCCGCGACCACGGCGCTTCGTGGAGCGCGCCACGTACCGTGCACGAATATCCGGCCCTTCCGGCCTCGCCGGAAACACGGTCCGGTGAACCGCGGTTGTGGCCCCACATGGACATCGTCGAGCTGGACGACGGCACGCTGATCCTGCCGTCGGATTCGGGGTCCGGACAGGATCAGGGGAGTGTGGGCAGCGTACTGTTCGAGAGCCGCGACGACGGCGAGTCCTGGTCGGAACGGACACGGTTCGGGTGGAATGCCGACGGATACGCCATACCGGGGCAGCAGGCCGGATGGATCGCCGGAATTCACGCGCCGGTCGTCGTGCTGGCGGACGGGCGCTGGCTGGCGCTGGGCCGCGGCAACAATATCGACGGCCATGCCCCGTGGAGCGAATCGTCTGACCAGGGGAGGACGTGGACCTACCGCCGCAGCCCGTTCCCGCCGCTGCACAGCGGCCAGCGGCCGGTCATGCTGCGGTTGCACCAGGGCCCGATTCTGCTGGTTTCGCTGACGGGGCCGCCCGCCCGGGGAGCGGATCCCGTGCCCATCTCCATCACCGACGCGGCGGGCCGGACGCGACCGCGGCTGGGCACGTTCGCCGCGTTGTCTTACGACGAGGGGCTGACCTGGCCTCACGTCAAGCTGGTGCCGTGGAATCCGGCGCAACCCGACGAAGCCGATCTGCGCGGATATCTGTCTTGCCTGCAAACGCCGGACCATGCCATCCATCTGCTCAGCAGTCGACGATATTATCACTTCAACCTGGCGTGGCTGGAGGTTCCGCATCCCGCTTGAACGCTCGCCGGCGTGCACGAGCCGCGGGTCCGCTGTGCAGCAGCATGAAGCCGGCAGCGTGCGTTGCTCACAAAAAAGGGGTGCGACGCAGTCATCGAACCACGTCGTACCCCCTGAATACGCCACCCAGTTGCACCGCTGTGGCCGTATCCCAACGGTATTACCGGATCGTGGACTTGATCGCGCCCCAGGAATCCGTCTGCACGGCGGTCGGAGACTCCGTCGGCGGTCCGGTCGGCGCCTCTATGGGCTCCAAGGTCACGGCTATGTTGGTATAATACAGCGTGGTCTTGCCCTCAAAGCCCGAATCCGTTCCGACGAAGATCCACAGATTGCCGTCTTCATCAGAGTCGACTTCCAGCGGGCGATCCAGATTGTCCAGCGTTTTCAAGGCATAACTGAAGTCGTCGTCCGGGCCTTGCTCCTTGGCCACGTCGCCGATGCGGATGGCATGCTCGCCGTCGTCGTTCTGCCAGCCTTTGTCGACGCTCAAGGTGTAGAACGGTGTACCAGCCAGATCGATCACGACCGGCACCGGCTCTTCCGGAGCGGCGCCCACTTTCACCCAGACGGCCTCTCCTGGAGGACCGCCCACACCAAAGGCGCCCGGAGGAGCATTGGTGGCAAACTCCACCATGAACCGGGCCTCGTATCTGGCGTTGGGCAGTATGCCGTCGCCAGGACCCAGATGGCGGTTGACATACATGAACACATCGTCACTGCGGTTAATGCTGCTGAGCATCAACGCTTTACCCGGCACGCCCAGGTCTTCCGGGGTGTCGGCATGGGCGAATTCGAGCTGATACATGTCCTGCTCATAGTCGACGGGGAGGTCCGTAAAGTCGCCGGTCCAGTCCTCCGTGCCGTACTCAAAGGTGAACTCCCAGGACAGACTCTCCTGGCGCCCTTCCGGATCGCCCCCGCGTTCCCCGGCAAAAACGGATACACAGAACATCAGCGTGAACACTAAGACAAGACGCGCTACCATGATATGCTCTCCTTTTTTTGGATTGGAGTGTTGCGCCTGTGAACGTGTTGTCTGGTGCACGTCGCTCATGGCCATGGCGGCGACGCGCAGCCTCTCCGGAAAGGCTCGTGCTGTGCCTATGCAACCTCTGTGCCAAGGGGACCGCAGTCGAAAAAAACGCTTACCTGGCGTGCCCACATAAGCCGCATACACGTCAAAATCTCATATAAAATCAACGCATTATGGGGCCAAACGCAGCCAGTTCGGATGATGCAGCGGCCCAGTCTGATGGTAACCGGACCGGGCATCAGATATCTGAGACCCCTGGAGTGTCATGTCAGGTATTCTGGCAGATGAGCCGGATTTCTGCTGCTGCGTCCATATCGAACCGGCAGGCTCGCCGCAGCCCTGGGCCCGCACACGAAACCGTCAACACCATCTGGCGGCGCATGACCCGCGTGCGACAGATGCCCGCAGAACGAGAACGATAGCCGGCCCTGTTCCGGAACCATGCACCCGTCGCGGCGCCCCGCCATCCATCGGAAAAACCCGGTTGCGCGTGGGAACGGCTTAACGGGGATCTCAGAGCCGGGTGCTTTTCCAGCGGCCGCGGTGGAAGGTGATCGTGATGGGGATGGCGCGAGTCAGGGCGCTGATGGCGATGGCCGCAGCGATACCGAAGAATCCCAGCTCGAAGACTACGGCGAGCCCATACCCGACCGCGATGATGACGAGCAGATCGGAGAGACTGGCGTACAGGAATGGGCGCATGGGATCGCCGCCCCCGCGCAGCGACCCGCTCATGGCGAAAGCGAATGCCATGATCGGCTCGGTGAGTGCGATCGTCATGAAGAACGGTCGGCCGAGTGCGATCACCTCGGCATCGTCGGTGAAGAATCCCATGATCTGTTCGGGGAACACGAACATGAGAAGCGCAACTCCGGTCATCAGCACAGTGGCCAGCCAGGCACTGGTCCAGCCACTGCGTTCGGCTGCGTCGGGATCACCGGCACCCAGATTCTGACCCACCCGGGACATGGCCGCGGCCATGAATGCCAGGCCGATGAACGTGGAGATCATCCGCACCTGCATGCCGACCGAATAGGCGGATATGATACGGGTTTGGTCGGGAAGCAAGGTGATGATGCGGATGGTCAGGAGACTCGATGCATTGCGCACGATACCCTGCAGCGAGCGTGGACCACCGAGGAACAGAATCGTTCGAATGAAAGCCAGCTCGATGGGAAAGATACCCGCGAACCTGGCCTGAAGCGGCAGTCGGGGCGTAGTCACGATCCAAAGGCCGGCGATACTGCCGATACCCCGCGCCATGACGGTACCGAGAGCCGCTCCGGCCACACCGAACGCGGGTAGCGGACCGACCCCGAAGATGAACAGGTAATTCAGGATGATGTTGAGGCTGTTGACGGTGAGCAGCAGAGCGAGCGAGACCTTGGTGCGGCCGATACCGAGCAACAGGCCGGAGACACCGATGTTGGCCATGGTGCAGACGGAACCCAGAAACAGGATGCGCAGATACCCGGTGCCCTCCTCGACCACGTCCGCGCCGGCGCCCAGCGCCACGAGCAGCGGCTGGCCGGCCAGCAGGCCGATCGGCGTCACGATCAGGACGGCGGTGAGAGCCATCAGCACCATGGTACGGGCGGCAATCAAGCTGACCCGGTCCTGCTCTCCAGCTCCGTAGGCATGGGCGATGATCACCGAGCTGCCACCGCTTACCGCGATCATCAAGACCATGACGAACATCATGACCTGGCGCGCTGTGCCGACGGCCGCAATGGATGTGACGCCCAGGACACCGACCATTTTCAAGTCGATGATACCGACCAGGACGTTCAGCAGGTTGGTCAGAATTAGTGGCCAGACGATGGCCCACAATTGGGCGGTCTCGCTGGCTCTGGCGGGATTCGTCGTTCGCACGGGTCCTTGTCTCGAATCATGGACCTAACGGGAATGGCTGTGGCTCCTCGCAGGCCCAGACGCCGCATGTTTTCCGGTCAAGGGGGACAATGTACCGGGGGTCCACTGCGCTCGCCAGGATAATGCTATCCAGCGGTGACGGTCTGACGCATGGCTTCCGGCCCGGACCTCATGTGAAACGTGCTGCCGGGGTCCGTCCACAAGGCGTGCACCGGGCTCAGCCTATCCTGCATCGCCTGCCGCCGGCCTTCGTCCACCGTGTCGCTGACGCCGCGGGTTTGCGGCACCTGGCACTGGCAATCTTGGTACCCCAACAGTGGGTTCCGAGAAAAGACACGGAATCGGCGTGGTCGTGCTGCGGCAGCGCACAAACGGAGCACTTACCAGGCGATTTCCCGCGATCTTGAACGGCATGCTGCACGCACGGCATGTCTCTTGACCACAGTGTCTCGCACCCCTATATTACAATTTTAGACAGTTCTTTCTATTTTTTCTTTCCTATACCCCATTGTCCGCTCCTCCCGTATGTGCGCGTCGCGTACGCTGCGAATGCGACTAGAATCCGGTATGCCCGCCCGGCGGGAATATTTTTGACCACTGCTCTGATTGATAGTCCAACTTGCCCTTGGAACAGGCGGCAATCCGGCGTATCAAAAAACTCGACAAGGAGACATCATGGCCACCAAAGGTTCATTTATCATCGTTGGCGAAAACATCCACTGCACGCGGATCAGACTTGTCAAAGGCAAATTTGTCGAAACGACACCGGACGGATCCAGCGCTCTGCTCTTCAAGGAGGGAAAAACTACAGCACGTCTGCCCATACCTGCGTCCGTACTGGAGAGCGACAACTGGAAGAGCGGCAAGGTGCCCCATGTGGCGGTAGCGGTTCGACAGGGGCTGTACGGCACCGGGGACGACCAGGAAGCGGGAGAACACTACCTGCAGGCCATGGCTCGGGACCAGGAAGCCGCGGGCGCTTGGTTTCTGGATCTCAACGTAGACGAATTCAGCACGGACCGGGAAGAGAAGGTCCGTGCGATGGAATGGGCCGCCGGTGTGGTCCAGCAGGCCTCCACCATTCCCCTGAGCATCGACTCCTCGGATCAAGAGATCCTCGAGGCAGGTCTCAAGGCGTGTGATCCTGCCCGCGGTGCGCCCATGGTCAACTCCGTCTCGCTGGAGCGAACGGATCTGATCCCCGTGGCGGCCAGGGCCAAGGCTTGCATCATTGCCGGTGCATCGGGGGCGGAGACGATGCCCGAGAGCGTTGACGACCGGCTGGACAACATGGCCGAGTTGATGGAGAAACTGCAGTCGGCCGGCTTCTCCACCGGGGAGATCTTTCTCGACCCGCTGGTCTATCCTGCGTCGGTGGACGTGCACAATGCGGTTATGTTGATCGATGCGATCAGGGCGCTCCGCGAGGCCTGGGGGCCGGATATCCACTTCGCTCCCGGCCTGAGCAACATTTCCTACGGGTTCCCCCGCCGTGCAGTGATCAACAAAGCCTTTGCCCGTCTCTGCCGGGATGCCGGCTGTGACGGCGGCATTGTGGATCCCATGCAGATCAACGACAGCATCTTGAATTCGATCGACTTCGAGACGAAAGAGTATCGGCTCGCCCGGAATCTCCTGGAGGGGCGCGACGAGTTCGGCATGGAATTCATCTCCGCCATGCGGGGCTGAGAGGGTCAGGGTTTGCGTGCACGTCGTCATCAACTCGATGACCCGTGCCATGGAAGAACGCGGAGCGAGTCCTCCCCAACACGACGAAGTGCTGCTGGTTCTCACGCTTGGCCCACGTACCACCATGGCGTTTCGACGCCTCCATACCGGACCTGCTCGAAGAGCCACTACCAGCCATGGGTCCGATAACTACCGTTTCTGAAGGATTTCCTCGTGTCCACCATACGCTTTGACAAACTCTCGATGCACGCCCGCCAGGCCGAACCGGTTTCCCTGGGCATTCCCTTCCCGCAGGGCGCCCTGACGGATCCTGCCCGCCTGGGCCTGCGCAACGGCGATACGCCGGTCCCGGTGCAGACCACGGTCACGGCGCGCTGGCCGGACGGGTCGATCAAATGGCTGATGACCCACTTTCAAGTCGATCTGCCGGGAGACCAGGCCCACACGATTACCTTTACCGATGACGGCTCCATCGCCCATCCCACCCCTGACCCGTCGGTGACCGTCAGCGAAACCGCCACTGGCCTGGTACTCGACACGGGTACGCTGCGCGTCGTCTGCGCGCCTTCCGGCCAGGATTTGTTTCACCAGGTGGCCCTGGACGGCTGCGAGTTGTTCGGCCCCGGGACGTTCTCCGGATTTACGCTGGTCGACGTCGACGGCAACCGCTTCTCGACGGGTGACGCCGAGCGCCTGACGGTGCTGGAAAGCGGGCCCATCCGTGGTCTGGTCGAGCTGTCCGGCCGGCACACCGGTGATCATGGCTCGCTTTTCGACTACCGCATTCTGCTGGAAGTCTGGGCCGGCAAACCCTATGTGCGCCTGGATTACCAGTTCATCAACCGGGAATCGACGCCGTTCGTCCAGCTGGCTGAAACAGGTCTGCGGTTCGTCTCCAAGGCGACAGGAAAGGCGCGCTGTGCGCTCGGACAGGGGTATTACCGCACCAGCGTCCACCAGGGACCCGGACGACAGTTGCTCGACGCGGAAACCATCGTGTTCCAGGGCGTCGAGCATGTACTGGAGACCTTTTACGGCGATTTCTGGGCGGACTGGGGCGACGACCGGGGCGGCGTGTGCATCACCCCCTATCAAGCCCACCAGAACCTGCCCAAAAGCCTCCAGGTGGACGCAAGCGGCATAGACGTCAGCATCCTGCCCGCCGGCCAGGAACCGCTCAAGGTGCTGCAGGGGGTGGCCAAGACGCACCGCTTGCAGTTCTGTTTCCACGGCCCGGAATGGCAGACAGATGACGCGGTAGTGCAGTCCCTGCAGTTCCAGTATCCGGATATCGGCATGCTGCCGGAAGCCTGGTACCGGCGCAGCCAGGTGTGGGAGGATCTCTTTCCGCCCACCCGGCACCCGGCGTTCGAGACCCGCATCATCGATACAGCCGACCACCGGGCCCGCGGGCTGGGCATGCTGCACTGGGGTGACGGCCCTGACCAGGGCTACACCCAGCAGGGACGCGGCAAGGGCGACCTGGTCTGGACCAACAACGAATACGACTTCCCCCACGCGATGTTCCTGCTGTTTGCCAAATCCGGCGAACGCCGTTTCCGTGATGTCGGCTGTGTCGCAGCGCAGCACTGGATCGACGTCGACTTCTGTCATCACAGCGACGATCCACTCAAGACCGGCGGCCAGCCGATCCACACGGCCGGACATGTCACCGGCAGCGTCACGCCTTCGCACGAGTGGACCGAAGGGCTGCTCGACTACTACCACCTGACCGGCAAGCGCGAAGCCCGCGACAAGGCGATTTCAATTGCCGACAACATGCTGCGCCAGCTCGAAGCACCCAAATTCTCCCAGGTCGGCGGGTTCGCTGCCCGCGAGACCGGCTGGGCGATGCGCGGTCTGATCGCCGTGTATGAAGAAACCGGAGAGGGCCGTTATCTGGAGGCCTGCCGCCGGATCGCGGCCCAGTTCCTGGAGTGGAAACAGACCATGGGCGCGTTCCTGGCGCCTTACACCTCGCACACCCGGATACGCGTGCCGTTCATGATCGCCATTGCGGTGAATGCGCTGTACCGCTATTACCTGACGACCGCGGACGAACGCATCCCCGGATTGATCGTCGAGGAGATGCGTGATCTGCTCGATCATTGCGTCATGCCGGACGGCCGCTTCTTTTACAAGGAATTGCCCAGCCTGCACCGCCGGGCAGGCGGACCGCGCGAGATGGAAGCGCTGTGCCATGCGTACAACCTGTCCGGAGAGACGCGTTTTCTGGATCAGGTGCTGCTCATGGCCAGGGCCATGCTCCGCCAGAGTGGCGGCGGCCGGAGCGGCGGCAAGCGCATCGTCAAGGATATGGTTGGCGACACGGTGCTCTTCGACGGCCCCAGTCCCAAGGCCTTTGCCTCCTTCTATGTGCCCTTCATGGTGGTCTACCGCACCCTCGCCGAGGCCGGGATGCTGGACAAGTTGGACGCGCAGTAGTCAAGGTGCCTTGCCGGTTGACGGCAGCGCCACATTCATGGAGCCGACCCTGCGATGCCAGCACTCACCCGCTGAGCCAGCCCTGTACCCGAGACACCGTTGTGAGCCTGCACCCAGGGACGGCAATCCGCGACAGATCGAACGAGGAGAAACCATAGCGTGAACGAGAACCGCTTTCTCAGCCTGGCACGGCAGGTGATGACCCTACCCACGGCGCCTTTTCACGAACGCTTCGTCAGCGACTGGGTGAAAGCCTATGTGCGGACTCGCAGGAGATTATCCCTGAACGTGGACGAGTACGGCAACCTGATGCTGATATACCGCGGTACCGAGGTGGCCGGGGAGGCGGCGCCGGAGCTGGTGGCCACGGCGCACATCGACCATCCCGGACTGGGGTGGCTGGAACGCGCCGGCGACCGTATTCACGTCTTCGAAATGCTGGGGGGGACGAATCTGGACCAGGCCCGCCAGGCGCGGGCGCGCATCTTCCGGCCGGATGGACCGGCGGACCAGCCCGGCATCCTCGGCACGGTCGTCGAGGTCGTGCCTGGCGATGGAAACCGGCGCGCCGCGATCCACGTGCAGGTTCCCCGCGCGGCGGATGCCAGGATCGAGGCTGGTTGTTTCGGCATGTGGGCGCTGCCCGCCTGGAAACTCAGCGGCCGGCGCATTCATTGCCGCGCCTGCGATGACCTTGGAGGCGCGGCCGTGGGGCTGGCGTTTCTGGAAGACCTGGCCCGGCGGCGCGCCGAAGTCTGCGCCGGCCTGCTGCTGACCCGGGCGGAGGAGGCGGGGTTGCTGGGCATGGTCGCGGCGGCGCAGACGGAGGTCGTGCCGGCCGACGCGTTGCTGGTCAACCTGGAGTGCTCCAACACGCGCGCCGGCGCGCCGCTGGGTGAGGGCTCGGTGGTGCGCGTGGGCGACCGGGTACAGACGTTCGATCCAGACCTCACCGCCGCGCTGGACGCAGCCGGACGCGAGCTTGCGGCCACCGCGCCCGGTTTCCGCTACCAGCGCAAGCTCATGGACGGCGGTACCTGTGAAGCTACAGTGCTGGCGGGCAGCGGTTACCGCGCCGCGGCCATCGCCCTCCCACTGGGGAACTACCACAACATCGGCGACGAACGGCTACAGGCAGAGATCATCCATCTGGACGACGCTTTGGGCGCGGTGGATCTGCTATCCCATCTGGCCAGGGCGCCGGGCGGCGCCGCCGGTGCCCTGGCCCGCTGGCAGGAACGCCGGGGCCAGCAATGGACGCAGCGCTTCAACCAGACCGCAGAGCGCCTGCGTTCCACCGTCTGACGGCCAGGCGCGGTACGGTTCAGGACCCCACCTGGTGCTCGGCCCGGGCGATGATTTCTTCCTGCAGATCCGGCCAGAGCGAAGTGAACGGAGCGCAGTACCCGGCAACGCGCACCATCAACTCCGGATAGTCTTCCGGCTTTCGCCGGGCCTCCAACAGCATCTCGCGGTCGACCAGGTTGAACTGGAGTTGCTGGCCGCCGGCGCCGAAATGGGCTTCGATCAGCGCGGCAACGTTGGCGACCCCCCTCTCGGAAGCGATCGTCTGGGGCGCCAGCTTGACGTTGAGCGTCGTCGCCGTGGGCAACAGGTGGTGCGGCAGGCGGGTCACGGAGTTGAGCAATGCCGTGATGCCGCGCCGGTCGCGCCCCTGCGCCGCGCCGAGGCTGTCGGCCAGCGTCGCACCGGCTTTGCGACCGTCGGGAGTGGCGCCGGTTACCCGCCCGAATTCGACGTGCATGTTCTCGCCGCCAGCGGTGGTGCCGAGGATATACTCGCCACCACGGAAGGGAGTGCGCCGACGCAGCGCCGCGCTGAACGCCTGGACGAGACGAGCGGCCAGCTCGTCGTGCTCCGGGAGGTCGTTGCCGAAATGGGGCACCTCGGCCAGGATCCGCCGTCGCAGGGTTTCGCCGCCGGTCCAGTCGCGGGCCAGCAGCTGCACGAAGTCCGCCAGGCTCAGGAATCCCTCGGCGAAAACGAGGTGCTGCAGTGCGGCCAGCGAATCGGTAAGGTTGGCCAGACCGATGACATCCCAGTTGCAGAAGTTGTAGCGGGCGCCGCCCTGGGTGTAACCCCGGCAGGTCTCGATGCAGTCGCGCACGACCAGCGAGGCCTGCAGATGTCCGCCGGGCTGTTGTGCCGCCAGCTGGTCACGGCCAAAAGCCGAGCGGTGGGCCATCTCGGCCACGCGGTCCATGGACTCGCACAACCCGGCCCACAGTTTTTCCGGGCTACCCAGATCGCCCAGGCGGACATCCGGCTGCAGGGCGGGTTCCAGCCCGAGGGTCATGCGCAGGATCTTGGGCAGATTCACGAAACCCTCCACCGAGCCCATCTGCGCCCGGCCCGTGACGATCACCTCGTGGCACCCTGAAAGCGAGAAATCGCGGGCATCCTCCAGCCTGACGCCGGCCTGGACCAGCGCCGGGACGATCTGCTCGTCGCTGCAGAAATCCGGGTTACCCGAACCGCTGCGCAGCACGCGGACAGCCCGGCGCAGGAGGTCCGGTGACATCCCCCGATGCCAGCGCAGACCGACCTGAGGCCGTTGCAGGCGCAGCTCCTCGGTGACCTCCAGGCACAACAAGGTCACCTCGTTGGACGCATCCTGGCCATCGGCGTTCACTCCACCCAGAGTCAGGTGATTGTGCGCGCTGACGCCGCTGGCCGCGCCCACCGACTCGAAGTACTTGAGCCAGAGGCACGACAGCAGTTCACGGGCGAAATCGCGGGTGAGCGTGCCTTGCGCCCTGTCGCGTCGATAGCAGGGATACAGATACTGATCCACCCGGCCCGGGGCATCCGGGAGAAAGAAAAAGGCGAACCAGGCGCACTGGCAGGCTTCCCAGAACGTGGTGGGCGCTCCGGCCGGGACACGCCGGCAGTTGCTGGCCATGGTCGCCAGCTCGGTTCTGCGCCCGGGATCGGCACACTCCTGCGCCATGATGTCCAGGGCATCGGCGTACCGATGGCTCAGATCCATGAATCCCTCGGCTACCAGGCGTAATGCCGCCAGGAAATCGCGCTTGGAGGCAACCCCGGGTTCGGCATCGCTCAACCGGGCGGCACGCGCCTCGATGCGCGCCAGCAGTCCCAGGAAACCCTCGGTGAAGATGGTCTCGTAATCGAGCGTCGTATGGTTGCCGGCTGGTGCCAGCAGGCCCTCCTGCCAGAACACGTGCGTTTCTGCTGGCGTAGGCCAGGCAGTCTCCGCCGGAGGAGCGAAGGTGCGCCGGCCGAAGATCTGCTGCGCTACCTTGCCGTCGGGATTCAGCGTCAACCCCGGCCGGGCGCCGACGAGGAGTTCGCCATCGCCGATCACCAGCTCCTGGCACCGATAGTAATGCGCCGTGGCTCTGGCCTGGCGGATCACCTCGGGTTCGCCCTCACACAGCGCCAACGCTTCCTGTCGCAAGGCGGTTTCGCGGGGATCGCCCGTCTGGCGACTGCTGAGTACGCGGGAACGCAGACTGTCGATTCGTGGCGTCATTGCCGGGCCTCTTCCTTCCTGCGAAGCGCTGCCGACCGGCAGGCCGCCTGGTTGGCGCGGCTCCGGCCGAGATGGCAAAAAAATCCGGACCGTTGGTCACGGTAAGGGCGGTATGCTCCCTGGATCCCGATGGGATGCCGCAATGTACGGCTCTTTGTCCGCGTTGGTCAACGTTACGCCGCATCGTGGCGCGACGGTAACGTCGGTCGACGCGGCAGCCGCGGCGGCCGCGGCAGCAGCGGTGGCCGCCGTGGCCGCAGCTCCACAGGTCCACAGGTTCTCCGGGGTCCCCAGATCGTCCAGGCGGACATCCGGCTGCAGGGCGGGTTACAGCCCGAGGGTCATGCGCAGGATCTTGGGCAGATTCGCGAAACCTTTAGGGTCTGGTCGGCAGGACACGGGGCGTCGGGTTTGAGTCTAGAGATCGTACCCTGTATGTTTCACAAGTATCGCCGCCTGCCTGAGCACGACGATGTCGAAATCGAACCCAGCATGTTGCGCCCCTGATCGGCCGACAAAGGTCATTTCGACCGTTCATCTTTCAATGAGGGGATGTATCCATGTCCAATGAGCAAGCGCCTGTCGGTCCCGACGCAGCGATCAAGGTCACCCGGATCGAGACCTTCGTCCTCAAAAACTCCTGGGTCTTCGTCAAAATCTCCACCGACGCGGGCATCATCGGCTGGGGCGAGATGCTCAAGGACGACGCCCGGGCCTGCGCCGCCGGCGCCCTCGAAGTCGCCGATTATCTGGTGGGCCAGGATCCCCGCCGGGTCACCCACCACTGGCAGGCCATTCACCGCGGCGCCTTCTACCGCGGCGGCCCGATCAAGACGGCCATCTCCTCCGGCATCGACATGGCGCTGTGGGATATCACCGGAAAGTGTTACGGCGTGCCCGTGTACAAGCTCTTCGGCGGCCCTACGCGCGACCGGGTGCGCGTGTACGGCAAGGTCAGCGAAGATACCGGTGTCAACGCCATGAAAGTCGGTCCGGGTGCATCCCGCAGCCCGTTCAAATACATCGAAGGCCCGAAATTCGTCGAGGAGGCGGCCGAGCGCTTCAGGGCGCTCCGCGACCAGTACGGTTCCGGTGTCGACATCGGCGTCGACTTCCACGGCGCCGTGCAGCCCTCCACCGCGCTACTGCTCATGAAGGCGCTCGAACCGTACCAGCCCTGGTTTTACGAGGAGGTCGTGCAGGCGCTCAATGTGGACGTCATGGCCGAACTGGCGCGCCAGACCCACATACCCCTGGCCACCGGCGAACGGATCTTCACCAAGTGGGGTTTCAGGGAAATCCTCGAGAAGCGCGCCGCGACCATCCTGCAGCCGGATGTCTGCTACGCCGGCGGCATCACCGAGCTGAAGATCATCGCCGGCATGGCCGAAGCCTGCTACACGCCGCTGGCGCCGCACAATCCGCAGGGCCCCTGCTCGCTGGCCGCCAGCCTGCAGATCGCCGGCTTCATCCCCAACTTCCTCGCTCAGGAACGCGGCGACAACGAATATCTGGATCTGCTGGCCGAACCCCTGCCGCCGGTATCCCAGGGACACAGGCCGCTGCCGACCGGGCCCGGTCTGGGCATCACCATCGACGAAGACAAACTCATGGCCCAGGTCGGCGAGCCGCGTCCCTACCGCCCCCAGTATGACCCGGACGACGGCTCGGTGGTGGACTGGTAGGACGGGGCAAGCTGGTGTCGCGCCGGACGCACCGGCGGCGCCATGTGCGATGGACACCCGGGCCGCTCATCAGCCCTCCTGTCCCTACTCGGAATTCCAGCCGGAGCGATCATCATGGCCGCAACGAACAACTTCGCCGCATCTTCCAGCGGAATGTCAGCCGCACCCGGCTTCATGGCCGCCGCCGACCGGATCCAACCCTGGACCCGGGATCCACGCTACTGGCAGTACCGGAGAGACCCCGTGCTGCTGGTCGGCGGCAGCAAGGAGGACAACCTGTTCCAGATCGATGCTCTGGAGCAGCATCTGGACGAAATGGCCTCCGTCGGGGCCAACTACATCCGCAACACCATGAGCGACCGCGATCCGGGAGATGTTAGAGCCTTTCTGCGGCGCGAGGATGGCCTGTACGACCTGGAGCAGTGGAATCCCGAGTACTGGGAGCGGTTCGCCAACATGCTCCGCTGGACGGCCGAACGCGATATCATCGTGCAGATCGAGGTGTGGGACCGTTTCGACCATGCCCGCGAGGAATGGCAGGCCGATCCCTACCGGCCGGGCAACAACATCAACTACACCAGCGCCGAGACCGGGCTGCAGGAGGAGTACTCCCGGCACCCCGGCGCCTTCGCCCACCCCTTCTTCCACTGCGTTCCCGGCATGCCGGAGTACGAGCCCCGGTTCGATACCATCCGCCGGTACCAGGAAGCCTTTGTCGACAAACTGCTGGATCACACTTTGCCGTACGGCCACGTGCTCTACTGCATGAACAACGAGACGTCGGACGCGCCGGCCTGGGGCCGCCACTGGATCCGGTTCATCCAGCGGCGCGCCGCCGTGATTGGAGTCAGCGCGTGCACCACCGACATGTTCGACAATTGGTGGCGAGCCGAAGACAACGAGAGCCTGCGCACCGTCATGGGGGATCCGGCGACCTACTCCTTCGTCGACATCTCCCAGGTCAACAGCCGTAACTTCGGACAGACGCACTGGGATCGGTGTCAGTGGCTGCTCGAACGGGCCCACGCCCATCCCCGGCCGGTGAACACGACCAAGGTGTACGGCAGCGGCTACAAGGGCTTCGGCACCGGGGGACCCGAAGATGGCGTCGAACGCCTGTTGCGCAACCTGCTGGGCGGCTGCGCCGGGGCCCGCTTCCACCGGCCGGACGCCGGCAATGGGCTCAACCAATACGCGCGGAACGCCATCCAGGCCGTGCGCCAGCTGGAGCGGCACGTGCGCCTATGGACGGTGGAACCGCACATGGAACTGCTGTCCGACCGCGCCGACAACGGGGCGTACGCGGCCGCCGATCCCGGCACCGGCTATGTCGTGTACTTGACCTACGGTGGCCGCGTCACCCTGGACCTGAGCGCGTGCAGCGGCCCCATGCGGCTGCGCTGGATCAGCGTGGCCGAGGGGCGCGAGGTGGGCGAGCCCGTGGCTATCGGACCCGGTGCCGTGGATCTGCGGACCATGGCTTCGGGGGGCTGGCTGGCGGCCATCACTTAGGAGTGAAGCACGAGGAGCATGACCCAGCGGGAACGGAAACGCCCGGCGCTGTGCTTGCCGGCAAAGCGAGACTGCGGCGCATCGACCCATATATCCGGCGGAGGATGGTGCCATGACGGTGAAGAAGTCCGAAGAGATACCCCTCGAAGAGGTCGCCGGCGGCACGGCGACTTCACGGCAAGTACTGATCGGTGACGATCTGTCGCCACATTTCGCCATACGCCGGTTCGTGATGCAGCCCGGCGGCGGCATGCCGCTGCACACCAATACCGTCGAGCACGGCCAGTACGTGCTGCGCGGCCGGGCTACCGTGCGCCTCGGCGACCGCACGCTGGACGTGACGGCAGGAGACGCGGTGCACATCCCCGCCGGCGTCGCCCACAGCTACACGGCCGATGCGACCGAGGGCTTCGAGTTCCTGTGCGTCGTGCCACAGTCTCCCGATCACATCCGCGTCATCGAGGGCGAGGGCTGAGGCCGGCCCGCAGACGGCCTCAGCCGGCACCCGGCGGGCGCATTCGGAGGGACTCGACCGTGCCCCAAACCAGCGGCGCGAAGCGGTTAGACGTCCCGAAGCTTCCCGCTCGAGCCGGCACGCCCACCCTTTTACGCGGCCGCCACGGTGAGCTCGCGCAGTTTTTCCGGGTCGATGTCCACGCCCAGTCCCGGCGCCTCGAACGGATACAGGTAGCTGCCCTCCACCCGGGCCCGCTGACGCGCCGGCGAGGCGGTGTACAGCACGGGGCCCATGGGATCGCAGGGCAGGTCCAGATTGGGCATGGATACGCCGACGGAGACCTGAGCGCTCACGCCCAGCGTGGATTCCTGATCCGTGCCGATGAGGCATTTGAAGCCGGCGGCTTCGGCCACGGCAAAGAGACGGCGGATGTGCGTCGGTCCACCGGCCACGCAGGCCACGTTGAAGGCGTTGCAGGCGCCCGTGTCGACGGCCTCAAAGGCGGTTGTCAAGTTGCCGATGTGCCAGGTGGTGGGCAGGTCCGCGCGCCGGGTGAATTCGGCGCTCTGGCGCATGTCCCGCGAGGGCGCTTCGAAGTGATACGGCTCGTGGTGACGCAGCACATCGGCATAGCGCAGCGCCACCTGCCAGTCGCTGAAGCCGAAGGAGAAGTCCAGCGATTTCAGTTTCAGCGCGCTGCCGAAGCGCTGCCGAACCTCGTTCAGGAAGCGGTCATCCAGTCCGCTGTCTCCGGACGTGTAGTAGCGAAAGAGGTGATGTCCCAGATCGTGCAAACGCTGCAGGTAGGACAACGATGTGTCGAAGTCTTCCCGGACGTGCCAGCCGAAGATCGGATAGCAGACGTACATCCGCTCCCGCACCTTGCCCCCCAAAAGCTGGTATGCCGGCACCCCCTGGGCCTTGCCGTTCAGGTCGTACAGCGCCAGATCGATGGCCGAGGCCAGGTGTCCCGACACCTTGCGGCGCAGCAGCTCGTTGATCTCCGTGATACGCGTGGCGTCGCGCCCCCGCAGCAGTTCCTCGTACTGTGCCGCCGTGGCCCGGACGTCGTCCACCCGGTAGTCTGAAGCTTCGCCCCAGCCGATCGGGCCGTCTTCGACGTGCACCTTGACCAGCACGTGGCCCGAGATGTGGCCGTAATACCGCGGCGTTTCGATCTGGATGACTTCGATCCGTTGAATGATCATGCGATACTCTCCGTAATGACAGCCTTGATGAGACCGGATCGTGATGTTTGTTTGCTAATGGAATTGGGTCCAACGTCCCGTTACCGCTGACCGCTGCTCCATCCTGTCTACCGGCGTTGGAACTAAACGATGCGCTGTACGCCCGTCAAACGGACGCGACGCACTTAGGTTGCGTCATGACTGGCGCGTCCTGTCCCTGTGATGGATCAATCCGTACGGAGAACACCATGAACGAAGCGATCGATATCGGAAATGACAAGCAGTTGATGCTGGACCAGAATCTCTGGGCCGCCCGCGAGGGAGTACGCCTGCGCGTCAACCGTCTGCAGCCGGACACCAGGGCGGTCCTGGAACCGTCGGATGAAGAACAGCAGCGGAACCTGAGTTTTGGCTACTACTCCAGCGTCCGTCAGGAAGAAGGCCGCACCCGGCTCTGGTACTTCGCCAACAGCCGGGAGGACATACTCCAGCGGCGCGTTTGTTATGCGGAATCGGAGGACGGTATCCATTTCACCCGGCCCGCCGTCAACGCCCATCTTGCTCCGCATAACGCCGTACTGAGTGATCCGGTGCAGGGGAGCTGCGTCTGGATCGATCCGCAGGCGCCCGCCGCTCAGCGGTACCGCAGTCAGGCCAAGTGGGGACCGCCGGCCAAGTTTGCCGGCAAGGGATCGAGCCTGCATTTCTATGCCTCACCGGACGGGCTGGACTGGAAAGAGACGCACTATCTGCACCTCGGTGACTGCGATACCCAGACCGTGGTCTTCTTCGACCCGAAACCGGGGCGGTATGTGATGTACACGCGCGAGTGGGTGCGCTTTGAAGACCGGAACCTGAATCACCGCAAGGTCCGCCGCCTGGAGTCCGATGATCTGCATACCTGGACCAGCGAGCGCGTGGTATGGGAAGCCGATGCGGAGGATCTGGACCGGGCGCAGACCTCCATCGGCAGGCCGCCGGTCGATATCTACGGCGCTTGCGTATTCAAGTATCCGCAGGCCGGGGATCTGTACATCATGCTGGCTCAGCACTTCTGGCACTGGCAGGATCGTCCGGAGGAAGAGCGCTGGGGCTTCAGCCCCGATCCAGAGAATATGGAGCGTCGCATCGTCCACCTGGGCCCCGCCGTCATCGACGTGCGACTGGGCTACAGCCATGACGGAATCACATTCGATCGGGCCGTGGACCGCGGGCCGTTCCTGCCGGTGGGACCGGACGGCAGGTTCGACTCGCGCGGTGCGTGGATATTGCCGGATCCGATCATCCGCGACGAGGACATCGTGTTCTATTATGCCGGGACCAACCGCGATCATGACGGTTTCGTCGATCCAACAGCGAGCCAGCGGCGTTCGGCCATTGGCCGCGCGGTCCTGCGTCTGGATGGGTTCGTCGGCGCCGAAGCGGACGCGGGCGGTGGCTGGCTGGTAACTCCACCGCTGTGTTTTGACCCTGGAGAGCTGGAGCTGAACGTGGCGGCGTCCGCCGGTGGCCGCATCAAAGTGGAAGTGCTGGACGAGGAGCTATGTGGTATACCCGGCTTCAGCGGCGACGACAGCCCCTGGCTGTGCGGTGACTCCGTGCGCCTGCCGGTGCGCTGGGCGGGCCAGTCTTTGAGCACGTTGGCCGGTGGCCCCGTGCAGTTCCGGTTCAGCATGCACGAAGCCGAGTTGTACAGCTTCAGGGTTGTAGCGGGAAACTGAGGGCGCAGGCCCGGGTGTACGGTTGCAAACGAGCGCGGCCGGAAACGCCTGATGGGCAACATGCCGACCGCCACGCACCCGCACGATTCCTGCCGGCATCCAGTACGGAGCCATGAACGGAAGAGGCGACCATGATTCGATTGTACGGTTCTCCGGAGCAGATCGGCACGACCTGGGGCAGGGTCAACAAGGATATCATCGTCCGCGACATGGCCGACACGTATCTCAGGCGCGCCCAGGAGGAGGGCATTTCCGTCAAGACCCTGATCGAACGATCCGCGGAATTCAGGCGTTTTGCCCTGCGAAACGCACCGCACTGGCTGGAGGAGATCCGGGCGACAGCTCGAGCTGCCTGCATGGACGAGGAATTGTACCTCGCATTCTGGGACGGTCAGTCACGCAATCGTTTTCTGCATGCAGACGACCCGGAGTGCGGCAGGGAAAGTCATGACGGCGAGATCGTCGATTGCACCTCCTATGCCGTGTGCAGGAATCATGCGTTGCACCGCGCCATCATGTTTCACAAGACGCGCGACAACGTCGATAGGCCGCAATTGGCGCCCATGGTGGAGAGCTCGGTGGAAGGAATCAACAAGTTCATCGCGGTAACCGATGGCTCCAGAATCCGTTGCTCGATGATGATCAACGACAAGGGACTGGCCGGAGCGGGAGACTATCCAGCTGCGGGCAAGAAGGAGTCGTCCACCCTGCAACTGCCTGAAGCAGCGCCACGCCATCGCGGCCTCATGGCTGGCACCATACTCCGGCACATTGCCGAAAGAGCCGCGACCGCGCCGGAAGCTCTGGCCATCATCCAGGATGTCGTCGAGGAGGGGTATTACGGCGGAGGCGCGGTCGGCGGAAGCCATTGGCTCTTCGTCGACCGGGATGGCGTCATTCTGGAGGTCTGCAATAACGCGCGCCACGTCGTCTCCCAGGTTCACACCGGAAAAGCGTATGCCAGCCGGTTCAACCAGCAGGCTCCCATTCAGCGTCTGCGCGCCGCCGGCATGGTGGATTTCGCCATGTTCCGGGGCGTATCGCGCCAGCAGCCGGTTCTGACGGAGCGGTCTATCGCCGGAATGACGGTGGAAATCGATCCGGACTATCCCGATCTGCTGACCGTCGCCTGGATCGCCATGCCGGCTCGCACCGCGGCATTCCCTGTATTCATGGGACAACGCCGCATGCCTCTGGTTCTGGTCGATGGTTCGGCATATGCGGCGGGCAAGGGCTCTGCCAGCCGTGGCTGTTCATGGAACAGTCAACAGGAACGCTGGACAGAAATGGAAGCACAGATGCATGCGGACAAGCAGAAACTGGTAGCCAGAGCCAAAGCGAGCCTGGACGCGGGTTGTTCCCTCGAAGGTGGCGTCGAGAGCCTCGAACACTGGTCATACGAGCAGGCTGTCAGGAACATGGAGTCGCGCAGAGAGGCTTGCGCAGAGGCGCACGGAGAGGCGCACGGAGAGAACCAGCAGAACCGTTAGCGCGGGCCATCAGGCGCAGCCGGTCTACATAAAGTTTTTCAGAGCCCAAAACGAAGGCCCTGCCGGCATCCGGCCTTGGCCTCCGGAAAATGGTTGCGGGAATGCCTCCGGGAATGTCTCCTGCCATGTACGCTCCGGGTTGACGATGGAATCGGCGCCCCTCTCTCTCCGGCCGCTCACGCGCCGGCGATGACTACGGCCTCCACATCCATCCCCCCACAGGCACCGCCGCGCAACCCGCCGAGATCACAATCCTGCAGGTTCTGCCCGTACACGGCGTGGCGGACGGGCGCGTCCGGCACATCCGGCCATTTGACCGTGACTCCGTCCAAAAAGAGTCCCTTGAGGTGAGCCAGGATGAGCGCGGCCGGCGTGTCGCCCAGATCCAGCACGTTCTGGTTGCTTCTGCGGCCGCCGCTGAGTTTGGCGGCGCCCTCGACCGCCTCGTACCCGGTGATCCGCATGGTGATGTTGCGCAGGACCAGGCCATCCACCGGTGCCCCGGCCTGCCCCTGGACCAGGATGCGGCCGCGGGTGGTCAGCGTCACATCGCTGATGCTGATGTCCCGGATGATGCTGAGGCGGGAGTCCGGATGCCGCTGCTCGCTGTCGATGACGATCGGCCACTCCACTCCCTGACCCCACTTGGGCGCCGTGGACATCGTGATGTTGTTGAACTGGATCGACTCCATCGTGCCACCGTCCTTGGCCAGCAGGGCGATGCCGGTGCGCGAATGACGGATGACGCAGTTGGAGAACACGCAGTTGCGAAAATCACCCAAGCTTTCCGTTCCCAGCTTGAGGGCGGAAGCGGAGCTGACCATGACGCAGTTGGTCACAGCCACATTCTCCGTGCTCTGCGGCGGGCCGCCGCGATCCGTGGTCTTCAGCACGATGCAGTCGTCACCGGCCTCTATGTGGCAATCGGAGATGATGACATCACGGTCCGAATCAACATCGATGCCGTCGCTGTTGGGCGCGCGCAGATCGTTGAGCAGCGCGATGCCGCGGATCCGCACCTTGTCGCAATTCTTCGGGCGCAGAGTCCACCGCGGCGCCTTGCGGATGGTGAGAGTCTCGACGCGGATGTTGCGGCACCCGATCAGCTCGATCAGGGGACTGGGTGCCCAGTCGAGGCGTTTGAGCCCGGACGGCGCGGTAGGACACTCCGCGTAGAAGGCGTCGCTGTTGCCATCGATGGCACCCGGGCCCTCCAGGGCGATGTCGTCGGTGTCCTGCGCATGGATCAGGTGGGGCATGGAATAATCCGCCCTGTTACCGCTGGCCAGCAGGACCGCGCCTTCAGCGAAATGCAGAGTCACGCGCGAGCGCATGCTCAGAGTACCGCTGAGGAAGCAACCCGCAGGGAACCAGACCATGCCGCCACCGGCTCTGTGGCAGGCGTCGATGGCGGCCTGGATGGCGGCGGTGGCGAGCGTCTCGCCATCAGGCACAGCGCCGAACCGGGTGACCGGATAACAGGGGATGAAAGAGGACAGGTCGTTTTCCGGTGTCCTGGCCGACGCTCTGGGCATCCGGGATGTCATGGATGAGAAGCCTCCGGGTTCGGGTTCACGCGTGCTGCGCGCTGGTAAACACAACTCGCGGTGTATGGCAAACCACCGCAGACTCGACCGCGCAGTCAACCATCAGCCCGTTGGCCGGTCACGCCTTTCGCCTGCAGCGACACCGCCTGCCGATCAGACAGCTGGCCAGTACACTGGTTCAGAGGTAATTGCACGTATCGTGCTGCTCATGCGCCGCGTTTGTGGTCGTCCAGGGTCCAGCGTGTGAGCTCAGCGCCACAGAACGATACGTCACTATAGTCGCCACCATGCGTGCTAGTGACGCAGAGAAGGGGTGCGCGTATCTTACTATGGCTATTGACAATAGATACCCGCGCCAGGCGCTTCTTAGAAACGACGTCAATGTGTTTTTCTAAGGTGCGGGCCTGCCAACGGCCGGGGGATGCTTGGCAAAAGAACCTCCCGGGCGGGAAGGCCCGTACCGCTTTTTCGGCGGAATGTCCGCAGTTGCAGGCTGCCGGCATCCGCCCCATGTCAAATAGGACACAGATCAGCCGGTACAACAACCCTCCAACCCTGTAGAGGCTACAGAGATGCTGCACGATCTTGATTCGCTCACATTCCCGCTGCCGGCAGAACTGCGCGACCTGCTGCTCGGTGCCCCCTCAGTGACGATCTACGAGACAACGGAGGAGCTTTTCCGCGATGCCTGCGGGACACCGCCCCGGGATGTGTTCGAAGTTGCTTATGATCTTCCGGACGGCCAGTCTGTCGTCGAGGCCAGTGTGGTCCGATTGCGCAACGGGCTCTCGGTCAATTACCCCGAACCGTATATGCGCCGCCGTGACCCGGAGTGCATGGTGATAGCCGATGACCTGCCCTCGGACAAGCCGCATCTGCGCGAACGTTTCGACATCGAGTTCGCCCCCCTGCGGCAAGCGACGTTCGAGTGGCTTGCCACGCAGGATCTGGCGATCTTCTTTTTCAGCACCGGCTACGGCGAACTGGGTCGCGGCGCTGTCGCGGTGGCGCCGGCCAATGCCGGATTCTTTGCCCTGGGCCTGGCCTTGCTGCAGGACATCACCCCCCTCGAGGATCTGCCCGACGGGTTCACTCCGGGAGTTGTCCTGTACGTAGCTCCGCCATTCCGCCATACGCACTTCGGCGGCCGCCAGGCGGTAGTGCACCACAGGGCCGACGCCTTGTATGAGATCTACTCGTACAACCTGTATCCCGGCCCCAGTGCCAAGAAGGGCATTTACGGGACGTTGATCCGGCAGGGCGAAATCGAGGGTTGGGTCACGGCGCACTGTTCGGCCGTGCAGGTGATCACTCCTTACGACAACGTGGTCACCATCATGCACGAGGGAGCCAGCGGCGGCGGCAAGAGTGAGATGCTCGAACAACCGCACCGCCTTCCGGACGGTCGCCTGTTGAAAGGACGAAATCTGGTCACGGGGGAAGAACGCTTCCTCGAGATCCCGCGGACCTGCGACTTGAATCCCATCTGCGACGACATGGCCATGTGTCATCCCAGCATCCAGCGTCAGGATGGACGTCTGTGGTTGCTGGATGCCGAGTCCGCCTGGTTTGTCCGCGTCAACCACATCACCGAGTACGGCACGGACCACGACCTGGAAGCGCTGACGATCAACCCTGCGGAGCCGTTGCTGTTTTTCAACATCGACGCCCAGCCTAACAGCCGGGCGTTGATCTGGGAACACACTCTGGATGCTCCTGATGTGCGTTGCCCCAATCCGCGCGTCATCGTGCCGCGCCGGATCATCCCCAATGCGCTCGATCACGAGGCGCCGGTGGATATACGCAGTATGGGGATACGTACTCCGCCCTGCACGCGGGAGCAGCCGTCGTACGGTATTCTCGGAATCTTTCACATGCTGCCGCCGGCTCTGGCGTGGCTCTGGCGTTTGACCGCACCCCGGGGACATGACAACCCCAGCATCCTGGACACCGAGGAAATGACCAGTGAGGGCGTGGGAAGCTACTGGCCCTTTGCCTCCGGGCTGTTCGTGGAACACGCCAACTTGCTGCTCGAGCAGTTCGAAGCCACGCCGCAGACCCGGTACGCCCTCACCCCGAACCAGCACATTGGCGCATGGCGCACCGGGTTCATGCCCCAATGGCTGATGCGCGACTACCTGGCACGCAGAGGCACAGCACGCTTTGCACCGTCCCAGCTTACGCCGGCGCGCTGTACGCTGCTGGGTTACGCCGTCCATAACATGCGGATCGAGGGCATCGCCATGGCTCAGTGGTTCCTGGAGGTTCAGACCCAACCGGAAGTCGGTGAAGAAGGATACGACGCCGGCGCCGCCATGTTGGACCGTTTCTTCAGGCAGACCCTACAACGGTATCTAACTAGCGACCTGCGGGATCAGGCCCACCGCATCATCGAGTGCTGTCTGGACGGCGGCTCGCTGGAACAATACGAGGCCTTCTTTCCCGAAGCTAGAGGCGTATTGATCGATACCGACCATCCCGGCCATAAACACCCGTGAAGACCGTGCCGCTTCGATGCCGGCCCCCGTCTTTAGACGCGATCCGGAGCGCGCTCCGCGAGAGACACGGATATAACGGCAACGGCGGAGCATGGCGCGCTCCGTGGAGCGAGTCTTCGCAATATGCGCGGCCTGCTCGCAAGGATGATCGACCATGGACCTGAAGCGTTCCACCGTTCTACCGACGCGCCTGGACTGCCTGGACAATCTGCGGTACTGGATGATCCTGGGTGTCCTGGCCTTCCATTCGACATCGGCCTACGTGGGGGCGACGTACTTCGTGATCGATTCCAATCCCAGTGACGTAACGCGCTGGCTGAATCGGTTCCTCATGTCCTTCATCATGATCGTCCTGTTCTTCCTGGCCGGGTATTTCACCCTGCCATCGCTGGAAGGCAAAGGTTGCGGTCGCTTCATCCTGGCCAAGTTAGCGCGACTGGGTGTCCCTCTGCTGCTGGGCGTGACCTTCATCGCCCCCATAAGCACGTACATCGCCCACGCCGCCGAGGGTTTCCAGGGTCTGGAGAACCCGGGTTACTGGAGCTTCTGGACCACCTACATGAGCTCGGTGCCGGATTTCCCCACCGCGCGCATCGGCGCCCGGGCGTTCAGCGCCAATACCCAGTTCCACTACCACCACTTCTGGTTCATCGCCACCCTGCTGGCCATGTCCATCCTGTTCGCCGGGCTCTGGGCATTGAAACAGCGCCTCGCCGGGAAGCGGTTCATGCTGATCAAATCCGCGGCCGCGTCCAACGCCGAGGTGTCCCTGACCCTGCTGATTTTCGCCGGGGTGCTGGTAGTGACGGACACGCTGGACCCGTTTCTTTTCCGTATCCCCGGAATACGCTCCCTCGGTAATCTATTGGGCACCCATCCGAGCGGTTTCATCCGTTATGGCGTGTACTTCATCCTGGGGGTAGTGGCGTATCGCAAACGCTGGTTCATCAATGGCACATATCCGGGGTCTATCATCGGCTGGGTGGCCGCCTGGCTGGTGATCGTGTTCAGCGACACGCTGGGTCTGCGCACGTCGCTGAGACCGCTGGAAGGCGTGGTCTACATCGGCCTCCTGACGGGATTGGCTTATCGCTTCCTCAACCGTGCGACGCCGGTACACCGGTCTCTTGCCGCCAGTTCGTACCCCATGTTCATCATCCACTTCCCCATCGTCGCCCTGGTACAGTACCTGCTGCTACCGGTCGCCGTACCGACACCGATCAAGTTCCTGATCTGCCTGTTGACGGCTACTGCTGTCAGCTGGCTGATCAGTCATTACCTCATTCTGCCCTACCCCCGCGGAGCGATGATCGGTATGGTAGGCCTTTTCGGCGTGATGGGCCTTGCTCTGCATCCCGCCCCGTCCGTCGCCCGAGGAGAGGTGGCGCGGGCCGACCAGTGGCGCGACCGCGGCCGGTTCGGGACCGAGCAGATCATCGAGATGCGCCTGGGTCAGTATGCCAGGGAACTCAATCTCACCGAGTCCCAGCAAGGCGCGCTGCAACCGCTGATCGAGGCGCATGTGCGCCGACAGATGGAATCCGAGCAGGCGCTGCAGGACACCCTAACAGCACTGCTCGATGAAGAGCAGCTGCGGCGCTTGCGACGGATGGGGCGGCGCCGATAGATGAGCAGTACCTCGACTACACTCGCAGCACCGACAACGGACCCCACGCGGGATGCCGTGGAGGCAGGCGAAGAGCAGGACAGCAGCCGGACGGAAATCCCTGGTAATCCCGTTTACAACGCTGCGCGCAGAGCCTCGACCCGGTCCTTGCTGGTGGTCGACCAGCCGAACTCGGCCGGCCGCAGGGCGCCGCCCATACCGCAGTGCACGGCGCGATAGGTCATCCGGCTGGCGGTTGCGGCACGCAACGTGGCGTGAACCTCGCGGACACCCGTGCCGGCCACCACGCGCTCCACATTACGCTCGTCTATACCGCCCGCCGCCATCACCGCAATGCGGCCGGCGGCACGCTCCACCAGCGCGGCAATGGTCTCCATGCCGGCCAGGGCCGTCTCCTCCTGACCGGATGTCAGCACCCGCTCGAGGCCCAGCTCGATGAGTTGGTCCAGCACCTGGAGCGGTTCCCGCGCCACGTCGATGGCACGGTGGAACGTGACTGCCAATGGCCTGGCGCGCTCGGCCAGCCGCGCCGTCTGCTGCCGATCCAGGCAGCCGTCAGGGAGCAGCACGCCCAGGACGACGCCGTCCGCGCCCAGTTTCCGGGCCATGTCGATATCCGCGGCCATCACCGCCAGCTCGTCCGCGTCGTAGCAGAAGTCGGCAGCACGCGGCCGGATGAGTACGTGCAGGCGGATCTGCAGCCGCTCTCGGATCTGACGAATCATGCCGGCGCTGGGTGTCAGCCCGCCTTCGAAAAGATCGGCGCATACCTCGACGCGCTGGGCGCCTCCGGCCTGAGCCGCGGTAGCCGAAGCCACCGAATCTACGCAGGCTTCGACAAGGATGGAATCGGACATGGGCATCTCCCGGCAGAAAGAGAGGGCTACAATCCTGGCCCCGTCGCCGCCGCCGGCGGCGCCGTCAAGGGCCCGCAAACCGTCGGACACCACCACCCCTGAAGTAGAATCCACTCCCTGTCGACCTCGTGTTGCGGAGCCGCAGCGAGTTCGCCAGGGCCGCCACTTGGAATGGGTCGAAACGAGTTGCGCGACCGGCGCGGCCCCGCGGCACCCGTGTTGACGGCCGTGGGAACCGGGCCGTGAAACCACGCCGGATGCTTCTCAATGAAACACCGCCAACCACACCGTATCCGTCCCGCGCTCCGTCCAGTTGACGCGATGCTTGACGTGGGCCGGAATGTCGAGATAATCACCGGGAAACAGCACGATTTCCTGGTCCATACCGTCAACCGCAAGCCCGGCGCTCCCCTGCACGAGCAGAACGAACTCATGGCGATCCTGGTCGTACCAGAAGTCCGGAGGCGAGGCGTGCCCTCTGGAGACGATCCGCTCCACCCGGCCATGGTCGACCGTGGCCAGGATCTCGACGAGTTCCTCGGGCAATTCCGCCGGTATGTCCGCCAGCAGGCTGTGTTTGACGAGTTTGTTCCGTGGGCGAGTCATCGACCTTCAGGTCCAGGGCGCAGCGCGCGCTGCGTAACCGCTGTGAGCGCTACCGCTGCCATCCGGTACACAGCGGCTGTACCCGGCGTCTTGCTGGTTGAGAGCCGTCGGCACGTGCGCGCAGCGTCCCGTCGGCCTGTTTTCAGACGCCCCTGGCTTCATTTCATTTTGCCGGAACGCCATATCAGGAAGATCAGCCACAATCCCAGCAAGCTGACTCCGACGAAACCGGTGATGACCACGCCAGTGGCCAGTCTCCATTGCTCGCCCAGGTCGAACGTGGGAACGAGCAGGGCCAGGCCGACGATGAGCGCGGCCAGCAGAATGCTGAGCGAAAGCCGGTTGGCCGGCTGGTCCAGCCGTTTCAGCGCCTCGCGCAGACCCTGGTGCTGAACCTTGACTTCCAGTTCTCCCCGCTCTATCTGATTCAGCACCTGCGATCCGACCCGGGGGATATCCTGCAGGAACACGGACCAGTTGCTGGCGCTCTTGAGGAACGCCGGCCCCCAGCTGCCGGGAAACACCCACTGCCACATGAAGCGTCGGACGAAAGGTCGGGAGACGGCGAAAACATCCAGACTCGGATCCAGCCGGGTACCAATGCCTTCCACCATCGTCAACGTCTTGCCCAGCAACCACAGATCCGCGGGTAGTTTCAGCTTGTGGCGAAAAGCCAGGGGCATGAAGTCCTCGATGGCTTCGCGGGCTTTGACGGCACCCAGCGGCATGCCATGGTATTTCCGTAGCAACCATCCGATGTCCTGTTGAAGGTGTGATCGATCGCCCCCTCCACGCACGAAGCCGAGGCGAATCAACTGATCGACGATCCCGTCCTCATCCTGTTCGATAGCCACGAAGTAGAGTCGGAGCAGATCCGTGCGGAGCCGCTGGTTGAGGTACCCGACCATTCCGAAGTCCATCACGCCGATGACGGCACCCGGCATGATGACGAGGTTGCCCGGGTGAGGATCTGCGTGGAAGAAGCCGTCCCGGAAAACCTCCTGGGCGATCATACGGGCGGCGTTCACGGCGATCTGATGCCGATCAAACCCCGCTGCGTCGAGGCTCTCGATGTCGTCGATTTTGATGCCTTGAATGCGCTCCAGTACGAGCAGCCGGCGCGTCGTGTACTCCCAGTATACCTGGGGAATGTGGAGATAATCCTCGTCGGCGAATTGCTCTCGAAAACGCTCGGCGTTGCGTCCTTCCCGGAGGAAATCCAATTCAGCCCGTAATGTCGCGGCAAAATGCTCGGCGATGCCAGGCAGATCGAATATCTCCCCCAGAGAGGTGCGTTCCTGCGCCAGCCGCGCCACATCGTAGAGAATCTCCAGATCCGTCTCGATCGCCTTCTGGATGTTTGGACGCTGAACCTTGACGACCACGCAGCTTCCATCAGGAAGCGTTGCCGCGTGTACCTGGGCAAGCGAGGCGGCGGCGATGGGATCGGGCTCGATGTTGGTGAAGATCGCTTCCGGCGGCTGTCCCAGTTCCGCGTCGATCTGTTCGCTAATCGTCGACCAGGCAACCGCGGCGATGGTATCCTGGAGCTTGGAGAGTTCGATGACATACTCGACCGGGACCAGGTCGGGGCGGGTGCTGAGTACCTGGCCCAGCTTGATGAAAGTCGGGCCAAGGTCTTCCAGCGCCATGCGCAACCGTTGTGGCACACCTCGGGGAGAACGCGGTGGCTGCTCCCCACGCAATATGCGCCGCGGCAGTGACAGATAGGGCAGCAACCCCAGGGTGTCTACCAGTTCGCCGAATCCGTGGCGGATAAAAACGCGGATGATCTCGCGGTAACGCTGCAGGTGCCTGACACTGCGCATGGGCGAGCGAATCATGAAGTCGTCAGCCTGTTGAGTTTCCAGGAGTATAGGATATGGAGTCCTCAGGTCAAATCTTGTAACTCTTTTCCCAATGATCCAGCCCGACCAGGTCGTGCCCGCTTCACAGCAGCATGGCCCATACACCGAAACCCTCGAGTGATGGGTGCGCGGCCTGACCACCTGGCGCGACAACTCTCTTGATATCCACGGCGGACAGCGCGGGCAAAGAGGGGTGATTCGGTTCGAGCCGCGGCATGCAGCTCCCAGAATGAGCCTGAAAAGCGGCCAGGATCCGCCGGTGGATCATCCGGACGACACCGGTGTTCCACGCTGTTGTCATGGTCCGGTTCAGCCGTTAGAATCAAGGTCAACCAGCAACACCTGCCAATACGATCCACGGAGGATTGAGATGAGGCTGAAGGACAGAGTCGCCGTCGTTACCGGTGGCGGCCAGGGCATCGGCCGCGGCATCTCGCTCATGTTCGCTCGTGAAGGGGCCAGACTGGCCATCGCCCAGCGCACGGCGGAGAAACTGGAACAGACCCGGAAGGATATAGAAGCCATGGGCGGCGAGGTCATCGCCGTACCCACCGACGTGCGCCATCCCGAGCAGGTCAAGAACCTGATCGACGCGGCGCAGCAGCGCTACGGCGGGCTGGACGTACTGGTGAACAATGCAGGCATCGGCCTGCGCGTGCCGGTGGATGAAGTCACCGTCGAGGATTACGACCGGCTGATGGACACCAACCTCAAGGGACTGTACATGGGCTGCCACTACGGCGTGCCGGCGATGAAGGCGCGCGGCCAGGGGTCCATCATCAATATCTCCTCGGTGCATGGCGTCGACGGCGCTCCGTTGAACACGGTGTACGCGGCTACCAAGGGCGGCATCATCGGCTGCACGCGGGCGCTGGCGGCGGAACTGGCGCCGTTCCTCATCCGCGTCAACACCATCAGTCCCGGCGCCATCCGCATCCACGACCCGCAGGAGCGGATGGAGCGCATCCTCTCTTATGTGAAGGAGGAATTCCACGACGAATTCCGCGAGCGTTTCGCGGACCGGCTGGACGAGGGCAGTCGCTTCTTCCAGCCGTTGGAGATCGTCGGCGAGCCGGAGGACATCGCTTACGCGGCGGTGTGGCTGGCCTCCGACGAAGGGCGTTTCGTCACCGGGCAGAACATCGTCATCGACGGCGGCTTGACCACGTATCTGGCCGGTCATGCCTCGGAGCGGGCCCGCGAGCGGGGCGGCACCAGCATATGGCGTGAAATGCGCGACTGGATGGAGACGCATGCCAAAGAGGGCGCGGAGTGGCCGGGCCGTCGTCCTCGTTAACGATGAACGCGCACAGCGTTCACCCAGGAGAAGCTGAATGCACATACTGATAACCGGAGCAGCCGGCCGTCTGGCCCAGGCCGTCGCCGATGAACTCGGGCGCGACCACCGGGTCCGGCTGATGGACCGGGTTCCCATACAGCCGGCTGACAAGATGGACTTTTTCCAGGGCGACTTGCTCGATCCGCGCGACGTCTGGCAGGCCGTCCGCGGGATCGACACCGTGATCCACACCGCCACTCCGCCCCCGGATCTACCCGCGTCGGGCCTGGCCCGGGACCAGGCCCTGCTGGACCTGGGCACACGGGGCACCCATGTGCTGCTGAGCGCCGCCGTCCAGGCGGGCGTGCGGCGGTGCATATACGCGGGCACACTGCGTCTGTTCGACGCCTATCCGGACGATGTGTACATCACGGAAAACTACAAGCCATTGCCTCCACTAGACATGGAGTCGATGAGCAACTACCTGGGCGAACTGGGCTGCCGCGAGTTCACCTATGCCCACCCTCTCACAGGCACCTCGCTGCGCCTGGGGACCCTGGTGCTGGAAGAGAAGACCGAAGGCCTTGCTCCGGATCCTTCGTGGCTTGACCGGCGCGACGCTGCCCGCGCCTTCCGGTGCGCCCTCCATCGGGATGCCGGTGAACAGATGGTGGCGGCCCAGCGCTGGCAGGTGTACCACGTCTGTGCCGCTGTATCCAACCCGAGGTTCCTGCTCCACGCGGCCCGGCAACTGGGATACGCCCCGGAGCACAATTTCCAGCGCCCACTTTCCAGAGCATCCTGATATCATGACGAAGAAGAAGATACTGCTGCTGGGGGCTTCCGGACTGGTAGCGCCTCACATCATCGGCGGTCTGGAGCAGCATTACCAACTGCGACTGGCCGACATCAAACCCAATCCCGACGGCCGGCCGGTCCGCCAGGTGGATGTCACCGACTACCATCAGGTGCTGGAGGCGGCACGCGGCATGGAAGCCATCCTCAACTTCACGGTCAACCGCGGAGATCCCGGGCTCAGCTTCGCGGTCAACGTGCAAGGTGCGCACCATGTATTGCGCGCCGCCGTCGAACTGGGTATCCGCAAGGTGGTCCACACCGGGCCCGAGCTGGTGGTGCCCCACTACCGCCACGAATTCGACATCGAGGACGCACCGCTCCGAGGCGGCACCGGCTATTACAGCTACACCAAGTATATGAGCCTGGAGCTGTGCAAGGCCTACGCCCGGATACACGGCCTGCAGGTGATCGCCTTCTTGTTCGCCGGTCTGGCACCGCGCCCGAAAGCCCCACTGCACGAGCAGGAGCTGCCGCCGTTCACCATCGTCTGGGAGGATCTGGTGGAAGCCTGCCGCCTGGCCGTGGACATCGAGCCGGTGCCCGGCAACTACCAGTACTTCAACCTCCATAGTCATAAGGGACACGGCAAGTTTTTGCTTGACAAGGCTGAACGCATCCTGGGTTACCGGCCCCGGACGCAGGCCGGGCAACTCTATCGCCGACCCGCGTGAAACCGGAGCCGCCCGCCGGTATGGCCGCAGGAGTTTTGGCGCGGGGTACCGTTCATTACAGGATACGGCCCAATACCAGAAGAGAGAAGACGAGATGATGCAAACCGTACTGACTCCGGCAGCTGGAAAACGCCTCATCGCTACGGCCATGGCCCGCCATGAGGCCGTGACTGCGGCTCTCGACCACGGCACACTGGTCATCGTGGCCGGCACCACCAATGGTTATGTCGCCGAAGAAGTGCTCAAGACGATCGGACAGGAGGCGGAGTTCAGTCGCCAGCGGTTTTTCCGGGGCATCACCACACCGCCCGGACACAAGAGAAGCCGTTCGGGGCGGCTGAGCGACGAAAGCCGTTTCCCCGGTGACGTGGTGATCCAGAAGGGCCAGTGGCAGACCGGGTTGACCATCTACGACGTGGTCGACGAGCTCCGTGAAGGCGATGTCATCCTGAAAGGCGCCAATGCCATCGATCTGCGCAGCCGGCAGGCCGCGGTTCTCATCGGCGACCCGACGGGCGGCACGGTCTTGAAAGCACTACAGGCGCTGATCGGCCGGCGCGTCCGGTTGCTACTGCCGGTCGGATTGGAGAAACGCATAGAGGGGACGATCCATGATGCAACCATGCTGCTGAACGAACCGGGCGCCAAGGGCGTCAGGATGATGCCCATTCCCGGCCGGATCTACACGGAGATCGATGCACTGGAGCAGCTCGCCGGTGTGCGGACCGACCTGGTTGCCGCTGGCGGAGTGTCCGGCGCGGAGGGCGCGGTGTGGCTGGCCATCAGGGGCGACGATGAGGCGATCGAACGGGCCAGGTCCATTCTTGCATCGGTCCAGGATGAAACACCGTTCGTGCTGTGATCCTTTCCAGGGATCCGCAGCACAGCTCATGAGCCGGCATAGCTGGACTGAACGCTGGGACACTGGCTATTCTGCCCGAAGGCAGCGTCGACACCCCCCGCAGATGGCCGCGCAGATACGGCGCGTCTTGCTTTCGATGACAACGCCCACGATGATTAGGTAGGAACCGCTTGCGTTGAATCGGTTTCTGCAGTCGTGAGTCGTGTCGATATGGCCGTTACCAGCTTACCAGGGTGCGGGGTGACGGCCGGTCCTCCAGCACCCCGTTGGATATCATGTATCCGATCACTCGTCCCCTGCAACTGCGTGACAATTCCACGGTTTCCTATACGGATGGCCGCACTCCGGAACGTCGCATCCTCCAGGCCATGCGCTCCGCCGATGATGTCCGCGCAGACTCCGATGAGTTGATGTCGTTAGTCCACGACTGGCCGTCATACTATCACCTCGGCGTCGGCCGCAGCGCCATCCTGCGCCCTCTGGAGCTGCCGGCCGATGCCCGAGTACTGGAGATCGGTGCCGGTTGCGGTGCGATCACCCGTTACCTCGGCGAGCAATGCGCCCAGGTAGAGGCTCTGGAAGGAACTCCGGTACGCGCCGAGATCGCCGACGAGCGGTGCCGTGGTCTGGACAACGTCAGCATCCAGGCCGGGGATTTCGCCCAGCTGGTGGCTGAGCCCGTCTATGACCTGGTTGTCGTGGTTGGAGTCCTGGAGTATGCCCCAATCTATTTTGCTCCTGATGCACCACCGCGGGAGGCCTGCCTGGCTTTTCTGCGTCACACAGTGGAATGCCTGAATCCGTCCGGCCAACTGATCCTGGCCATCGAGAACCGCCTCGGAGCCAAGTACTGGGCCGGCTTTCCCGAGGATCATACGGGACGTCTGTTCGAGGGTATCCACGGATATCCTGCGCCTGACACCCCTATCACTTTCAGCCGCGCGGGGCTGTCCGACCTCCTGACGGAGTCGGGTCTGGCAAAGCAGCGTTTTTACTACTGCTTCCCGGACTATCACTTTGCGACCACGGTACTGAGTGACCATGGAGATGAAGCGGAGCTGGCCCTCAACCACTGGGTGGACGCCCCTTTCCAATCCCTGGCGCGAATGCGGCAGTACCTTTTCGACGAGACGCTGGCTACCGCATCCCTGTGCCGGGCAGGTCTGCTGCGCGAATTCGCCAACTCGTTTCTGGTTGCAGCCTCGCCCGGTGACTTCGAACCGCCGGAACCGGATTGGACCGTCAAGAAATATCAAATGCGGCGCCCTGAACCGCTGCGCGCGGTGACCACCCTGTATCCCGGGCCTCCACCCGTGGTGACCAAAGAGCCTTTGCATGGAGGCCGGGTATATCGAGTGGGCGCCGGCGACCTGACGATCGAACAGCGCCTGGGTCAGGCGCCCTGGAGACCTGGCGTGCCGTTGACCCTGGAGTTCAACCGCGCCAAGCTGACGGACCAGTTTGATACCTACGTGCGTGATACCCTGGACTGCTACCATCGGCGTCTGCTCGAATCCTTCGGTCTGGGTCGTAACGATCCCGACGGCTTTCCGTTGCTGAAGCCGGGAGCCCTTGACAGTCTCTTCTCCAACGTTCTGGTGGACGGGGATGATTGGCACTTCATCGACGAGGAGTGGTACGCGGACCGACCTTTGCCCGTTGATTTCGTGCTCTACCGGTGCATCCGTTTCTGTTTGTACCACCATGGCTGGGGCGAAGGGCGCTGTCGTCGCGAAATCCGCCGTCTGTATCCTGAGTATGGTCGCCGGCGGCATCGGACCAACCGGCGGCTCGCCGACGACATACAGGAAGCCACCGTGGGTAATATGAACCCCAAACTCATCCTGAGCGGCCTTCAGGGCCTGTCACGCCACCGGCTGCTGTGGTCCGTGCTGTCCAAAGCATGGGCCCGGACCCCCGCATGGCTGCGGGCTGTGATCCGCGAACGCGTCTAAGTATATTAACCAGAGTATATACCCAGGCCTGCTCTGTTTTTCTGTTGCCGGCGATCCGCTGCGCCTGCGGGTATTCGTCGACTGTTCGGTCGTCGAAGTGTACGCCAACGAGCGTCAGGCCATCGGCCGGCGGTTGTATCCGGGTCGCGCCGACAACCCGGGAGTGGCGCTCTCCGTCGAAGGCGGTTCGGCGGCCTTCGTCCGGGTCAGCGCCTGGGAGATGATGCCGGCGAATGCCTGATGACGGCGGCCAGAGCCGCGCAGCATCTCCCGCAGTTCATCAGTGCAGTTGACGACAACAGACGATGGGTTGAACTGGCGGAATGAAACCCTTGCGAACGATACTGTACGAGGAGCGTGAAACGTGCAATCACTGAACATCGGCAGTCGGCGAGAGCTGTTCATCGATCGCTATCTGATCGAACGTCTGGACCGGGCTCAGCTGCGTCTGCAGCGCCCGCTTCCCCGCGAGGTCGTCTTCCAGGTGAAGAGCCCGGCGGAGAACGCCTGCACGGCCTGCTACAATCTCACCCAGGAAGACGATCGCATCCTGATGTACTACCGGGGATACTATCCGCTGGGCGAAAGCGGCGGTGATGCCGCCGAGTCACAGACCGCCCATCTGGCCGTCAGCGCGGATGGTGTGCGCTTCGAGCGTCCCAGCCTGGGACTGGTGGACTTCGCCGGGTCCAGCGACAACAACATCGTCCTGCGCGGACGTGCCGCGCACAACCTGGTCGTCTTCCGCGACGCCAATCCGGCGGTGGATCCATCGCAACTGTACAAAGCCGTGGGCAATTCCGGCACGGACAATCTGCACGGCTTCGTCTCCGCCGACGGCCTCCACTGGCGACCGATCAAGGAGGGCCCGCTGGACATCCCCGGCGCCTTCGATTCGGTCAACGTGCCGCTGTGGGATCCGCACACCGGCCAATACCGGCTCTTCAGCCGCTACTTCGAGGCGGTGAACGGCCGGGTGCGCGCCATTCAGAGCTGCGCTTCCGATGACTTCATCCACTGGACCCGCCCCGTGCCGCACCGTTATTCCGAGGGCGCACCGCTGGAACAGTTCTACACCAATGCGACTGCCGTGGTCCCCGGCGCCGAACACATTCTGGTGTCGTTCCCCATGCGCTTCGTACCCCAGCGCACCAGAGACACGGAAGGCATGGACTATCCCGGTAACGGCATCTCCGACGCGGTGTTTCTCAGCAGCCGCGATGGCGAGTACTGGGATCGCACATTCATGGAGGCCTGGATGCGTCCCGGCCTGGACCGCCGCAACTGGACCCACCGCAATTGCACCACCGCGCCGGGCATCATCGCTACCGCGCCGGACGAGTGGTCGTTGTACATGATCGAGCACTACGGCTGGAATGACAATCGCCTGCGCCGGCTCACGGTGCGGCCGCACGGCTTCGCGTCGGTCAGTGCCGGCTGGCAAGGCGGCGAACTGCTGACACTCCCGCTGTGCTTTGCCGGTGACCGTCTGCGACTCAACTATTCCACGTCAGCCGTGGGGTACGTCCGCCTGGAGCTGCAGGACACCGACGGCCGGCCACTGCCGGGATTCGGCCTGGAGGACATGGAGCCCCTGTTCGGCGACGAGCTGGATGAAGTCGTCACCTGGCAGTCCGGTGCCGACCTGGGCGCACTGGCCGGCAGACCCGTGCGCTTGCGCGTCGAGTTGCAGGACGCGGACCTGTTCAGTCTGCGGTTCGCGGCAGAGTGAGTTCGCACAGCGGCGGCCGCGGGCTGGTTTCCGCCGGCATTGGCGCTATGGCAGGTCTGCACCCGGCTGGTTCCGGCAGGCCTCGATCATGGCGAGCATGTTGTCCAGCGGCACGTCGCCTTCCACCGAGTGCGCCGGTGACAGGATGAAGCTGCCCACGCGCCCCATGGCCAGCAGCCGTGACGTCTCCGCCCGCACCTGGTCTGCGGTGCCGAACGGCAGTGTCTGCTGGGTGGACAGACCGCCCCAGAAGGAAAGCCGGCGGCGATACCGGGCGTGCAGGCAGGCCACGTCCATGACCTCGGGCTGGAACGGGTTGAAGCAGTGCAGCCCCGCCGCGACGAGATCGTCGAACAGTTCGTCCACATCACCGCAGGAATGCGCCAGTACGCGCTTGCCATGCGCGCGAATGCAGCCGTACAACCGCTGCAGTTCCGGGTAGAGGAATTCGCGCCAGAGCGGATAGCCCATGATCAGGCCGTGCTGCTGGCCCCAGTCGTCACCCAGGATGATGCCGTCGATATCGAAGTCGAGGGCGCGTTCGATCTGCGTCAGGTCGTAGTCGGCAATGGCGCGTAGCAGGTCACGGACGAAACCGGGATGCTGATGCAGGTCCACCAGCAGATTCTCCATACCGCGCAGGGTCCAGGCCCGCTCGAACAGGGAGAAGCCGAGGCAGAACAGCCGGAAACAGTCTCCGTGGCGCTCCAGTGCCGCCGGGATGTCGGCGAAGAAACGCGGATCGCGGGGATCGGGGAAGGCGTAGCCGGCCAGGGTGGGCTCAGGCAGGAGGGGCTCCACCACGATGCCGATATCCTTGTCCACCGTGCGGTCCCATACCACGCCGAACACGTCGCGGAAACGGTGGTTTTCCAGCGCCTCGAAGAAGCCGATATCGCTGCCCAGCTCCACGATGTGATTGCCGACCGCGTCCTGCAGGTCGGTGACACCGTAATGCGCCGCCAGCGCCTGACGCGCCTCCAGGGTGAAGCGGAAGGACCACGGCGTGTACGGTACGGCGGCGCCGTCCAGAGCCTGCTGAACGATGTCCCGTCGGGTCATGAGGGCCTCTGGGCTGCGCCTGGAGCCAGCGACGAACGGTGCACCTTGGACATGAGCGTAACAAGCAAGGTACTCAGCAGGACCGGCAGCGGCAAACCGGCCGGCGGCTGGAACCAGGCGGCGCGACCCGAGCGGCGCGACCCGAGCGGCGCGACCCAGTCGGTGTGACCCGGGCGGTATGACCCACAGGCGGTGCACCAGCCCAACGGCAATTGGAGGAGGTTCTTTTGACCCAGCAGGTTACCCCGGTTCCGGAAGGAGCCGAAACCGCAACGGTACGCCCCACCTACCCGCTCGATCGCATCGGCCCCGGCGCCGCCTCCCTGGCGCTGCTGACGGCGGTGCTGTGGGGCGGCAACCAGGTAGCGATCAAGGTGGGGCTGGAGGGCATGCCGCCGTTGGCCATGGCCGCGGTGCGCTTCACCCTGGGGTGGTGCGTGGTGGCTCTGGCCGCGCGTATCACCGGATGCAGCGTGCGGCTGAACCGGCGCGAAATCAAGCCTTTGATGGGCCTCTGCGCGCTTTTCGTCGTCCAGATCGCCACCCTGAATATCGGCACAGCCCACACCTCGGCCAGCCGCTCCACGGTGCTGATCACCACCTATCCCTTCTTCACTGCCCTGTTCGCGCACCTGCTGATTCCGGGCGACCGGGTCTCGGCCCGCCAGCTCGGTGGCATGGCGCTGGCATTTGGCGGCATCGTGGCCCTGTTCGCCGACACCTTCATCGCACCCACCGGCGCTGGTTTGCACGGCGACATCATCGTCCTGGGGAGTGCCAGTCTGCTGGGATTGCGTCAGGTAGTCATCAAGCGTCTGACCGCCGGGCTCCATCCCTACAAGGTGCTGTTCTGGCAAGCTCTGTTGAGTCTGCCGGTGTTCGCGGTCGCGAGTGTCCTGATCGAGGGTTCGGCGGGCTACGCCTGGAGCCGGGGGTCCATCCTGGGCGTGTTATACCAGGGCGTCGTGATCGCCGGCGGCTGCTTCATCATCATCGTCTCCCTGCTGTCGCGGCACAGCGCTGGCAAGCTGGCCGTCTTCGCCTTCGTCACCCCGGCGGTGGGCGTACTGCTGAGCGCCTGGATCACCGGTGATCCGCTGACCGCGGGGCTGCTCCTGGGCACGGCGCTGGTGGGCACCGGAGTCACCATCGGCACGTGGCGACGGGGGTGAGCACGGGCCCGGAGGGCTGATACGCCTCAGCCCCCACGGCCTTCCTGCGGTAAGACGCGGATCTCATAACTGCACCTCCTGAGCTATACATCCAGCAGAACGACACGTTGCAGAGGCGGAGCACCGGCGGGCCCGGCTCCGAGCAGCCTTGTCGGGGCCAGGCCCTGTTCGTGGGGGATGCATTCGGTCGGTTGGCTGGTGACGCGCGTCACGCTCGGCGTTCAGAAACGCCAGCCGCGCTGTCCCGACAGGCGCCGGTTGGGCTGGGGTTCGTAAGCGATGTCCGGTTCACCCGTCAGCTTGCCGTCCACCACCCAGCGCTCGTCATCGCCGTACAGCTCGCCTTCCAGCATCTCCTCCAGAGAGGCCCGAAGGCCGGCGAGTTCCGGATCCGCCGACAGGTCGGTCAACTCGTTCGGATCCGCATCAAGATCGAACAATTGCAGGCGATTTCCCACCGGGTACCAGATCAGCTTGTGCCGGCCGGCGCGCACCATGCGCAGAGCCCGCTCGTCTTCCCAGTGTTCACAGTACAGATGGGATCGACGCGGACCGGAAATCAGCGAATGCCCTTCCACGCTGTCGGGACAGGGAATGCCGCACAGGTCCAGCAGCGTCGGCATGACATCGCGCAACTCGGCCAGCCGGTCGTCGCGCACGTGATGCCCCGCATCGCAGCTGGCTGCCGGAACCAGGATCATGGGGATTTTGGCCGACCCTTCGTGCATGGGTGGCTTGCACCAGAGCCCGTGGTTACCCAGCATGTCGCCGTGATCGGCCGTGAACATCAGGATCGTATCATCCAGGATGCCGGCTTCACGCAGTTGCCCGAGCAGCAACCGGATCTGATGGTCGATGTAGGTGCACTGTGCGTAGAATCCCATACGGGCCAACCGCGTTTCCGTGGCATTGGCCGGGATGGTGAACCGAGGACCGCCCTGGTGCCGCTTCAGCGCGTACGGCCACGCATCGAAGTCGCGCGCCCAGTCGCCCATGCAAGGCTCGTCCACACCGAGCCGTTGGTACATGTCCAGATAGTCTGCGGGCGGCACGATGGGCGGGTGGGGGCCGATGTACGAGCAGTACCAGAAAGCAGGACGCGTGGGATCACGGCGCTCGATCGTGCGGCACATCTCCCGTGTGGTCCAGTGAGTGGGATGACAGTGCTCCGGCAGATGCCAGGGCCGCACGGTATATTCGTTGTTGCACATTGCATGGGTCAGCTCCTGGCCCGGGTAGCCCTGATCCTGCAGGAACAGCTCGTAGTCGTCCTTGCCCCCGCCCAGATGGTGGCGGCCTTCCTCGCAGATCAGCGCTTCATCGAAACCGATGCGATCGCGCTGCGGGTACACGTGCAGCTTGCCTACCGCACTGGCCTGGTACCCCGCCTGCCGGAACACCTGCGGCATGGTAGGCAGGTTGGGATCCATGGGCAGGTGTTCCTGAAACACCCGGTCACCGTGCGTCCGGGCGGTGGCACCGGTCATCAGAGCCCGGCGTGCCGGGATGCAGGTGGGCGTGGCGGTGTATGCCTGGGTGAACAGGATGCCGTTGCCGGCGATCTGGTTCAGCGTGGGGGTCAGAATGCGGTCATGACCCATGGCACCCATGAGCGGGCCCGGCCAGTGGTCCGTGCAGATGAGCAGAACGTTGGGGCGTGACATGCATCAGCTCCGGATGAATGGGTAACGGTGAAAACCGAACGGAAAACAGTAGAGCCGCTGGCGTGTACCCGTCGTGTAGAAACCGATACTTGCTGGGCCGTGACAAGATCATGCCGGACGGTAAACAACTGCAATCCTCGCACAGAAACCGATGATCGCTGAGCCGTGATATCGTGTTGCCGCACGCTATCGGTATCTCTGCACCCCAGCAGCAACGGATCCAGCCGGTGGATCCAGCGGTTGGTGGACGCGTGGCTTTGCGCACCTGGACGGCCGTTCGCTGCACTCCCTTATTGGTCCGCACGAATCGTCCGCGCCATCAATCCGCTATCTCCACGCCGGCTCCCTGTTCTCTGGCCAGGTCGAGGGCCAGCAGGGAAATGGCCGTATCCTGGATGCCCACTCCGGTGAGATCGCATACGGTGATCTGGTCGTCGTTCTGACGCCCGGGGCGTTGGCCCGAGACCACCTCTCCCAGCTCGGTCACCGGGCTTTCTGGCGTCAATACACCCGCCGCTAGCGCGTGATGCAGTTCGCCGAGACGCAGGCACTGGGATTTTCGGTCGCATACTACCAGGTCCGCGCGTCCCATTACTTGGGCATCGAGCTCCTGCTTGTGCTCCGCATCCGCCCCCATGGCGGTTATGTGTAAGCCCGACCGCAGCCATTCCGCCATCACGAAAGGCTCGCGGCTGGGGGTGCTCGTGGTCACCAGGTCGCTTTGCCGCACCACCTGTTCGGCGCTGTCCGCAGCCCGCACCTCCACCCCCAGCTGCGTCGGCATCTCGTCGACGTAGGTCTGCAACCGGTCGCGATCCTGGTCGAACACCAGCAGCCGGTCAAACCGGCGCACCAGTTGCAGGGCCTGCACCTGGTACCGGCCCTGAGCACCGGCACCGATCTGTCCCACCGTACCCAATCGGTCGCGGGCCAGATGCCGAGCGGCCAGCGCGCCGGCCAGCGCGGTACGCAGATCCGTCAGGTAGCCGTTGTCCAGCAGCACCGCTTCGCAGCGTCCGGTCAGGGCGCTGAGAACCACCATCTGGCCACTGCTGCTGGGTATGCCGAAGTTGCGCGGATTGTCCCAGAAACCAGCCGCGATCTTGATCGCAAACCGTTCGGCACCGTGAATGTAAGCGCTTTTGACGTCGACTTCGCCGTTGCGGTCCGGCACATCGATGCGCATGATCGGCGGCAGCGCCACCTCGCGCGTAGCCAGTGCAGCGAAACCCTGTGCCACCGCGTCCAGCGCCCTTTGGTCCAGGTGCACCAGACGCCGCAGTTCCTTTTCGGGTACGATGGTTATCGACATATTCCTCTTGTGGATTGTCAGGACGATCCCGGTGACGGAGTGAGTACTGCGAAATCCTGTTTCGGTGCAATCGATGAGCTTCGATGATGAAGAGTTTTGGGCCATGCGTCAAGCACCCCCGATCTTCGCTCCTTGCGCTTCCGCCCGCCGGGAACGTGAATCTCGGGGTTCACATGGTGGTGGCGGCAAGCTGCTTATTTTGATGCCGTGTTCCTGCCGGGGGTTACCCGGAGGAACTCGACGAGGTGTATTTCCAGTATGCGTCCGGCTGGTGGTGTCGCGCGCCGGTACCTTCAAACGTTCGGCCGACACACGGACCGGCGCAGCGGGCTGTATCGCATCATTCAAGCAGTCACCCAATGCAGCTCAGACGCATGCAGTGTACGAGCCCTTGTGCAGCGGGCTGTATCGCATCATCCACGCGATCCTACCACAACCAAGCAGGAGGTGTTGTCATGCAAGCTCTCATCATCCACGGCAGCCGCAATCCCGAAGGCCAGACAGCACGTGCTGCCGAAGCCTGCGCTGACGGCCTGCGC
>SLHA01000152.1 GCA_007136405.1 Candidatus Latescibacterota bacterium
ATCAGTTGGACGCGACGATGCGGTCCACCACCAGTTGGCGGAACTCGGGTGACAGACTGGCAAAATAGGCACTGAAGCCGGTCACGCGCACCACCAGGTCCGGGAAACGGGCAGGATCCGCGTGGGCGGCCAGCACCTGCTCGCGATCCATGATATTCAGGTTGATCTGGGTTCCGCCCAGATCGAAATGCGTGCGTATCAGCTCCACGACATGGTCTGCATCGGCGCCGTACCCTCCCACACCGGGATCCAGTTCCATCTGCATGGGCGCCGTGTTGCCATACCCCGGCTGCACTGCGGCAATAGCCAGAGCCATGGCTGTGGGCGCGCCGTCCTGGCGGAATCCCGGATCCGGATTGGCGCCATGCGCGATGGGAGCGCCGGCTTTGCGGCCGTTGGGCGTGGCCCCCAGATTCCGGCCGAGCCCGATAGTGGCCGCCCAGGAAAAGATCCCGGGTATGCAGTTGAACCCCCCCGGCGTAGGTGATTCCGCCACCAGCCGGGTGAACAGCCGGGCGATGCGTACGGCATACTCGTCCGCCGGTGCACCACCGGAGCCGTAGCGCGGTATCGTCTGCATCATCACGCGCGCCTGTTCGCCCTTGTCGCCGCTCCAGTCCGTGTCCAACCAGTGCAGCATTTCACTCCACGACAGCCGCTGCTCGTGTTCGATGCGTTGTTCCAGCGCGCCAAATGAATCCGCGACCGTGGCCAGCGCACAACCGTCGATGCACAGGTTGTAGTACTCCACCCCGCCCCGGTAACCGTCCGAGGCATCCACCCCCTTTTCGATAGGGCCATGGCACAGCAGATCGAGAACGAGTTCGGGAAAAACCTGGTGCATGTGCCGCAGATGAAAATCCAGGTGTCTCTTCTCCGCATCCACGGCCGTGCCGAGGTGGTGTTCGAACCGCCGCCACAATTCATCCACGGTGGGCGACGTGCCGGCTTCAGCCAGCATTTCCCGCAGGGCGAGGTCGAACACGGGGCCGAAGTTGATCTTGACGCAGTCGTTCAGCGTGTACTCGCGTCCAGGAATGGCCGACCAATGGCAACCCGAGTATGCCCTTGTGCGGGCCGCCGCCAGGGGGATCCCATTGCGTGCGAACCCCTGGGTGGTCTGATCGATGCCCAGGAACTTGGGAACGCCCTGTTTGTTCTCCAGAAGGATCTGAACTCCGCGGCACACCAGGCCGGGATCCGTGGACGGCCCCACGCACACCCCGGCGTTTACCGGGATGCGCAACCGCCGGCAGGCTTCCAGGATCAGGTACGACAGCGGGCTGCTGACGTCCTTCCCGTCACTGTCCGGTCCTCCCAGCTGGAAATAGGCCGTATCGCGCAGCAGCAGGCAGGCAACGTGGAATATGGCTTCTTCGTCGTCGAGCTCGCTGCTCAGGGTGTCTGCATCGTAGAAAGGCTGCAGCAGGACGTCGAGGCGCCCAAGCGAGCCGCTGCCATTGTACATGCGGGCGGCCATGTCGAACCACAGGATCCACTGGCAAGCTTCACGAAAGCTCGAAGGCGGCAGTGTGAGCAGCCGTTCGTTGATGGTGGCGATCTCCTTCAGGTTCTGACGCACAGCCGGCTCCGCGGCGTCCTCGGCCAGAAGCCGGGCTTCCTTCACATGGCTGCCGATCCATGCCTGAATACCGCGCACCACATGCTCCAGTCCGGCGTACAGGTCCCTGCCCTCCGGGTTGATCTGCCGGTAATGCTGTATGCGCTGCGCCAGTCCGCCCCAGCCCGCTTCCAGTCCGACGGCCAGATCCTGACAGAAATGCTGGGTAGCGCCGACACCGGAAGCCAGCTGGTATCTCTGCCCCAGCGCCTGCAGGTCTGCCGGCAGGGCAAGTTCAGGTTTCCAGCCGCCGGAGCGATACGACATGAAGTTGGCCATGTATCCGCCTGCCAGCGAACTGTTGGGGTCGATATAGGGCGGATGCGCTTCCAGCAGCGTCCGGAAGTTGCGGCCGCAGATCTCCGGACCATAGAACCCTCCGTTGGCATGGTTGCTGCGAATATCTACGCCGGTCAGTCTGACGTCGTTGATCGGCACGCCGGAACCGCTGATGGTCTGTACCAGCTCGCGCCGGTCCGCGGGCGGCAGTACCAGCGCCCAGTCATCGTGGTCCATGGCGCCGACGACGGCCTGTTTCTCGCGCGTCTGCGCCGCTTTGGCCTCCCGAAGGGCTTCCAGGCGTTGGTCATAGGTGTAAGTGCCAGCTGCTGGCGTCTGCACTGACATGGTCCTGTCCATCCGTTTATGGGTAGCGTGCGGGCTCCGGACGCTGCCAACCCGGCAGGCCGGAGCAGAGGGCTGACAGACCGGGTATGCAACTGCGGGCCGCAGCATGCGTTTCGTTTATGGACCCAATGTATGAAGATGGGCCTGTGGAGACCATGGCAAGCCGGCGGCCGGTTCCTCGTGACGACCGCGACTGCTTGCGTGTCTGTGTCTTTTTATTAGACTGCATGGAAGCTCTCTCATTCCAACCCATCAAAGGAACGGCCATCATGTCCAAACTCGGTTATGACGATACTCCCCTGCTGCCTGGTGAACAGTGGCAGGTGCACGACTTTCGGCGTCCCCAACCGCGCGTGGTTGCCCCGGGTAAGGAGTGCTGCCAGCCTCCGGCCGATGCGGTTATCCTGTTCGACGGCAGCAACCTGTCCGGCTGGACCGGCCGGGACGGTGATGCCGCCTGGAAAGTGGAAAATGGCTATATGGAAGTCGTCCCCCGGACCGGTAACATCAGCACCCGGGAGCGCTTCGGGGACTGCCAGCTGCATCTGGAGTTCGCCTGCCCGACAGAGATCAAGGGGGAGAGTCAGGGCCGCGGCAACAGCGGTGTTTTCATGATGGGCCTGTACGAAATTCAGGTTCTTGACGGTTATGACAATCCCACGTATGCCGATGGCATCACTGCGTCAGTGTATGGTGAATACCCCCCCCTGGTCAATTCGTGCCGTCCCCCAGGAGAGTGGCAGACCTACGAGATCATCTGGACCGCGCCGCGCTTCAGCGGCGTCGATCTGGTCAGCCCGGCTTATCTGACCTTGCTGCACAATGGCGTCCTGGTGCACAACCATGTCGAATTGATGGGCCCCACGGGCCATCGTAACGTGTATCCCTACCAGGCGCATGCACCGACAGGGCCGCTGATGCTCCAGGACCATGGAGACCTGGTCCGTTTCCGCAATATCTGGTACCGGCCCATCGGAACGTACGATCAGGAATAAACAGGCCTTACCGGACAGGAGGCATCGGGACGTGCGGAACACGCCCCGGTGCTGTCCCTGTTCGCTCCCGACTCAGCTTTCCAGTGTCAGGGCCTCCGACGGACAGCGTCCGGCTGCTCCGAAGCAGAGCAGCCCATCCATTTCAAGGAGGAATACCATGGTCGATATGCTCACCGTTGATCCGCAGAACCTGAAGGGCCGCCATATCAGTCGCGCCGTGGAAGTGCTCCGTTCCGGTGGAGTGATCATCTATCCGACAGACACCATCTACGGTCTGGGGTGCGATATCACCAACAAGGAGGCCATCGATCGGATCCTGCAGATCAAGGGCCGGTCACACAACAAGCCCATGTCGTTCGTCTGCGCCGATCTGACCAACGTGAGCAAGTATGCCCATGTCTCCAACCACGCTTATCGAATCCTCAAACGGCACCTTCCCGGTCCCTACACGTTCGTGCTGCCCGCCACCCGGGAGACTCCCCGCATCCTGCAGACCAAGCGCAAGACCGTGGGGCTGCGCGTTCCGGATCATCCCGTGCCTATCCGGCTGGTGCAGGAGCTGGGTAATCCCATCCTGAGTACCAGCGCCAACCGCAGCGACGAGGACGTGCTGACAGACCCTGAGGAGCTCAAGGGCATGTTGGGCGCCGGCGTGGACCTGATGCTCGAATGCGGCCGGCTTCCCGTCATGCCGTCTTCGGTGATATCCCTGCTGGACGATCGGGTGGAGATTCTGCGTGAAGGACAGGGAGATTTGACGGATCTGCGGCGGGAGGCTGCAGGCGAATAGCCGGCTGGCGCGGTCCGCGTCAGGAGACGCCCGGCTCTGCCGTGCGGCTGCCAGGGCGTACGGATGCCGGAGCGGCAGGTTGGCTGCCGCAGCGGCGGAAGACGCACAGGCTTGGAGCACCGCGGCGCGGCCAGTCCGGGAAACCGGTTGCTGGCCGCGCCGCCTTTTTTTACGGACGGGCCGCCGGGTACTCGGTGCAGAGCAGGTACAGCGGCTCGGTGTCTTCCTCGACAGCAGGAAACCGGCCGGCCTTGGCGATGAAGAAATTGTCCGAAGTGTCGTCATTGATGGAAGACACTTCGCCCACCAGGGTGCGGCCGCCCTCGGCGTAAAACGTGTGCGCCAGACCCGGGTACAGGGTGATGCTCTCCCCTGGGCTCAGCACCACCCGTCCGCGTGCCGGTACCACCCGGCACACGCCGTCCACGGAAACGGTCACCTCCGCATCCAGAAGCTGCAGGTCCGGTCCGGAGTGGCACAGTTCGATGGCCAGCCGGCCGCCGGCGCGGTTGATGATGTCCTCCTGCTTGGTGCCATGGTAATGCCAGGGCGTCACCTGCCCTTCCTCCACGATCATGATTTTCTCGGCATAGGGGCGGGTGCCGGCCGTGTCTCCGGGAATGCCGTTGCGCAGCGTGAACAACAGCAACCCGGTCCTGTCGAAATCCCCTGAGCCGAAATCCGTCAAATCCCATCCCATGCGGCATCGCCGGATCTCGTCCGCCTCCGGACCTCGTGCCCGCCACTCCGCCGGAGACCAGAAAGCGAACGGTGGCAGCCGGAAACCGCAGGCATCGAAAAAAGCGCTGGCCGCCCGCATCCGGGCATTGATCTGGGACCGTTTCATGGCGTTGCGACTCCCCTCCATCAGGCTTGTCCGGCCGCCCCAACCGGCGGCCCTGCATCAGCGGACACCATAGGTCTCCCGGTATACTTCCTGGAGGAAAGCCAGTCCCTCCGTGGCCAGTTGCTCCGGACTGTCGGCCAGCTTGCGCCAGATGGCCGTCTGTTTGGCGATGCGTTCCATATCTGGATCGAAGGACTCTATGGTGATGCAGTAATCGTATCCTACCGCCTGCAAGGCCTGGAAGAAAGACTTCCAGGGCACCATGCCGCTACCCGGGATGCCGCGCTGGTTTTCGCAGGCATGGACATACCCGAGCAGCGAACCGGCATCGTGCACGGCCTGCACCATGTCGTCTTCTTCGCGGATCATGTGGAAGGTATCCAGGTGTATCTTGACGTTGGGCATGTCCACATCCTGGATGAACCGGGCCGCATCCCGCGCCACATTGATAAAATGGGATTCGAAACGGTTCAACGGCTCTATACCGATGACCAGGTCCGACGTGGCCGCGGCGTATTCGGCCGCCTGCCGCGTGGATTCCACCCCCCATTTCCATTCATCTTCGGTCCGCATGCGCCCGGGCAGATAGCCCCAGCCGCAATAGATGGCGCCCGCGAAGACCACGGCTCCGGCCTCATTGCTCAGGTCGATCAGACGCTTGGACAGTTCGACTCCCTTGCGCCGGGTGGCTGCATCCGGTGAGATGGTGTTGTATTCCACCGGCATGCCGAAGCCGGTGTTCAGGGTCAGGCCGAGGTTTTCCGTGGCCTGCTTCACCTTGGCGGCCGGGAAGTTGTCCACGTCGAATGGAATGATCTCCACCGCGTCGAAGCCCATCTGCTTGCACTTGTCAAGCACGGGAAGGTCTTTCTCGACGAAAGTCTCGTTGAACAGCAGCGAATGAATACCGAATTTCATGGCGCTTTCTCCTGATTCGAACCGTGCGGACCCGAGGACGAGCATGGCGGCGGCCAGCGCCGGCCGGTGATGATTCCATCACAGCGCCGCGCGGCAGCGCTGAAAAGCTAATATACACGCCTTCCGTGACCCTACCAAACACTCCGTTGCCGGCCGTGGATGTCCGACCGCCAGCAGGGTTGTTGCTGCCCGCCAGCAGGGTTACTACAGGCCGCGCCGGACCAGCCGGCGGCGGATTGTTACCGGCCGCGCCGCACCAGCCGCCGGCAGGGTTGTTGCCGCCCGCCGGCCCGGCGCGCCCGCCACGGATTCACTCGTACAGGTCATCAGGGTCGACGGCACTGAGCTCCACCAGAAAACCGGCGATCCGAGCCGCCAGCCGATCGAAAAACTCGCGCCCCTTGACCGGCGATGCCGGCCGGGGATCACCCACACCCGTGTCGACCGTGGCGCGCTTCCAGTCCCGCTGCGTCCAGGCCCAGCCCTCGCGCAATGCCTGCACTTTGAAGGCCCGGGTACGCCCGTCGCCGGCTTTCTCCAGCGGCAGCACCCACTCCGGTTTGAGGTACTGCATGAGGCTGGTTTCCATCTCCCCGGCGTGATCGCCCTTGTCGACGAACATGTCGTCTTCGCCCATGGCGTACCATGCCAGGATGCAGATCAGCAGATCGTACTCAGGCCACAGCTCCCGTACCAACGGTTTGAAATCATTACCTCCGTGCCCGTTGAGCAGCACCAGCCGGGTAATGCCCTGGTGTTCCAGAACCGCCGCGATATCGCGCA
>SLHA01000060.1 GCA_007136405.1 Candidatus Latescibacterota bacterium
CAACTCGATCGTCTGCGCCAGTTCTGCCGCCTGCGTCAGTGCCGGCAGCGCCATTCCCACCGCCTGCGTCAGTGCCGGCAGCGCCATTCTCACCGCCTGCGTCAGCCCGGCCACCTGAGCCAATTTGGTCGTCCGCTTCGGCTCTGCCGTCCGAGGCCATCCCGGCATCCAGTCCGGTGATGTGCCTCTGGTCCTCGTCGGTCAACGGCGCCGCTGCCAGTTTGCGGCGCCCCTCAAGACGAGCAAGCGCCTCGGCCGCGGTCAACGCTGGCGGCGACAGCCCCAGCCGCGCGACATCCGGAATATCGAGCCGCGTCAGCACGGGCACGCCGCTGTCCAGCACCTGGCGCGGCGGCCCGTCAGCGACGATCCGGCCGCCATCGAGCAGCACCAGCCGGTCGGCCAGCGCGCAGGCTTCCTCGAGCTTGTGCTCCACCAGCAGCACCGTGCGTCCCTGGCGCCGCAGACGCGCCAGTTCGGCATACACTTCCTCGGTTCCCTGGCCGTCAAGATCCGCGGTCGGCTCGTCCAGCAGCAACAACTCCGGCGCCATAGCCAGGACGCCGGCCAACGCGCACCGCTGCTTCTGCCCGCCCGACAGGGTGAAGATCGGCCGGTCGCGCGACGCGCCCAACCCCACCTGGAGCACGGCGTCGGCCACCCGGCGCCGAATCGCCTCAGGCGGCAGACGCAGGTTCTCGCAGCCGAAAGCCACGTCGTCCTCCACCGTCAGCATGAACAACTGGGTCTCGGGACTCTGGAAGACGGTCCCGACCCGATGGGCAAGCTGCGCCAAAGACAGGTCCGCCGGCGCCTCTCCACCCACCGTGATCCGTCCCTGCAGCGCACCGGCAAACAGGCGCGGAATCAAGCCGTTGATCAGGTACACCAGCGTCGACTTACCCGAGCCGGAGTCCCCGGCGATGAGCACGAACTCGCCCGGCTCCACCTGCAGGTCCACGTCCCGGAGAATCCATTCGCGGGACCGCTCGTAGCGGAACGATACCTGCTCGAGACAGATCATGGCGCCACCGTCAAAAGTCGCGCTGTCGCCTGGCGATCACAGCCTGGTGCATATGGCTGGCGCGATGGTCCCAGCATGTCGTTCGTCGCGCCAATGGAACGCAGCATTGGCGGATGCGCCAACCATGTGATCCGCTGCCTCATCGGTTGAAAGTCAGCCCGACCCTGGCCAGGCGCGGTGGTGCCAGGATGCCGCGCTTCTCTTCATAATCGTTGTCCAGCAGATTGGTCACGGCGAAAGACGCCTCGACGCCCTGCACCACGGTGCGGCTCAGAGTCAGATCCACCAGCCAGTAATCGTCCAGTACCTGGGTATTGGCGTCATTGGCATAGCGCTTACCGACCATGCGCGCCGCCAGTTGGGCCGATCCCCGGCGCGGGTCTCGATAGGATGCGATCAGATTGAGTTTGTGTCTGGGTGCGTAGGTCAGCAGCTTGCCTTCCAGATCCGGGTTGGGCGCAAAAGCCTCGATGACCGATTCATTGAAGGTGTACATCGCCGTCAGGGACAGCGCCGGAGCCGGGAACAGCGTGATTTCGGTTTCGACTCCCTGCATCTTCACTTCGCCGACATTCTCGCGCGTGTGGATGCTGTTGTCTGGATCGGTCAGCATGCTGTAGATGAAATCGCGGGCGTCGTTGCGATACAGGGTGACCCTCCCCAGCATGAGATGGCCGAAGGTCCGGTCCACCCCGATTTCGTACGAGGTGAGTCGTTCCGGCTCCAGATCCGGATTGCCGGCATAGATCGTGGTCCCCCACACCCAGGTTCGGTACAAACTATACAACCCCGGCGCCTGAAAGGCTCGACCAGACGACGCGCGCACCGTGGTGTACTCGTCCGGCCGGTATACCAGTCCCAACCGTGGGTTGAGGCTGTGATAGGTCTTCTCCGGAAACCGCTGCGGATCCAGACTCCCGTCCGTGTCCAGGGCCACGCCATCCGTATTGCGCGTGTAGTCGTACCGGGCGCTCACCAGTACGGAGAGCCGGTTCGTGGCGTTCACCTCCTGCTCAGCCGACATCCCCATCACCGTCTGCGCGCCGCTGGTTTCCACCCGGCGTTCGATCTGATGATACACGTCTTTGTTATCCACTTCACCGCGGCTCATATCCGCCGCTACCGTCAGAGCGCCCCACGGGATCCCCTGCAAGGTAGCGCGACTGCTGGCCCCGATCTTGTGCATCGGCTGATCGCTGACATAGCTCACCTGGTCCCGCGCCGGCCAGGTGTCGTAGGTCCACTCCGAATCCCTGAACACACCGTACACCGATCCCTGCCACTCCACCGGCTCGGTCAGGCCATCGAGGGTCAAACTCAACCGCTGGGTTGAACTCTCGCCTTTGTACAGCGGCCGCCCGGCATTGGCTTCCTCGGCGTAATGCGCTGCATTCAGCGTAGCGTTCAGCCCGGGACTGGCAGCCCATCGCAATCTGGCCCCCAGGCTGTAGGAGTCCATGGTGCGCTCCTGGTCGAACGCCTGGCGGCTGTCCTGCGGCACCGTGATGTATCCAGCGGAACTCAACCAGCTGCCGTTGATGGCGTACCCCAGGCGACCGTGCCAGCCGCTGTAGCCAGCCTCGACCGAAGGGGTGTTGCGGCTGCCGTAGGACAGGCGCGCATCGAGCTGTGCCTGCTCCGTCCAGGTACGGCTGATGACATTGATCACCCCACCCATGGCATGCGACCCGTAGATCGACGACGCAGCACCCCGCACGACCTCGATACGCTCGATGCTCCCCGGCGTCAGACTGTTCCAGGCCACGCCGCCGGTGTACGGATCGTTCATCGCCACACCATCCACCATGACCAGAGTGCGGCCTTCCGAAGCACGTCCACCCATACCGCGCATGGAGACCGCCGGCGAAGTGAACAGCACGCCGACCGGGCGATCGATATCGATTCCAGGGGTCAAGCGCAGGGCGTCATCCAGACTCTGCGCCGCCGACTGCTGCAGTTCCTCGGCACCGATCACACTGGTGTTGGCCGGCAGCTCGCTCAATCGGCGCGGCGCGCGCGTGGCGGTCACCACCACCTGGTCCATTTCGGTCAGGCGCACCGGGAGCCGAAAATCGAGGGTTGTCGATGCGGATTCCAGGCGCACGTTCTGGTGGACTGTCGTGTGATAGCCCAGTCGAGCCGCCTGGACCGTATACACACCAGCCGGCACCCCGTCGATCGCGTATCTGCCCCGATCATCCGTCTCCGCGCGCAAACGGGTGTCCAGCACCCGGACGCTGACACCTTCGACCGGCATTCCGGTGCCGTCGTCCACCACCGTCCCTGTGAGCTGGCCGGCGAAGCCCGGGGCCACACTGGCCACCAGCAGTCCGATCGACAGCACCGCTGCCTGCGTTCCATACGTTCGCCTCATGCTGCCCCCCTTTACTGCCACGTGACGACACCCGCCCTGTCAACGGCACCACACACCTGCCGTGGACGTGCGGCAAATGTAGCACTATCTACATTTTCGTGTTACGTGTAAGGTATGATGGTTTGGAAGGGGAGTCAACACGAAAAGCTTCACTCGTCAAGGCGCTCGATCCAGGATCGCGCCCACTCCACGGCCTCCAGCTCCAGGTCACAGATGCAGGACGCCAGGAAGATGATACCGTCTATGCGACCGCTACGCAGCCAGCGCAACCCCAGCTCGCATTGATGCTGCATGGATGCGAGCGGCATGGGCGCTTTACCACCGTAATCCCACATGTAGCAGCCCAGGACGATGCGGCAGCTCCGGCACAGTTCCTGACACTCGTCCATATTCTCTTCCAGCTGTGCCAGATTGCTGGCTTCCCAGGTCCAGAAAGTCACCACATCGCACTCATCAAGGTGTTCCGCCACCGGAAGATCGAGCTGGTGATCGTATAGCACGACCCACAGATCCAGCCCAGAGCGCAACGCCCGCAGTTCCTCCGGCGAATGCACGCCCACCTCCCCCGGTTGCTTCCGGTGGAAGAAATCGTCCATGATCAGGCCGGTCACATTGGGCAAAATCGCAGGAATGGCCTGGACACGCTTCGTCTCTTGCGGATCTGTATGGCCGCCGGCACCCACTACGGACCACACCACCTGACGCATGGAACGGCACGGCAACACGTTTCGCCGCGTCGCCGACAGGTCGTCGGCGCCATATCGCACCATGATCAGGTTGGGTATTCGCATGTAGTGGGCTGCTTCCACCGGAGTGATGCGGGACGGTTCGGGCAGGTTCCATCCCTCGTTGTGGCTGCCTGCCTGGTGGCCCCAGAGCCACAGTTGGTCGCGTATGCCGGTCATGGCTGGTTTCCTCCTCACGCGGCGGGCATGACACCCGCAATGGACTTGATGGCACTGATGACAGGATCATACGGCCATCACCATGCTGCAGTCTTGATCTTGCTGCAACCATGATCTTGGCGTCACCAGTTCCTGGGAATGATGCAATTGGCCTCACCGACCTGCAGAGCCGTCTGGCAGCGGCAGTCCGCTGCCGTCCCTGTTAGGGCGCTTTCCCTATTATGGGCCAAGTCAGAAAAATAGGGCGCTGTCCCTATTTTTCCGTGATGACCTCGAACTGTTGTACGAAAACCACTTCACAGGCACCGGAGCCGGTGTCAGTTCGGGTCAACGAACTGACCCATCTCCACCCTGTGGTGTGCTGCACTCGGACGAGGTGCCCGCTGAATCTGACGACATCGCCTGTTTTCGCCGATTTGATCTCCCGGTCCGTCGTCTTGTCCGCCGGGATCAGATGCATGTTGGCGGAATTGTGCTCTATCTGCCTCCGAGGTACTGGCAGGTTCCGCGTGGAAGAGTTCCACCGGTACCACCTGCCTCTCTGGGTTATTCTGAGTCCTGAAAGAACGGCGTCATCGGACATCGGCCCCCAACCGAGCGCGAGATCCACCGGGGCGAGGTTCGACTCCTTATCCAGCCGGTATCTTCTCCTGGAGAGCACGCGTGCTGTGATCTCGAAATCCGCCAGCGGCTGTATCGTATAGTCGTCCTTGAAACCGAAGGCAGAAGCCTCCGTCGGTGTCTGCAGCGGCTGTTCAGGAGCCACCTGCCCTTTGCCTGCATGAGTGATCGGCCTGGTATCGTACCAGTAGTACGCGCCGATGGCGATGAGTCCGAGAAGAATGACATGCCTTTTTTTCATCGCCTACCCCATGGGCGGTTAAGGGACCCCCAGATGCGCGCATAACGGTGTCGACCGTGCCGGCCGGGTGCGGGAGTGATGCTGAACAACACGAGCCGAACGCTCCACTGGCTCTGTCCAGTGTCCTGTCCGGCAAATACGCTACATCCGAATGCCGATGCTGAAAATGCCGTTCCACCAGCCTAAGCCGGGGGACATGGTCCCGGAATCGTCCCGGACGCATCCCGGAACCATGTGGCAAACCTTCAGAAAACCCTTCGCGACGCAGGACGGTTCAGTCCATCACAACGCAGCCGTCCGCGTCATTGCCCGCAAAGACATTCACATCGCACACATCGGTGTTGATCTGTGAACCAGAGTGGACATGGAGCCCTTGCCCCTCACTGAATCGCAGCGTGCTGTTGCGCAGCGTCATCCGAGCGTAGTTAGTGGATACGGACCGCCCGACGACCAGATTGGCGGGTTCCACGCTTGTATGCCAGGCATTGCTGCCGCCGTATTCGATGATCACATGCTCCATCACGTTGAGCGGCTGCAGGGTACCCGTGACGTAGATCCCCTTCCACCACCCGGCGGATTTCTCCAAGGCCGTGAACAGGATCCGCTCCTCTGCGGTCCCGACGATGGAAAATGATATACCACCGCTCAACTGGAGACCGGCATTCAGGTCAAAGGCAAATTCCGCCCCCGCTTCTATGATAAAATGGCCGTTTTCCACCCGGGAATCATCGATCATCCCGTAAGGGACATCCAGGGCCTGCCAGATAACGGACTCGTCCTGGGTGTCGCCTTCGATCCACAGGTAGTCATTGGCGCCGTTGCCGGTAAAACGAGAGGCACCGTCAAAATAATGGGCCCCTGAGGTGTACGCCCGGGCCGGTCCCTCGGCATTGCCGGTAAAGGTGTTTTTCGTGGAGTTCGGCAGGCTTCCGTTGTTATGCAGGAAGAGTCCGACCCCGGCACCGTGCCGTAATGTGCTGTTTTTCAGCGTCAGGCTGGCGGCATTGGCGGATACGGACCGGGAAATGGTCAGGTTCGCCGGAGCGGTACTGCCGTGGAAGGCGGAGCGTCCGGCATACGCAATGACAACATGCTCCATGATATTGTTGGGATGCGTGGTGCCGACAACCGTGACTCCGTTCCACCAGCCTGGCATCTGCTCACTTGCCGTAAAGGTAATGGGCGCATCCTCGGTGCCCACGATGTTGATCTCCGTTCCGCTACCGAGCCGCAGGCTCCTTTCCGCGTCAAAGTAGAATGTGGCGCCGGGTTTGATGACAAACTGGGCGTTGCGGACTGTTATATCTCCGGCGACGAAATACGGGACGTTCAACGACTGCCAGCTAACATCACCCTCGACGTCGTTGCCGATGACGTGCACCACATTCCGTCCGTCATCGTTGCCTGTATAGTCCGATTCCTGATCCAGATAGTGGAGGCGTGCGGCGTCAACCGCAGCAGGTCCTGCCGCGTTGGCCGTGTACACGTTGTTGCCGGATTCCGGCAATCTGCCATTGGCATGCACGAACAGCCCGTATCCGCCACTGTGCCGCAGGATGCTGTTGGTGACGGTCACACTGGCGGCGTTGCCGGATACGGACCGGGAAATGGTCAGGTTTGCCGCGGCAGTACTGCTGTGCTGCGCTTCGCCGCCGCCATACTCGATGATGACGTGATCCAACCGATTGTGCGGATGCGTGGTCCCCTGAAAAAAGAGGCCGTGCCACCATCCTCGGCTCGGGTTGGTACCGGTGAAAACGACCGGTTCCTGTTCGGTGCCGGCGGCATTGAGGACACCGTCGCTGCCGATCCGGAGGACGCTACCCTGATCGAACCGTATCTCCGTACCGGACTGGATCTCGAGCCGCGCACCGGAGAGCGTGATGTTGCCGGTGATGATATAGCTGTTAGCCGAATAGAAGACCATGTCCGCAGTGATGTTACTGGAGATGACCACATCACCGCTGCCGGCCGCGATGGTTATCGTCTGAGCGTCTTCCGTCCCTTCGGCGGAAACGGTCAGGGTTACAAGGTAGTCACCTTCCATATCGGGGATGAACGAGGTGACCTGGGCGGACGGCTCGGTAAGCGCTGCCGAGCTGCCGTCCGGTGTCTGCATGTTCCAGGAAAAAACCGGCTCACTCCCCTCATACACCGATTGCCGGGCATCCAGCACGACAGGAATCCCGATAGGCGGAGCCTGATCCTCCACTGTGATCACTGCTTTGGTTTCGGGATCGTCCGAGCCGATCAGATTATCACAGGCGGCAGTGAACAACGCCAACGACAAGGTGAACACTATATGAAACGGTATGAAGGTCGTTCTACAGCGTGACATACATCCTCCTTATTGGGACCTGTGCAGCCATGATTCCCACAAGGGACAACATTCAAGCTGCGTGGAATGGCAACGCTCTTTTGCCTGGCACATCGACAGGGCATCTGTGGTGAGGCGTATTTCTGGGGTTGAGGCGTATCGATGATACGGAAAATAACTGATTCCGTATGGTCGCACCGCCATCTCTTGTATCGAACCTAATACATACAAAGCGCAAAAGAAAGTCCTTTTTCTTTTATGCAATATTGTTACACGAGCGCACATCGTAGCGGCATATCCGCCAATACCTGCCGCCAGCAATCCGGCCAGTTTTCCCGGACCGCCTCTCCGTGTGAATCGTGGATCGTCCGCCCCTGACACTCGGCTCTGATGCCATTGGCGAATACTCTAGATTGGACGACAGGGTCAGTCTCTCTGCCTTGACAAGGCCGGTGGCACGCCGGATAGTGGTAGCGGGAATGTACCGGTTGGTGTTACGGTTTGCAGCAGATCGCTGAAGAGGAGTCAACTGTGAAGGATTTGTTCTCGCTCGGGAAAGCCGCGGGCAGCAAAGCCGGGTTGCCGCCTGGATCGATCGTCTATGTCGGGCGAGAACGGGAAGGCACTCCGCGGCTTTCCCTGATCCAATATGACGGTGGCGGTGCCGAGGAGCACGTGCTCGATTCGGTCGATGAGTGCCGGGACCGACTGGCCAACGACAAGGTCAACTGGCTGAATATAGATGGTATTCATGACGTGAGTGTTATCAAAAGCGTCGGCGAGCAGTTCAATCTACATCCGCTGTTGCTTGAGGATGTAGCGAACTCGCACCAACGGGCAAAAACCGAGTCCTATAGTAATACCGTATTTACGGTCACCAAAATGCTTCGCCTTGGAAACGACAACGAACAGATTATTGCCGAACAGGTCAGTTTCATTTTGTGCGGCAATCTGCTGATCACGTTTCAGGAGCAGAGTGGCGATGTGTTCGGTGTGATCCGCGACCGTATAACGACCGGCAAGGGGCGCGTCCGCAATGCCGATGCCGGCTACCTGTTTTACTCTCTTCTCGACGCGATTGTCGACTCCTATTTCCTCATACTCGAGTTCCTCGGTGACCGCCTTGCCGTGCTCGAGGATGCCGTTACCACCGACCCGCAACCGGACGCACTAGCCCACCTGCATCGTCTGAAACACGAGGTCGTGTATCTGCGCCGCTGCGTATGGCCGATGCGCGACGTGGTCAATTCCATCATGCGGGACACCGGCGGAACCATCTCGGATTCGACGCAGATCTTCCTGCGCGATCTCTATGGACATATAATCCAGATCATGGATTCGATCGAATCCTGTCGCGATATCCTGTCGGGACTGACCGATCTTTATCTGTCGATGATCAGCAACCGTATGAATGAAGTGATGAAAGTTCTCACGATCATCGCGACGATTTTCATTCCATTGACTTTTTTGGCAGGCATCTATGGTATGAATTTCGAGATGATGCCTGAACTGCATTGGCCGTGGGCCTATCCGGCCACACTCGGGGTGATGGCGGTCATAGCGGGCGGCATGCTGGTCTATTTCCGGCGAAAGCGTTGGCTGTAGTATCGGCTGCTGCCCGGCGGACACCGCCCTTGACGAACAGTTTGGCATCACTAAATACATGAGCGCGTATTCATCGCCTGTCTCTGGCAGCAGACAGTGCGCGGAGCGTTCAGCGAACGACCGTCATGTCGTCATCGGTAAATTAAGGTATAGATTCTGCCCCGCCGGCGCCGCGGCGCATCGGGCGCTGCCCCCCCCGACGCCGCAGCGCGTCAGGCTCTGCTCCGCCGGCGCATGAGCCGCTCTTTCATCCCCGAACCCAGCATCAGACTCAATCCCGCACCCATGGCAAAGGCAGCCAGGTTCAGCGCTGTCGCATAACCGGATCCGATGCCGGGGAAAAGCGCGATCGCGCTCCCCAGGACCAGGCCGATGATCGCGCAGTATGTCGCCCCATGGCATTTGCGCAGCAAGGCGGAGACCGCCTTGGCCACCACCACCACACCCGTCAGCGTACCCACGGCAAACACCAGGATGACCGGTATGTTCAGTGTACTGAAGCCCTGCTGCAGCGTACTGTACATACCGATCAGCAGAAGCAGAAAGCTGCCGCTCACCCCGGGGATGATCATGGCGATGCTGGCTATGAACGCGGCGCTGAAGACCCACACCCCCGAGGTCAAGGTGATCTGCGTGATGGGTGGCGACGCCGCCGGCCGAGGTGTCAACCCCATCCACAGCACCACCCCGAGGCCCAGCCCGAAGGTCAGCACATAATGCAGTCGGAACCGGGAAGCACCGGCGCGACGGACCAGGTAGGGCGTGCTCCCCAGGATGAGTCCGATAAACCCGAACGTAGTCGCCTCCGGGGCAGCATCCAGAAATAGCCCGATAAGACGGGCGAAAGCCACATTCCCCAACAGGATACCTGTGATCACCGGAGCGAGAAACAACGTATTGCGTCGCCATCCGCCCTCGCTGTCGAAGAAATGACCGAAGGCATCTACCAGTTCATCGTAGATTCCGGTGATCACGGCGATCGTGCCGCCGCTCACCCCGGGAATGATGTTGGCTACCCCCACGGCGACACCCTTCAGGGTATTGACCGGTGAAAGCGGTTTCTTTTCGTAGATCATGGGTCGTACTCCCTACGGCAGGTCGGTGGCTGTCGGCGTAGTGTAGCGGTGCGAGCGGACCGAATCGCTGTTCGTCGGGCCGCGGCTGGGTGGACGGACGACCCGCCCCCGGCATTCCTCTGGACTGCATATAGGGCCGGTCACCGTCTGCCCGCGTCGACGGCGCTGATCGATTTGCGATCAGATAGTCGTCCGGGCAGACATCCTTTCACGGCACATGCTGTATATATTGTCGTATAATTCACCTCTTGTCACGATTCGACCGGCCGGGTCTGCGACCGGGACACCAGGACAAGCGATGCTCCTGGTTGCCAACCGCATTCCAGCTTGACAGTTCCGGTGGACGGGTATAAAGTCAATGACTACCGCCCATGGCCACCCGGATTCGTGGGACGGTGATCTGACAGGCGCGCGGCGCGGCCGCCGCGTCGCATGATACGAGGAGGGATCCAGATGCGGGAGATGCTCGGGCATGCGCCCGGCCGGATCTATCTTGCGGTTCTCTTGCTGTCCGTGCTAGCGCTCGCTGTTGCCGTGGGGATGGGAATCACCGAAACCCCGGACAACGGTGAGCCGGTGTTGATTTTCGGCTGGATCACGATGCCGCTTGCCGTCGGAATCGTATTCGTGCTGATTTGGCTGGTGGCATACCTCATCTACTTCTTCAAGTTCTGGCCCTACCGCTAAGGCACATCGAAGGGGAAGTGCATGATCGACTTCATCGCACTCGGCGTATTCAGCCTGATCATGGTCTTGATGGCCGCCTACGGCTACAAGGTCTCCGCCAAGACAGCAGAGGATTACATGCTGGCGGGGCGCACGATAGGTGTCGTGGTCATGTTCTTCTTCGTGCTCTTTGCCATCTCCTCCAGCTGGACGTTCTACGGATTCCCCGGTCTCCTGTACCTTCACGGTCCCGGGTACGTGATGTTCATCTGGGGATCCGTTGCGGGTTTCGCCATCCTGTACATACTCCTCGGACCGCGGCTCTGGGCGCTGTCCAAGATCAACAACTTCCTTTCGCCGATAGAAACGCTGGCGGAACGCTATGAATCCAAGGCGCTGCGGGTCATACTTTCGGTGACGATGCTGGCCTTTGTCGTGCCCTACGTGGGAATCCAGCCACTCGGCGTAGGCCGGGGTTTCGAGGCCCTCGTCGGCACCCCGCTCTGGGTCGGAGCCGTCTATGCCGCACTGCTCCTCATCGTGCTGGTAGTTCTCGGAGGCATGCGGATCGTAGCCTGGGTGAACATCTTCCTCGGCATGGTGTATGTGACCGCATTGCTGGGTTCGCTCCTCTGGGTTATTGCCGTCGTGTTTCCCGACGGCGGGCTCACGCAGGCCGCGCACCGTCTGACCGAGATAGCACCTGACAAGCTCAGTACGCCCGGTCCACTGGGAGAGTTCACCCCGGCACTGCTGATCGGCACCTTCGTGGTGGGCCTCCTGGCCTTCTCGTGGCCGCACGTCGTCATAGGCGTCATGACCGCGCGGGACAAGACGCTGTTCAAATGGTTCCCGCTTCTGGTGTTCGTCTTCGGCGGCCTGTTCTTCTACATCATCCCGTTTCTGTGGGGCTCGATCGTCGCCCCCGCCGCACTTCCGGGCGTCACCGACCCCGGCGAGGCGGACCGGGTGGTGCAGACCGTGATCCAGACCTTTCTTCCCCGCTGGTTCGCGGTCTTCGTCCTCATGGGCGTCATAGCGGCGGCGGTCTCCACGGCCGCGGTGCAGCTCATGACCACCAGCATCATCGTGGCCCGGGACATGATTCAGGGAGTCTTCAGTCCGGATGCTTCCGACGAGCAGGTCACGCGCTGGGCGCGGTTTGCCGTCCTCGCCATCGTGGTGCTCAGCCTGAGCGTCACACTCGGCGTCACACTCGGCATCGGCGAGGCAGCCATGGCGCTCTACCTGACAGACGTCAGCGTTCCCGGTTTCGCGCAGTGGAGCCCGGCACTCGTCGGTGGCCTGCTGTGGAAACGCGGCACCAGACAGGGCGCCGTTGCGGGGACGCTGGCCGGAGTCATCTATCTGGTCCTCGGGCTGCTCGTGACCAATGCTGCGGGCGAACGCGTGCTGCTCTTCGATCTGCATCCGGTCGTGCCGACGCTCCCGCTCAACGCACTGGTATACGTGGTGGTTAGTCTCCTGACACCGCGCCCCAGCGAGGAAATCGAGGACGTTTTCTTCAACGAAGTAGATGAATTCCTGCGGAGCGAGAGCGCAGCGGCACGGTAGGGCAGCTCCCCTGCGACACCAGGGCGCATAATCCCCGCGACCCGAAAGGGCTCGACCCGGCGGCACCGCATGAGTGTGGAGGTTGTTATGGAAATGAACAGCAAGATGCGGCTGATATACAACGAGAAAGGAGTCGTGGCCGACCTTCTGGCCTATGCCTCCGGTCTTGTCGAAGGCCGCATCGCCGGCAAGTACCTGCTTTCTGGAGAGAAACTGCCCGACACCGTGGTCATTCAGGGATTCACCCGAAAAGGCATTCTCGCCGGCGCGGATGTGGATATCGACCGTGAAGCGTCCAGGAAGGAAGGCATCGATCTGGCTTTTTATCCGCGCAGCGGCCGCGGCGGCCCGCGGCCCGTGGGCTCGGTTGCGCTGGCGGATCTCCTGAAGAGCGCCTCAAGGAAATTCGACGCGGTGGACGTGGAACCTGACGATCCGGCCGTACTGCTCTATACCTCCGGGACGACCGGCAAGCCGAAAGGCGTCACCCTTACGCACCGCAACTTCAACGCCGAATGCGCCCTCGTCGAAGAGCTGGACCTCCTGCGCGAGGACGACCGGGTAGTACTTGTTCTTCCTCTGTTTCACGTGTACGCGCTCTCTTCCGGACTCATATCGGGGCTGTACCTGGGTACCACGTTTACCCTGGTTCCCCAGTACAGTCCGGCCAAACTACTGGAGAGTATTGCCAGGACCAACGCCTCCGTGCTCATCGCCGTTCCATCCATGTACATGCATTTGCTGCAGCTTACCAAGGCGCGCAAGACCACTATTCCCAAGTCCCTGCGCCTCTGCGTATCCGGAGGCGCGCCCCTGTCACTGGCCACGTTGCGTGAGTTCGAGGAGGCCTTCCACACGGGGATCGCCGAGGGTTACGGACTGACCGAATCCGCCTCCGCCGTGTGCGCCAACAAGTCCGGCGAGCGGTTCAAACCGGGATCCATCGGTCCGGCACCGTCTTCGGTCCGGATCAAGGTTGTGGACGAGGCAGGAAACGAGCTACCGGCTGGCGAAGTGGGCGAAATCGTCTTGCAGGGCGCGTTGATCACCCCCGGCTACTGGAACAACCCGGAGGCCACCGCGGAGGCGTTCCATGAGGGATGGTTTCACACCGGAGACCTGGGCTATGCCGACGAGGAGGGTTTCTTCTTCATAACCGACCGGAAGAAGGACATCATCGTCAGAGGCGGATTCAACATCTCACCTCGGGAGATAGAGGAGCTCCTGTCCACCCATCCCCGGATAGAGGATGCCGCCGTAGTGGGCGTCAGAAACAGCCGGGATCAAGAGGCCGTGAAGGCGTTTGTCGTCCCGCGCAAGGGTGAGACACTGACCGAACGGGACATTCTCTCCTTTTGTGCGGAGAACCTGGCGGGATACAAGGTCCCGAAGTACGTGGAGTTCAGGGAGAACCTGCCCAAGAGCGCTACGGGTAAAGTACTGCGCAAGGAGCTGCGCGAGGAACTAAGGGACGAGCGACTCATATTCCGGGAATAGCATGAGACAGTCGATGAGCGTCAGAGGAGCACGATCATGAAGGAAGTACGTGGGCTTGGTACATTGCTTGAAGAGGTGACGAAAAAACATAAGAAGAAGCAGGCTCTTTTGTTCGAGGGGCATGAGGTCACGTACCGGGAGCTGAACGAGAACGCCAACAAGGTAGCCAATGGACTGGCTAGCCTGGGCCTTGCCAAAGGCGACCGGGTTGCGCTCATGCTGCCGAACATACCGGATTTCGTCTACTGCTTTTTTGGAATTCAGAAACTCGGCGCCGTTGCAGTACCGTTCAACACCATGTACAAAGGGCGCGAGATAACGCATATCCTCAACGACTGCACCGCAAAGGCCATCATCACGCTCACCAACTTCGCCAATCTCATCAACGAAGTGAGCGACGAAGTGCCCAGTCTCGAACACGTGATTCTCACCGGACAACGCACCCTCGTGTTCGTCAGCCCGGACGCCACCGTCAACGTGCAGATGGTCGTCGCCAAAGAGCGTTTCGGTTCCCCGGAGGACGCCTTCCGTGTGGTAGGAGAAATTCTGGTGGACACGCTCAAAAGTTTTGGAGTGGATGCATGGTACAAGCACCGGGGTGGCGTGCGCGCCGGGGGCAGGAAGATCGGAACGGTACTCGTTTCCACGGTGGAGAACCTGGTGGTGATCAACGCGCTGGTCTTCCTGGGTCCGCTCACCATGGACGATTTTTTCCGCCTGATCTGGGTCACCCCGGAGATCAAGGACAAGGCGGTAGAGCCGATGACCTCGGTGGAAGAGGAGACCGGAAGCCGGCCCGATATCGGCGCGTTCAAGGACGCCTTGCTGGCCCAGCTGTACGAGACACTCGGCATCGATGTTGAAACCGGTCAGCTCAAGAGAGACGAGCTGTTCGGGTACGAAAAAACCAAGGCTCTGGCCACCAGGAACTGATGCCCTGCAACTGAGACCGCCCGTACGGGCCGAAACGGTTGGCGCGACAGAACTACTGACGAAGGTCGCACTCCGGCGCGACAGAGCTACTGACGAAGGTCGCGCTCCTGCTCGACAGGACGGTTGGCGCGACAGAGCTACTGACGAAGGTCGCTCCTGCTCGACAGGACGGTGGATGGCAGGACCTGGCACCTTCCCTCAGCGTCCGCGGATCCGCCGCAGCGGCCCGCTCTGGAGATTCTTGCCGCCGGCGGGCATTGTCGTCGCGGCGGAATCCGGGACGGCCACTCTCACGCGGCCGCCGCCGCCGCCGGCTGGAACCAGCCCCGGGTGCGCAGGCAGACCTTGACCAGCATGAGCATGAGCGGCACCTCGATCAGCACGCCGACCACGGTGGCCAGGGCGGCGCCGCTACCCAGTCCGTACAGCATGGTGGCGGTGGCGATGGCCACCTCGAAATGGTTGGAGGCGCCGATCATCGCCGCCGGTCCGGCATTCTCGTATGTCAGCTTCAACACCCGGGCCAGCGCGTAGGTGATGGAGAAGATGAGAATGGTCTGGATGAACAGGGGGATGGCGATCCACAGGATGGTCAGCGGGTTGGCGACGATGACATCGCCCTTGAAGCTGAACAGCAGGACCAGCGTTCCCAGCAGCGCGATGATCGACACCGGTGTTAGCACGTGCAGGAACTTCTCGGCAAACCAGGTCTCGCCCTTGGCTGTGATGATCCACTTCCGCGTGAAATACCCGGCTACCAGCGGCAAGGCCACGTAGATGCCGATCGACAGCAGCAGGGCCTCCCACGGCACCGGCATCTCGTTGACACCAAGCAGCCAGCCGCCCAGCAGACCGTAGAGCACCAGCATGGTCAACGAGTTGATGGCCACCATGACCAGGGTCAGCCCCTGGTTGCCCCGGGCCAGGTAACCCCACATCAACACCATGGCGGTACAGGGGGCGATGCCCAGCAGGATGGCACCGGAAATGTAGGAACGCCATAACTCGACCTGGGTGCCGTCCCTGAGCACGTCCATGCCCGGCATCAGATCGCGGAACAGATAGCCGAGGAAGAACCAGGCGATGCCGAACATGGTAAACGGTTTGACGCACCAGTTCATGAACAAGGTCAGGAATACGGGCTTGGGGGTCTTTCCGGCCCGGATCACTTCGGCGAAATCGATCTTCACCATGATGGGATACATCATGAAAAACAGCGCGATGGCGATGGGAATGGAGACCACCGGGGCGTCGTCCACATAGATGGCGATGGAGTCGAGGTATTCGGCCACGCCGGGCGCGAGCCTGCCCAGAACGATGCCGGCTACGATGCAAAGGCCGACCCAGATGGTGAGATAACGTTCGAACACGTTCAGTTGTTTGGTCTCGGTGGCTGATTCCGTACTGCAAGTCATGGTTGGCGTTCTCCCGATGGCCGTTTCACGACAAGTATGGCTAGCGCTCAGCAACCGCAGCCCGACGGTTTATTGTGTGCATCTGCACTGCAGCCGGTGCTGTCTTCAGGCTTGGATGCCATGATACTGGCGGAGATAACATAGTTTTCAGCCCCGGATTCCGGCAACCAGTCTTTGATGAACCGTTTGCTGGCCTCGTTTAACTCGATCCGAATATCGACAAAACCAGCGTCTGCCAACATGGTTTTCACCTCGTCAATCGTGGCCGCGCCGGCGATGCATCCGCAGTATTTCTCCGGATCCCGGCGGATGGCTGCGGGCAACGGCGCCCGGCTGACGATATCCGAGACGGCCACCCGACCGCCTGGTCTGAGCACCCGGTAGGATTCGTTGAAGACCTTCTGCTTTTCCGGGGACAGGTTGATCACGCAGTTGGAGATGATGACGTCGACCGAGGCATCACCCGCCGGTAGCTGCTCGATCTCGCCCAGTCTGAATTCGACATTCGCATATCCGTGCCTGGAGGCGTTGTCACGCGCCTTGGTCAGCATTTCCGGCGTCATGTCGACTCCGATCACCAGTCCCGCAGCTCCAACCTGGCGAGCCGCCAGAAAGCAGTCGAAACCCGCGCCGCTCCCCAGGTCGAGTACGGTCTCCCCCGGCGCGAGGGCGGCGATGGCGCCGGGATTGCCGCAACCCAGACCCAGGTTGCTGCCTGCCGGAACCGCCTGCAGTTCCTCGTCGGAGTAGCCCAGGTGCCGGGAAGCCTCACCCCGGCCCAGACTCCCCCGCGACAAGGAATCTTCGCCGCTGCAAGAGCTGGCGCCGGCATCCGTCGAGCCGGCCTCGGTGGCACAGCAATTCCCACCCGGACCTTCACCTGGTGAATCCGTATCTCCACAACAGCTCTGGCCGGATTCCTGCACGATTGCCGCATAACGCCGGCCTACTCGTGCACGAATGGCCTGATGTTTTTCGGTTTCCGCCATGACAGTCTAGCCTGTTTGCAGGGTGGATGTAGCGGGTCGACACCAGGTCTCCCGAGGAACAGCCCGAATCTTGTGCAGATGCTCGTGATCGGCACGGATCTTGGGATCGTCCGACAGATGCCGCCGCAACCACGCCAAAGTCTCCTCGACGAACGGCCTAGCCGGAGTTGAGGCAGCCAGCCGGTAGTAGACCCAGCGGCCCTCCTTGCGAAATTCGACCAACCGGGCCTGATAGAGGATGGCCAGGTGCTTGGAAACGGTCGATGGCGCTAGCTGTAGCACCTCCTGAATCTGGCAGGCACACAGCTCCCCTTCCTGCAGTGCCATCAGAACGCGCACCCGGTTTTCATCGGCCAATGCCTTGGTCACGGTCATGAAATCGCGCATCGGATGTCCTTTTATATTTCGTTAATGGGTGAAATATAAAAACACAAAGGCGGACAGTCAAGGCGACTCACTGGGTGATCTCAGTGCCAGGTTGGACGCACACGTGCTTCGAGGATACCGTCAACGGGCGTGAACTGCGGAGGCTCAGGCGCGAGGGGATCGCAGCGAGGCGCCAACGGGGCGACACGCACGGAGGCGCCGCCTCGTTGGCCCTGTCATGTCATCCGCAGTCGATCAGCGCAACAGCAGCAACGGGCGGGTATCCACCCGGGAATCCGCCTCCAGCCGGCTGAAGTACACCCCGGATGCCAGGTCGGCGGCACGCCAGGTAATCGTATGGCGCCCGGCCGGCAGACGCTCGTCCACCAAGACCGCGACCCGGTGTCCCAACGCCGAGTATACCTCCAGCCTCACGACCTTCTCGCGCGGCAGTGTGAACGGAATGGCGGTCTCCGCATTGAACGGATTCGGGTAACTCGGTTCCAGCCGGAGCTCCGCCGGCTGGACCCCGGCGGCGGCGGTGACGGCTGTCGGTGGGTCGATGGGAGTAGCAAACCGTGCATCCATCCATTGAATGGACAGGAACAGCCGGTCGGTGATCTTGTCGGAGTGACCTCCGTCATAGGACTGGAATTCGAAGGGCAGGCCGATACGGGTCAGCGAATCCGCAAACGAGACATTCCAGTCATGCAGACCCAGTTCGTCCCGGGTGCCGCAGTCGAAGAACAATTCCACATCGATGCCACGGGCGGCCAGCTGGCGGGCAAAACCCACCGGATTGTGTTCCATCCAACGCTCGAGCACCGCCGGGAGGAGTTCTCCCTGGTTGTCCATCGGCAGATCGACCGGCGGATCCGCACCTAGAGGCGCCGGCGTGAAGGCTCCCGCCATGGAGAACAGGGCGCCACTGAAGAAGCCGGCAGCGGCATGGTACTCGTAAGGCGGTCCGTCGTATTCCTGCAGCAGAGCCGGAATCATCGCCGGCACCCGGCTCAAGTCCAGCGGACCGCTGTGCGCCACCGCAGCCCGAAACCGTTCCGGATACTTGAACGCCAGCCGCATCGCACCGTAGCCTCCCATCGAGTGCCCGATGAGGGCACGCCCCTGCCGGCTGGCGTCGGTGGCATACTGCGTGTCTACGTAATTGACCAGATCGTTGACGAGGTAATTTTCGATATCGCCGTACAGCGTGGAACTGGTGTAGAAGCTGCCGGCATAGGGAGCGGCGCGTCCGTCCGGGATGACCATGATGACGGGACTGATCGTGCGCATGGCGATGAGGAAATTCAGGCCGGTGGCCAGGCCGCTGGAGTACGTCTGCGGGCTGGCCCCGAGGCCATGGAGAAAGTAGACCACGGGATAGCGCCTCGGTCCCTGGGGATCGTACCCGGCAGGCAGGTAGATTTCGAAGGTCCGTTCCTGTCCCAGGGCATCGCTGTGGAACGACACCTCGTCCAGCGTCCCCTGCGCCTGCGCCGGGGACGTCCCCCCAGCGGCCAGCATCATTCCGGTCAGAAGGACAAGCAAGGCAGACCATCCGTTGGTTTTCACGGTGCTAGTCTCCCTTCGGAATTGGGTTTGCCACAGGCTGTTCCTTGAGCTTCAACAGGCGTTCGATCTGCACCAGCGAGCCCAAGTGCGCATAGGTCGCTGGCAGATACTGTTTTTCCCGCATTTCGAGAAACCGCTCGCTGGAGAGGTTGTTGAGCCGTTCTTCGTTGATCACATAACAACCGGTTATATTCCTGATCTGGTCGGCCTGCCGCACCCGCATGTTCAGCGGAGTGAACATATTGCGCTCAGTCAAGTATTTGCAGTACGCGGTGGTGAAAGTGTCCATCTGTTGCAACTCGGTAAGGTACCGCTTGACATTCTCCAGCGCCTCGGCCGGCTCTCCCTCTTCGGTGAAAAGCGGCTCCCCCTCTTCTTCGGCAACCAGCGCACTGCCCTCATCGATACACACGGTGAACTGGTTTTCCTGGTCAGTGCTGGCCAGCGCAAACGGATACCGACGAATGATCGCCGGAATATACGCCGCCTGCCACTTTCCGGATTCGTCCACAAACAGGTTTTCGCCGGCTTCCAGGCCCATCAGCGCCATCGGGCGGAATCCGTCTCTTTCCTTGTCGTCCAGAAATACCACCGGGTAGATCGCCGCGGAACGGACGAATTCGTGCACCATCACCGAGGCTATGAAACTCTGGCTGGCAAATTTGTAATCCTCGATCGGCTTGATTCTCTTGCCTGCATGACGCTCTTTGTTGACCGGCACGAGGTTGGTGAACATAGGTTGTTCCTTTCATGATGGGATGGCACCGTTGCACGCCTGTTCTGGAGTCCCCGTCAGCTTTCTGCGATTGCTGTGATCAGGGATCCAGTATCATCACTTCCTCCCTGCCCACTACATCGGGAACCACTCTGATCGCCCTCACCGACACCACCGCGCGGCCGCGGTACTCCGTGTTGCCGCCCAGCAGCAGCGCGCTGACCTGACCTTCAGGATTGGCACGGGTCACATTGACAAACCGCATCCTGGGGATGGGTTGGCCCAGCGTATCGGCTACGGCAAAGGACACCTCCAGATCCTCGGTGACTTTGCTGCGGCCATCCAGCCGGCGCAGTTGTGCCTCGATGCGCATCTGTTTGTCGGCCGCCAGACCCGCCTGGTCCCATGGCCTGGAGACGATGATCGAATCCGGGCCGGCCCAGTCGAAGCGGAGGGTCTGCTGCTGCACGAAACCCTTGACTGTCGCTCGCACGATCGCCTCGTCAAAGCGCGCCGGGCTGCGCAACCAGGCTGTGGCCACTCCATTGGCATCAGCGCGTATCGACGTCGTCGCCGCAGTACTGCCGCCGACGATGAAACTGCCCGCAGTGGTGGAAAACTCCACCGTGCGATCCGCGTCTCGTTGCAGCCACGGGGATATCTGCACGGCGAAGCGGCTCAACGATTGGCCGTCCGCCAGCGCGGCCTCCACTCCTTCGACAAACTGCAGCACACTGTCCGTCGGCGCCGGTACGAATCGAATCACCGTCTCCTGAGTGAAGCTGCCAGCCGTGGCCCGCACCATCGCTTCTCCTACCTGCTCCGGAGAGCGCAGATAGGCCGTAGCCACCCCCTGGTCATCCGCCAACACCACTTGGTTCTGCCGGGCGCCCGGCAGCGTATCCTCAGGCGCAAAAGCGAAAATCCCCCCGGTGGTCTCGAAATGCACCCGACGATGGTCGCCCGTCAACTCCGGCGCGAGTTGCACGGTAAAAGGCACCAGAGACAGGCCGTGTGCATACGCCGAATCCGGAGCTTCGGTGAATACCAGGATGTCGCCGTGCGCGACGGGCAGAAAGCGTATGCTGAGTTCCTGCTCCAATTTGGGCTGGACGTCCACGACCACCGCCCTCACCTGGACGATGGCTTCCCGGGAGGCGCTGACCAATTCGATCCGGGCCTCACCGCGGTTGTCAACGGGTACCAGCGCGCTGTCGGGAAAACTGCTCGAGCCCAGACGCAGTGTGCCCGCATTGGTGGTGAACAAAACGACGGGCAGGCCTTCGCTGACATCGAGAACGCGAGCCACGAGCTCTACAGCCGACACCCCGTCCGCCGGCAAGATCGTATCGCCTGCCGCCTCCAGGGTGAACAGCTGTTCCACCGGAGGGGACCGGTCTGAGGTGAGCACGTACGCGTCTGGATCGTGGCACCCCGCCCCGCAAAGCAGCACCATCACAACTACGGCTGAGCCCTTCCATCCTAACTTTGCCATCGGCGTCCTCGGTGGGATTCGCAGCCGCTAGCGGCCGTTTTTGAGAAAGTCGAAAAGCCGTCCCATACCTTTGAGTTGCTGCCCTATATCCGCGTCGAAGGACAGGGCAACATACGGGGTCAACGCCGTGCGGCGCCTGCGGGTCAACGGGTAGGCGTCCGGCACGCGCTCCCGGAACACCAGTCCGCCTCCACCAAGCCGCCAGTACTGGGAAATCCGGTACCCGGCCCCCACGACCAGAGCCTGGTTGAACA
>SLHA01000081.1 GCA_007136405.1 Candidatus Latescibacterota bacterium
GCCCGCGGAAGATACAGGAGGCTGAATTCGGATATCGAGGAGCAACCACTTGGCGACCCGCGCCGTGCCGGAGCGACACAAGGTCACGAGTGCCGGATCACTTCAGAGTGGAGTTCAATACAGGTACCGTTCCCGCACGAACCGGCCGATCTCCCGCACAGTCGCTTCAGTCGCGGCGATAGCGTCGTGGACCCGGTAATGCCAGGGCTCCGGTCCCAGATTGGCGCGCCATGTCCGGATCGTCTCCGCATTGAACCGGCCGGCGGCGTCCAGTTCGCTCACCGCCTGCAGCAGTACAGACTGGTTTTCCAGGTCTTCCAGGTCCGACGTGGCCAGCAGTTCGGCCACCTGGTAGACACTCTGCGCCAGTGCGATATAGGAATCCACCACGCCCGTCTCCAGTTCCAGGTCCGGCGCCTGCAGTTCCGCCGCGATGGCCGCGGCCCGGGCACACACGGCCCGTTTACGCTCGAAGTCCGCATCGTCCAGGTAGTAGCGGAACATGCCCTCGCCCAGATAGGGGCGCTGCCGGTTGCGGATCATGTCCACCGCCTTGCCCTGGGAATAGCACACCGGAAAATCCGAGGCGTACACGTCGAATTCGACCGGTCCCATCAACGCCGCCCATTGCCCCACCTTTTCTGGAGAGACGTATCCTTGCCGTCGCGCCCAGGCAACGGCGAACTCCTGCTCGTTGCGCCCGTGCAGATTCCACGACCATTCGGCCAGCGCTTCGATGTTGAAGCCGTTGATCTGCCGGGCCAGCGTACCCCAGGCGATCATCCCGTACGCCCCCTGGTAACCCCGCCGACGCAACTGGCAGATAAAATCACGCACACGGGGGGCCGAACGCTGGGGAATCTTGAACTCCGGTGTGTCCACCTTGCCGTTGGCCGCGATGGGCACATCGTACGAGGCGATCCACCGTCCCGCGGCAGCGGCGTGATCCAGGAGCGGATTGGCCAACAGATCCCGCGGCCAGTGCAGCACCCGCTCCATCGAGGTGGCACAGGCCCGTTCCAGTTTGACCTGCGGCGGCAGCTCCGCCAGCACGCGGTAGTCGCGCTCCGGTGTGGTAGTGGACAGGAAGAGACGGATCTGCAGCTGCGGAAAGTCGCGCTTCGCCTGCTCCCAGGCTCGGACAAAGGCCCGCGCCTCCAGGACGAACTGTCCCACTGCCGTGCAGTCCCGGCAGCCGCACTGGGCCGGCCGCTCGCTCAGCCAGCAACTGATCTCCAGACCTCCCTGCGAGGCGATGGAGACCATCCACTCGGCCAGTATTTGCGCCAGTACGGGCTGAGAGGCACACGGAACCCGATGCTGGCTGCCTTCCTTGTGAGCGAAGTAGCGGCCGCTCAACGCTCCGTCACCCTTGCCGGCCAGCTCCGGATAGGCCCTGAACAGGCCGCAGTCGTGCAGGAAGTTGAGATGAAGGATGTAGGGCAGATAGTTGAAAGCGCGCATGGACGCCTGGTGCATCAGGCCCGACTCGATGACGGCCTGGTTGGGCCGATCCCGCTCGACCGGCGCCAATCGGGTACTGGCCATCTTGCCGTAATTCAGCTTCATGGAACTCAACCAGGGAATCCACTCGGCCTCATCCGGGAAGTTCCACAAGCCGCGTTCGTCGAAATCCGGCCAGTCCACCACCCGTATCATGGGAATGACGGCCTGCTGGGGAGTGAGCGCGGGTTCCAGCAGTTGGCACAGGGTCCGGGAGGCGTAGTACACCCCACGCCCGGTCAGCGCCGCCAGCAGCAGTTGCTGTCTGCCATGAGGGACGATCAAATAGGCCTGATCGCTGTTCGGCAGGCGTTCGAGCTGTGCCGCATCCACAGGAATTCCTGCCAGTGTACCACCGGCGTCCACGGTACCCACCAGTATGTCGCACACCGGCGCCTCAGGTTCCACGATCGTCCCCAGTAGTCGGCGCACGTCCTCGGCTGCCCGGCGCACCATAGGCCCCGCCCCGTCCGGCGTCCGGACGGCCACTGCGGAAGGCGGACACTCGATCAGCTCGCCGATGTCGATCTCGTGAGGCATGGGCAGCAGATACTGCACCCATTGCTGTCGGTCCAGCGGTCTCATAGCATACCTGGTGATGGGTGATAGGTCTGGCCGCGGACTCCAGTCCGAAGGCCAACGCTGTCATGCAGTCACCTCGGTCACCTGACGCAACAGACGAAAGAAGCCTTGCTTCCGCGCCGACGAGAGTCCCCAGTTCACCGGCACGCTCTGGTATCCTTCGTCGAATCCTTCACCGGCCATGCGGTAGTCGAAATAGCCCCAGCCCGCATACCGGCTGATCGCCGCCAGCATGTTGTTGTCGGCCGCGTCGAAGTCGAAATGGTCGTCTTCGTTGAACAGGATGGGTTGGTCGCGGTATGCCGCCCGGTCTCGGCACTCGTCCACCATGGCGCGGATGCGTGCAGGTTCGTGCACTCCGTTGCCATGCAGCAGGATGAAATCCGAGGCTTCGATCAGCGAGTCGTCGGGGACCCGGCCGCCGCACAAACTGGTGCTGACGAGGAGGCGGCCGGCCGGTGCGTTGACCTTTCCGGCTGACCGTTCCTGCACGCGCGCGATGAGCTCGTGGCAGCGCGGTGCCTGGATGATCGGGTGGTCGAATTTGCGGTTGTCCACCTCATTGCCCACCTCCACCAGGACATTCGCGTAACCCTGCGTCACCAGCCAATCCGTAGCCTGGTCGACGGCACGCAGCACCGCCTCTTCATCCGCCAGCCGCTGATCCTGCCCGAAGTAGAACAGCCCCAGCATGGGCGCCATGCACAGCTCGTCGGCTCGATCCAGGATACGCCGCAGGCGTTGCATGTACGCCGGGCGCAGGTCGCCGTCCGCCCGGAAGGCCGAGTTGTGCCAGGGCTGCCTGGCGCTGTATCCCTGGGGACTGCCGCCCTGCAGATTGATGGTGAAGCTCAGCAGGCCATGGGCCCGCCAGGTGGGCATAGCCGCGACGAATTCGTCCGTGTTGCGGTCCGGATCCCAGGGCCCGTCCGGATAATCCCACATACTGCGCGTAGCCGCATTCAGATCGTCGAAGATGCCCTGCACCAGGCGGGCGTTGAGCAGCAGTCCCTCGATGCGCAGGTTGCGATACGTGCGACCGGTGTAAGTCGGCTGGCCGTCGATGAGAAACGACTGCCCCTGTATGGCCACCGTAGTCCTGTGTTGCATGGTGATCTCCTCATTGACCACGCCAACCCCTTACGGCGGACTGCGACTTCGCGGTTAGACCTGCATGGCCCCGCGATCAGCGACATAGCTGGCGCTGTCCGGACCTCAGGGGTTCGCCTGTGCACTCGATGCAACTCCTGACGAATAGACGGTGCAACAACGACAAGCGGGTGTTCGGCGATGCTCTCTCCGGCACCGCCATACCCGGAGTCGGGGCGCCGCCATGTCCTGGAGTCGTGGCGCCGCTTCGATGGGTCCCTGCAAGACGCGGGTCAGCCAAGGACCGCATGGGTCTCCTTGAGCTGTTCGATGATGTCGATGTTCTGGGGACATTTGGGCAGACACTCGCCGCACTCCTGACATTCGCCTTCGGCATCCCGGGCCAGCAGCCGCTGGTATGCCTCGCGTGCCTGTCTGGTGCACCCCCACACCCGATGCTGATTCATCAACTGGAAACGCCGCGAAATGCTGACGTGATGCGGACACGGCATGCAGTATTCGCACCCGGTGCAGTACAGATCCGCCAGTTGGTCCAACTCCGCCAGGAGACGCTCCAGATCCTGATACTCCTTGTCATCCAACGGCCCCCGGTCGACCACTGCCGCGTTGTGATCCACCATGTCCCTGGAGCTCATTCCGGATAACGCGCAACTGACGCTGGGATTGGCCAGGACGAAACGCAGAGCCAGGGAGACCGCCTCGGCATCGTCCATGCCCAGACGTTCCTGCACCGGCGGCGGCAGCATGGACAACCGTCCGCCGCCCACGGGCCCCATGACACACACGCCCAACCCCTTTTCGGCCGCGTAGGCCATGCCCTCCTGGTTGCGACGATCGAGGTAGTTGTACTGGCAGGTGATCATGTCGAACCAGCCCAGATCCACCAGCTTGCGGATGCTGGACGGCTCGTCGTGGAAGGAGAAGCACATGCGCTTGAACAGGCCTTCGTCCCTGGCGCGGTGCATCTGGTCGATCCAACCGGTTTTCTCGTCGATGCTGTACAGCGTGTCCCAGCCGACTCCGTGAAAGCCGTAGAAGTCGAAATGATCGACCTGCAGGCGCTGGAGCTGATGCTCGATCATGCGGCGCATATCGCCCTGGTTGGCCATGCGCGTCTTGGTGGCCTTGCCGGTCAGGATAACCTGGTCACGGCGGCCACGCAGGGCCCGGCCCACGGCGATCTCCGCCTGCATGTTGCCATATTGGAAACCGCAGTCCACATAGTTGATGCCGGAGTCGAAGGCGTACTGCATCAACTCCACGGCCTGGTCCAGATCCACGAAATTCATGTCGCCGATATTGGTCATGGGCAGCCGCATGGAACCGAAACCGAGTGCGGACACGCTCAATCCTGTCGTACCGAGATCATTATACTGCATCTGCAATCCACTCCATGGGTTTATTGAACCTGACTTGATGCCTGAAACATATCGAAAGCACACCATGCTGCCATACTCGGGGGATGGCAGCATTTCCTGGGCACAAGGGCACAAGCAGGGTCACCGGAGGTGCTGGACCGGCGGATCCGGGGACGTTCTCTCGTGCCTGCCGCTACACCAGTCCCAGTTCCCTCAACCGGAAACGGTCTCCCAGGTAAAATCCGTCTTCCAACAACCGTTCCTGCAGGGCCCGGACATCCAGCTGCCGCGGCGTTTCATCGCGCGCCGCGGCCAGGGCCGCAGCGGTCCCGCCAGCCTGGCCCATGACCTTGCACCCCATGCGATTGCGCAACAGGGTATCCGGTATTCCGGACGCGCTGCGGCCGACCGCCAGCAGGCCCTCCAGCCCTTTGGGCAGCAGAGCGCGATAGGGCATATCCACCCACAGCGGCCGGCCTTGCGCCGCCGTGTAACGCAGGGCGCGGAATTCGCCGTACAGGTACAGCACATCGTCGAAGCGCCTACCGGCGCGACAATCGTCCATGGTAAGCGTGTAGTCTCCGCTGATGCACGGACCGCCGCGGCTGCCCAGAAACGGCGCCACCGCGAGCAGGCACGCCTGCTCGAATCCGGGCACGTACCGCCGGTACATCATCACGTGCTCGAAAATGCGCCGGCGCAGGTGGGTCTCCAGGGCGGCCATGTGCGCGCCGTTGCCGGTATCCACGGTTTCCACCCGGCCCACCTTGCCACTGCCCTGGGCGATGCCCGGCGCCGGTAGCGGCGACAACGCGCCCGTATCGAACTCCACCGGCACGCCGTCCAGTTCCACCGTGGGATTCGGCTCATACCCGTCGGTCTCCACTGCCTGGCGCAGCGCGGGCAGCAGCAGCCCCATCCCCGCGGCCCTATCCCCCAGCACCGCCGCACCCCATTCCAGGTCCTTCCTGGCGGGCCGGTGATTGCTTTTTGCCTGGTTGAACGCCGGCCAGTCCACCCCGCCGACCAGGTAGGAGATGCCCATACCCGTGGGCGCGTGCCCGTCGAGCTCGTGGTATTCGTTGCGGGGATGGAGCACCCTGGCCCCGGCACGGCGGGCCAGATCCGCGTCACCGGTGGCATCTACGGTCACCCGGGCGGTCACGGCTTCACGGCCGGACTTGGTCTCGATGTACACGCCGCGCACGGTATGGCCGTCCATTACCGGATCGGCGACCATCGTGCCCACCAGCAGTTCGACGCCGCTCTCTTCCAGCATCGTCTGCGCCACATAGCTGGCAATGCTGGCATCCCAGGCGTAGAACGTCTCCTTGACCGGCGGCAGGGAGCCGCCGCCCAACTCGGCGTACCGATCCAGGAACTCGCGCCCCAACCCGTACAACTGCGGATAGACCGTGCATTCGTAGCGAACTTCGGGGCAGGCCCGGCCACTGATCATGTGGCCGTTGACGATCATCCCGGGGCCTATGTTGCCGCCTACATTGCCGAAGCGTTCGACCAAAGCCGTGCGAGCGCCGGCGCGGGCCGCGCCCAGCGCCGCGAACACGCCGGCCACACCGGCACCGGCCACCACCACATCGACGTCTGAACGCACGGGTATCCGTTTCTGAGGTTCGGTGACGCAAGTCATACATTCCTCCCCGCGGCAGGGCGCCTGTTGCGGCGCCGTCAGGTGCCATATGTCAGGTGCCATACACCGGGCACATCGGCCGGGCGGCTGCGTCCGGCGACGAAACGCCGGCCCACCCGGTGCCTCCGCGCCATGCCGCTCAACCCCGGCAGAGGCGCAACA
>SLHA01000097.1 GCA_007136405.1 Candidatus Latescibacterota bacterium
GTTCAGGGATGGCCAGGACGAAGGTCAATACCAGCGTCCACCGCACGTGTGCCGTCATGATGGAGGCTCCTTTACCTGTCCAGTGAATGGGGCAGGGCTAGCCGATATTCCCGTCCGCAAAAGTATGAGGGCGTCCGTTCTTACTGCGACCATAGTTCCCTACGGGCGTTCGTCGAGCCCAGGGCATGAAACCCAAGCCGGTAACGTTGAGGTAACGTTGAGCTTCATAGTAGTCAATGTACATGATGCACAAAAAAAACAAACGGCAAGCCAGCGGGTTACGAGCTTCCCGATGGCCTGCCGTTTCGAGTTGTGGTTCTTGGCTGCGCGGCGGAGCGCGGCCGTGACGGGCACGCTCCGACACCTTTCAGTCACTTCAGCGACCGCTTCGTCGGCCGTTCTTCGGGGCAACAGAGCAGTCGTGCGCCAGTCAACGGAGCGGCCGCCCATCGGGTCACCTGAGCAGCGCCATTCAGGTCACCTGAGCGGCCGCCCGCCGAGTCACTTCAGCAGCAGCATGGTGCGGGTGTGCACCTGGCGGCCTGCCCGCAGCCGGGCGATGTACACCCCACTGGCCAGATCCGCGGCCTCGAAGCTGACCGTGTGCCAGCCGGCTGGCTGGTGTTCGCTGACCAGCACGGCAACCCGCTGTCCGGTGATGCTGAATACCTCCAGCTGCACTGGGGCGGCGGCCGGCAGCGTGTACCCGATCTGAGTCCTCGAGTTGAACGGATTGGGATAGTTGGGCGCCAGGCGGACGCCGTCCGGCAGGATACCGGTTTCTTCGGTGACGGCGGTTGACGGATCCTCCAGGTCCACCTCCGAGGCGCCTACGGTGAAGCTCCAGGAATACGGCGCGTCGACCAGGGGTCTCAAGCCGGTGTCCTGAGCTGAGACGATGGTGGCGGTATACGTCTCATCCACCTCCAGCGGGAAGTGGGGGATGAAGGTCGCCACGGTGCCCGTGTAGGACACATCACCCGACTCGATGTTGCCCTGGCTGTCCATGAGGGTGAACGTCTCGTTGTTGATGCTTCCCGGATCCATCTCCCTGGAGAACGTGATGTGCACGAAATTACGAGTGGAGACGATATCCTCGCCCGCCGGGAAGGTGCTGAGGATGCGTGGGGCGGATTCGTCGCCGGACGGCACCAGGGACGTCGACAGGATGTAGGACAGAATCCTGTGCCCAGACGCTTCCACACCGATGAAATACGTGCCGGGCATCAGGCTTTCCGCCTTGACGCTGCCTGGATGGACGCCGCGCGCGGTATGGGAAGCCAGCCGATCACCATCCGCATTGTAGATGCGGATAAAGGTGCTCATGTCGGCATTGGCGGCCAGGTTGGCGTATAGATGACCCATGGCTTCCACCTCGACGCGGTAGAAATCCGCGTCGTCCCGCCAGCCATCGCTGTAGTACCCCAGGTGTCCGGTGGTCTGGGTGTTGACCGTTAGGGGCACGGCAGCCGCCGGGTAGTCGTTATACTCCGGATCACGCGGCAGTGCCGCCGGGGTAAAGGAGGTGGTGAGCCGGTAGGAGAAGATGCTGCTGCTAGACCGCTCGATCAGGGCATAGTACGTTCCCGGAGCCAGATGCCGGGATACCTCGCCGTCTCTTGCATCCCACAACGAATGCCGTTCTAGCCGGGTCACGCCATTCACATCGTACAGATTCAGATAGGCGCGGGTAGCTTCCTCCATTTCGACACCGATCCTGAGTTCGCCGTTCTGCAGGACTTTTACCGCATACCAGTCCCCGATGTCGGTATGGTTGAAGCTTCTGTAACCGAGATGGCCGGTGACGACACTTACGGGCTCGATCTCGATGGGTGTGGTGAAGTGATCGTTCGGCTCCTGATCCGCTTCCCATATGGCCGGCTCGAAACTGTTGGTCAGGGTATAGGAAAATACCGAGCTGCTGGTCTGCTCCACCTGGACATAATACGTTCCGGGGGCCAGATGGTGCGTCACCGTGCCGATTCTGGCGTCCCAGATGGAATTCCGCTCCAGACGTGTGGTACCATCGACAGCGTACAGCGCCAGATAGGCCCGAGTGCCTGCAGCGGCTTCCATCTGGACCGAAAGCAGGCCATTCTCCGTAATCTCTATCGCATACCAATCTTCCCGGTCGATCTGGCTGTTGATTCGGTGCCCGATGTGCCCGGTGGTTTCCGAGTTCAGTGGTATGCTGGTCGCCAGAGTGAAATGATCGTTGGGCTCGGTGTCTGCAGCCCATGTGGCTGGCTCGAAACTGTTGGTCAGGGTATAGGAAAAAGTCGCGTTGCCGTACCGCTCCACCTGGACATAATAGGTTCCCGCAGCCAACTTGAAGGACACGCTGTCGGTTCGCGTGTCCCATATGGAAACCCGCTGCAGCCGGGTGGTGCCGTTGATGTCGCGCAGATCGAGATAGGCGCGAGTGGCTTCGTCGGCTGCCAGCTTGAACTGCAGCAGACCGTTGGTCGGAATGGTGACGGCGTACCAGTCTGCCGTGTTGTCGGCATGAAGCGCCCCTGTGGCACTTCCCCCCAAGTTCATCAGGGAGGCCCCATCCGCACCACGCGGTTCCACGGTGCCGGAGATGAAACGGCTGGACAGATCATACGCAAACTGTTCAGCGGTACGTTCGATCCGTACGTAATACGTACCAGGACGGAAGTTGTCCGACACTACGGTGATCTGCTCCTCCTCTGCGCCGATGGGGAGTGCATCGATGTTGAACGTCGCGCTTCTTTCCTGGGTCCAGTCCGGGCTGTGTAGCCGCATCCGGCCCCGGGCGCCGGAATAATCCGCGCTGACGGTGAGCGTGACCTCCAGGGCGCCTTCCTGAGTGGTGGTTACCTTGTACCAGTCTTCACCGTACCAGGTTCCGTGACTGTAGTACCGCAAGTGGCCGCGAGCCTGCCCGCCCGGCGCCAGCGGTGCGGCGACATGCCACGTGTTGTTGGGCTTGTAGCTGTCGTCGAGCCCGGCGGAGGTGAAGGTGTTTTCCAGGATATATTCCCAGGCGTTGCCGGTTCTCTCGACCAGGATATAGTAGGTTCCAGGACCCATGAAGCGCTCCACGCTGCCCTGGCTCACATCCTCATGCCGCAAGTCGAAGCGTTCTAAGCGGGTGATGCCATCCGCGTCAAACAGGTGCAGATAGCCGTTGGTCAGTTCGGTTCCCCGCAGTTCGATCTGCAGATGGCCGCTGGCCGGCATGGTGACGGTCCACCAGTCATGCGTATCCGTGAACCCGTGGGAGAAATAACCGATATGCCCGGAGACGCTGCCGTTGGTCGGCATCATCTGGGCCTGTTTGAAGGTGTGGTTGGGCTGGGCATCCCGGGCGTACTGGGCTGCGGTGAATGAGGGTGTCAACCGGTACAGCCATTCGTTTTGCGAACGGTTGACGCGGACGAAATAGGTTCCGGCCTTGAGCCAGGCATCCATAGTGTGTGTGTCACCGCCTGACAGGCTGACATTCCGGATACGGTAGGTAGAGCTGAGGACACCATTGACGTCGAACAGTTCCAGACTACCGTTCGTGGACGGGGAGCCCTGGAGGCTGAGCCGCAGTCTGCCATTCTGGGGAACGGTGACGCTGTACAGATCATACCGGTTCTCGTCGCCCAGATTTCCGTCCTGGCGCTGGTCGAAGTGGAGGACACCCTCGATTTGGGGCGCGATGGGGACAGCCATGGCCCGCGTCCCCGCTGCCGCCACCGCCACGAAGGCCAGCAGGACGGCAGTGGTGATCGCTTTCGCGCCCATCCGTCCCGCGCTGCTCGAGGCGCGCGTGCGGTGGCCGGTGGAAGTGGCGGTTTCCGGGCCGGCTACGATCGGTTGCGGTACCCGTCTGCGGCATCCTCTGGGTACGCCTGTATCCGTTTGACGGCATGATGTCATATTCCATCTCCTTCTGGTTATCCAGCATGGCTCAGGTCACGGAGACCGCGTGGGACAACGGATGCGGCTCCGACCTGCCGAAGGCAGCGCCGCGGCGTCGCGTACGAGACTGCCATCGCCCTTTCCGGCCCGCAAATACTGGGTCCGAACTCCGCAACTGTCAAGTGCCCCGACAGCCGCGGGCCGGCTTTCACCGACCCGAGAAGCACCGGGCGCGGTACCCCTCTAACAAGGCGACCAGCAAGCTGTCCATTGCATGACAGCAGGTAACCGGCTCCCGTACACACAGATGAACGTCAAGTCGTTTCACAACGCACGCTCGAAGATGAACTTCGGTGCCGTAAGCTCCGGTTCCGCGCCTCTGACGCGCTTCGTGCGGCAGCGCACCAGGCCCTCGCGCTGCAGGTCCCACAGAACCTCGTAAGCAGGGTCGCACTGAACGATCAGCTCGCTGCGTGGCGATAGTGTCGCAACCCGCTTGCCGAGTTCGCCATACGATTGGGGGGCCTCGGTAAGGGCAGCCAGAACAACCTGTCTGGCGTGGGCGCGGTCGATATCGTCCAGAATGGCCTGGTCCGGACTGTCGAGGGAGGCCAGGCTCAGACACTCCCGGGTCACGGTGAACACGCTGCTGGGAGGCACCCAGGTCCACCAGGCCGGTGGCCCTGGAAACGCCTGGGGGGTGCTGGCGATGTACGTTCCCTGGTCATCGCGGGCGGCGCAGGCCGGCAGGTTCCAGCGAGCCCCGACGATGCGGTCGGCATGATCCACGGTGATGAACAGGCCGACGATCTCCGATGGCATGTCCAGGAAAGCCTCCCGGATGGCCTGCCCGGGGTCTCCGGACCGCGCCAACGCGGCTTCGATGCCATGTGCCATGGCGTCGCTCATGTGGACACAAGTGCCATCGTTGAGCATGGGGTAGGAACCGATGGCGCCCTGGTGCGCTGAACTGAACCGGTGTCCGGCGTCGGCCAGCCGCTGGGCTCCGGCCTGACGGCGCGGGTCGTCCTTCCATTGGCCGCCGGATCCGTTGGCAATGTATGCCAGCTGGTCGCCGCACGCGACGAAGGGATGGCCCCATTCGCGATCGCCGCCCGAATTCGAACGGGAATGCGCCAGACCGATGGTGCCGGGCAGGTCTTCGGCATCGGTGGTGCAACGGAGCGTGGCCGTATCACCCACAACCTTGCGGTAATGCAGCCTGCCTTTGTGGATCGTTGCCACGCCGGTGTAATATCCACCGGCCAGACCCTCTTCGCGTTCCAACATGTCCAGCAGCAATGGCGCTGCCCGTTGGCACCCCACGTACCCGGCAATGTTGCACATGGCAATCTCCTTGTCGCGAGTCGATCCGGTCATTTCATTGAAAGGGCAGGCAGGCCATCGGAGCTGGCCCCGGGTTTATCTCTGGTGGACCGAAGTCCGATGGACCGGAGTAATGAATAGACCAACGGAGTTCGACGTGTCAAGACGGGCGCCCCGGCGCCCCGACGGAAATGCGAGGCAGGCTTATGCCGCAGACAGGTGGCCAGTTCATCCGGGATGACCTGAGAGTGCTCGTACACGCGCCAAGACTGCGCCGCAACGTCAGCCGGTTGCGGTCGCTGTGCACCGGTGGCCAGAAATTCTGTGCGGTGGTCAAGGCCAATGCCTACGGTCACGGCGTGGCCGAAGTCGTCCGCTGTCTGCGCGATGAAGCCGTGGACTATTTCGCGGTGGCCAATCTGTACGAAGCCATCGATGTCGCGCCCTTGCTGCGCCCGCAGCAGAACCTGTTCGTCTTCGAACCGCTCAAGGGGACCACGCCCGACGAACACCTCGAACTGTGCGCGCGGCATGGCTTTCACGGGGCGATTTCCAGTACCGATGCGGCCAGGCATCTGGTGGCCCGGCTCGGAGGAACGGGCAAAGTGATCCACGTGCATGTGAACATCGACACGGGCATGGGACGTCTGGGCATCGCCCCGGACGAGGCCATGGAACTCATCCGGCTTATCGATGCCAGCGACAGCCTGGCTCTCAGTGGCGTGTACACGCATTTTGCCACCGCCGACGAAGAGGACCTTGCGTTTGCCCACAGGCAGGTTGCCCTGTTCGACCGGTTCGCTCGTGATCCCGGTTTACGGTCCAGACCGGACATCGTGTTTCACGCCGCCAACAGCGCTGCTACCTTGTCGCTGCCCCAGGCCCACTATGACATGGTCCGATGCGGCATCGCGATATACGGTTACTGCACCGGAGCGTTGGATCCGCCTCCCATCCAGCTCGAGCCCGTCCTCGAATTGCAGGCCCCGATCATCCATCTGAGACCCGTACCTGCCGGCACATCGCTGGGTTACGGACGGACATACTGGACGCAGCGCGACACGCTGCTGGCGGTCCTTCCCTATGGGTATGCGGACGGGTACA
>SLHA01000001.1 GCA_007136405.1 Candidatus Latescibacterota bacterium
CGGCAAGCCCACAGCGCAGCGCTCCGGCAAGGCCGCAGCGCAGCGCCGCGGCAGAGCCGCAGCCGCGGCGTTCCCGGACGTCCGCAGGAGCGTCTCCATGAGCTTAGTCAGGTCCGAAGACGGGATTTCCAGGTATCCGACTCGCGGTGCAATGCAGGACGCCTGGGCTGGAGACATGGCAGCGGCAGGCGCGAATGGCGTTCTTGTGCTCTCGTCGTAGTGTGCGCTCCACGGATCGTCCGGCGCACGGTGGAAAAACCACAGCGCCCATGGGAAACAGCGCTCACCGGAACCGGTGTCCACGGGAAAGGACGTCCCGCAGCACGAGTCGCGGCGTACCGACGGGTCGTCGCACCGTCCAGTTGACAGAAGGGAGAAGCCGATGCACAACGATACACAGGAGACGGGAGACCGTTTACCGGTCGATACAACCATCGATATCGACAACCGCCGCGAGTTGCTGGTGGACACATTCCTGATCGAACGGTTGACAGGACAGGCGAAACTGCAGCTGCATCGTCCGGTACGACGCGAGATCGTCTTTCGCACGGACGCGCCATGGGAAGGCAACGGCAGCGCCTATCAGAGTCTGGTTCAGGATGGAACGACCTTGCGCCTGTATTACCGCGGTGGGCATCACACCGCTTCGGCAGCATACCAGGCGGATCCGCGCTCGTGGGAGACGCTGTGCCTGGCCGAGAGCACGGATGGCCTGCGCTGGACTCGTCCGGAGCTGGGACTGCTGTCCTACCGGGGATCGCACAGGAACAACCTCATCCTGGACCAGGACATGGCAAGCGCAGTCAAGGGCAGCCCGGCCCATACCGCGGTTTTTCGTGACACGAATCCGGACAGCCCGCCGGAGGAGCGATACAAGATGATCATGGCGGGCAACGCCCCCAAGGGCCTCTATCTACTCACCTCACCGGATGGCATACGATTCACGCTCAGGAGTCCTGAACCGTTCATGACCGAGGGGGCCTTCGACTCCCAGAATCTGGCTTTCTGGGACGCGGAGCGGGGTGAATACCGGTTGTACCACCGGGGGTTCAACGCCGGTGTGCGCGACATTCTGACGGCCACGGCCGCTGACTTTGACCATTTCCCTGAACCTCAGTGGCTGCAATACCCGGACAGTCCGGTCATGGCGCTGTATACCAACCAGATTCAGCCGTACTTTCGGGCGCCGCACATTTTCGTGGGTTTTCCCATGCGCTACAATGAGCGCGGTTGGTCCGGGCCTATGCTGGATCTACCGGGATTGCAGCACCGGCTCACCAGGGGCGAGAGTCATCCACGCTACGGCATGACGATTACCGATGCGGTATTCATGAGCAGCCGCGACGGCATCCGCTTCAATCGCTGGAGCGAGGCGTTTATCCGGCCGGGGCCGCGGCAGCGGGAATCATGGGTATATGGTGACAACTTCGTGGTCTGGGGGATGTTTCAGACGCCAGCCGTCACCGAGGATGCGCCGGACGAACTCAGCCTGCTGGCCGTGGAGGGATACTGGGAAGGCGAAGACACGGCGCTGCGGCGCTACACGCTGCGGCTGGATGGTTTCGTATCCGCGAGCGCGCCCTACGCCGGGGGCGAGCTGATTACCCGGCCTCTGGTTTTCGCTGGCGGCAGCCTGTCGGTCAACGCGGAGACCAGCGGGTATGGATCCTTCCAGGTGGAGATACAGGATGCCGACGGCCAGGCTCTTCCCGGTCACTCGCTGGCGGAATGCGAGCCGGTGTTCTGCGACAGCCTGGACTATACCGTACGCTGGCGTTCGGCGGCCGGGGGTGATCTGCGCCCGCTGGCCGGCCGGCCGGTGCGGTTGCGCTTCGTGCTGCACGACGCCGATCTGTATGCGTTCCAGTTCGTTCCGTACCGGCCGGCACCGGCAGCACCGGAGCCGGATCCACGGACGCGCTGAGACTGCGCCATGTCGCGCGGAAATGCGTGATACAGCGATGTGTCTTCGCCGTGTCGCCCTGAGACTGCGCCATGACGGGACGAGACTGCGCCATGGTGCGCCGAAACCCGCGATGATGCGAGGTGACGTCGCCCCAGGAGGCGGATGCGGCAACGAGACACCCTGAAGATACCTGGAGATACCCCTGAAAACCTGGGGCATCTTGGGCCGTGCCCGGTGCAGTGTCTTGCCTGGTAGAACCCGAACGACAACCGGACACGGTGACCCGTGTCCGGTTGTCGTTGAAGCATATCATTTTACCTGCACAGGCGAGATTGCCTGCCGTTCAGGGTGTCTGTTCTGTGTGCAGCATCTTCACCCGGGACCAGGTGGCGCCCTGAACGGTTGTAGCGGTGTCTTCAGCCAGCACCTCGATCTCGTAGATCTCGGTACTTCCCCTCGTCTCCAGTTCGAGGTTGTCGGCATAGGTTCCGACGGGTAGCTCCATGACGATCCATTGGTGTGATGCGCCCGAATCATCCACCAGTCTGGCTGTCAGCTCACCATTGGGCGAACGACTGGCGCCATCATCCAGCAGTTTACCACCGATATAAGTCATGAGTGTGAAATCACTGTCCGCTTCGCCTAACCGGATGCGGACTTGATCCAGGCTATGCACAGTGTCCCACTCGAACACGAGTATCCCCTTACTCGGCCATACGAAGGCGGTAGCGTCGCCTGGCGGTACCCTGCCGTCCGTGATCCACTGGATATCGCCTTCATGCGTGTTCCAAGTGGTCGCCCGAGATATTGCGTCCGGGGCGATGTTACGGCCTGTGGCCTGGAGGACACCGAACACACTCAGGGTGACGGCCAGCGTTGCCCAGATCATGATATTGCGAATGCGCATGATGCTTCCTATCTGATCTATCTGACCAGGACCATTTTCCGGGTTTCCTGGAAACCCGGCGTGACCAGGCGGTAGAAATAGGTGCCCGAGGCCCGGCGCCCGGCGTCCCAGGAGACGGCGTGGGTGCCCGCGGCACGATGACCGTCCGTGAGGACCTCGACGAGTTGACCGGCGTTGTTGTAGATTTCCAGGCGGACGTCGGTTGCCTGCGGCAGACTGAACTGGATGGTGGTGGCCGGGTTGAACGGGTTAGGATAGTTCTGGCCCAGGACCTTGGCCTCGGGACGCGCTCCCTCCGTGCTGGTTACCGCCGTGATGGGGTCGTCGGCGTACTCGTAGGGCTCGTTCATCAGGTGCCAACGGGGCTCGGTCTGCCCGTCGTAGTCCCGCTGCATGGAGTAGGTCAGAATGGGCGTCCGTTCCAGGCTGGACAGAGCGACCAGTTCCGGCCCATCATCGTTCCACAGATAGGTGGGTACGGAGTGCGGGTTGATCCGGTCCGTCAGCCCACGGTCCCGTCCAGAGTGGAACAGGCCGACGTTACCGGGCTCATGCCCGCTGAGCCAGAAGCCGACCATGTCCACTTTGAGCGGATTGAGGCCGAAGATGACCACGTTGGTCATGAAATCCCGGGCGTTGCCGCGCCCAGACGCAATATTGACGTCGAGTTGGCCGTTCACCCAGGGGCCGTCCATCCAGTTACCGTCACGGCCATACACCCCTTCGATGACGTGCAGGCCGGGATTGGATGCTGCCAGATTATCCAGGGTCTTCTGCGACCACATCTCCATGCCCGGGCCGCTGTTCCACGTATCCAGATCACCCGGGCGGTCCCAGCGCGGTACCCCGGCCTCCAGGTGCTGCCTAAACAGGGTAAAAACGTCACTGCGGTAACTGGGGTTGATATGCCCGGCGGGAAGGCCGCGATCGAACTGGCGAGGCACCGACATGCAGTAGTGCAGGTGAGGAGCGATGTTGGTCCCCTGCCAGTTCTTGGCGCACAGAGTCATGCCCATGCCGTGCGCCTTGAACTTGGATATATTGATGTTGTAAGCATTGTCGGCATTCAGCGGCGCCAGAAAGCCGATGCGCCGGAAGACGACGCCGTCCGGCAGATCCCGCCAGATGACCTCCGTACCTTCCGTCAGGTTCTCCCGGGCCACGCCACGAGCGGTCATGTCCCGCCCGCTGTCGAAGTCCACCAGATGCGAACCCGTATCCGCGGCTATCCGGTCATACCAGGTGCGGGCCTGATTATCCGGGCAATACGCGTCACGCAGCAGGTTGCCCTCGCGCATATAGATCTGTTCACCCTGCAACCCCAAATCCAGCATTCCACGGATCCAGCCTTCCATGAAATCCGGATCCGTGACGATGCCCAGGCGGTCGTCTATGGCTGGTCCCTGAAGACAGGTAGCATTGGGTTTGATGGCCATCAGGGTGCTGATCGGCATACCGCCGTTGTCCGAAGTGACGAACAGCTGACGTGCCAGGTTCTTACCGGCGGTGTGCTTGCCGGCACTGTCGATCCGGCTCACGGCTTGGGTCTGCTTGATGAAGACGGCCTCCGGATTGGCGGCGATAAACGGGTGCAGGGAGATATATTGGGCATTGGGGACGGAGCGGCCGAAAACCATATCCGGAGACAAGGCCGAGGCGGCTCCAACCGTGCTGAGCGATTGCAGGAACTTTCTTCGTTTCACATGACCTCCTTACAGCCGCGAGGCTGGAAAACAATAGAGCAGCGTTCATATGCCGATCCGGCGTAATGCGGAAACGCTGCATGGGTGGGGCAGTAGCATGCCTGCTCCATTGGCCTTCCCTATACGATATGATCATATAATCTTACGCACGAAGCGGACCTCGTCAACCGCTGATGAGCCCGGCCATGGGCTATCCGCCGCGTACAGCGGATGGGGTGTGGGTTCGGTAGCGGTGTGTGGACGTTGCCCGGGGGCAGCCGCGAAACCTGGTTGCGGCGTCATGCGCGCCGGGCATACGGCGTCATGCGCGCCGGGCATAACCCGCTGACAGGTATGGGCGTGGATACAGGCGCATGACCGCTGCCCGGCGCCGTGGCCGGCTCATCCGCCCGCGACCTCCATGGCCGCGTCGGCCCATGCCCACAAACGCTGCGGCTGGTAACGGACCGTGCTGATATCCTTGAGGATGAACTCGAGGGGACACTGATGGGCGGCGCAGCAGTCCTTCACCGCCTGCAGGTCCCGGCGGACAGGGTCGACGCACCAGTCGTCCACGGCCAGCAAGGCCGGAGAGGGCTTGCGCGAAAAAACGAATTCGGCGCCAATCTGGGCGGAGCCGCGTTCGGCGTCCACCCACGGGCTCATGCTGATCTTGCGCAGGTGCGGAATGCAGCGGACTACGTCCATCTTGGTGTCCAGCGGTTCGCAGCAGCCGTAGTACACCAGCCCGAAACGTTGGTACCAGCGGTTGGCATACTCCAGCTCGAACTCCTGGTGGGTGGCCGGCGAGACGGTGCTGAAGATCTGGGCCATACCGCTGGTCCAGATGTCAGCCGGCCGGGGATGATCTGGATCGAAGCCGGGTGCCGGCAACTCGTCCGTATGGGCGCCGCTGCAGTGAATGGTCGAGTGGCCGTACCCCAGGGCACCCTGTTCCTCCAGTTGATCCAGTTCGTCCAGCATGGCCTGGGTGAGGCGTTGCATGATCCGATGGATAAAATCCGGCCGGTCTGCCAGGTCGTAGAGCAGAGCCTCCGGTCCGCGCCACATGGCGAGTTTGTCCCAGGGAGCGAAACTCGGCTGGGAGCCCTGCATGCGGACATTTAGAATGCCCTCGAAGACGGTCCGTGCCTCCGCCTCTCGCCGTGCGTCCGTCTCACGGTCAACCGTTACGCGCGGTGTCCGGATGCGCTGAATATCGTCATCTGTCTTGATCGTATCGTGATACCGGTGTCCGACCACGGTATTGGCTGGATCCAGGACGGCCCGGTCTTCATCGATGCGCATGCCGTATCCCGTGCTGCCGATGGCCCTCGGAATGTCGATCCAGGGTTGCACTACCATGTCAACCCGCATGTGCTCCCACTGATAGAGGAGGCGGCGCAGGCGGACTTCCAGGACACGCCAGAATGGATCTTGAACCCGGGGAGTCAACTCGTCGCCGGTTGCCATCTCGTGCCAGCACACCTGGTCGATCATGACCATGGGGCGCTCCGGCCGGAGACGGTTGAGCGCTATCCATTGGCGCACGGTTTCCTGCTGGGCGGGAAGCGCGGCAATCGCGGCGACGCGTTCGCCGAGGTCTCGCAGGATGGCGCGGTCCTGTTCACTCAGAGGCATGAGCTTTCTCCCGGCGCATGCGTGCTTGTAGGGGGACGTCGTACCCGATGGATGGGTTGCCCACTGTCCTTAACCCAGATCATGGTGGATACCTCACCCGGTGCCGTCGTCCGCGGTTTCTGGCGTTTTCCGGGGTCGGTACCGGCGAGCCGCGAGCGTACGAACCGCGCGTGATGGCCCTCGACGGGCTTCGCCAGGCCTGTGATCTTTAGTGCCTCAAGAACCGCAGAGGCGGATACCGGCGCAAGCGTCGGTAAATGCGCTTCTGGGACACGACGTCACTGAGTTTCTCTGAGGTGCGGGCCGGCCAACGGCCGGGGGGTTGCTAGTCAGTCCACGTCTGTCAGCCTGTAACCGCTATGTCACGGTGCCGTCGTCCGCCGTGAGGCTCCGCTGCAGCGTTTGCATACCGCAGCCGCAGCCCAGGAGACCGTCCGGGTTCGGAGCGGCTTCGGTAGCGCGTCCGGCAGGACGACGCCGGTGTGCGGTAGCTTGACCTCTACGAACGGGAATCGGATCTTATCCCGGGAGTATCCCGGCTGCACCCGACACGGAATGCGAACATCGCCGCGTTGCTCGACATAGCCCTGCGGCGGTGGACGCTGGTTCCTTCAGGAGGCCCGATGAGCTACATCAGACCCAACTACGACACGGCGCGAGCCAAGGCTGGTTTCGGGTGGAGTGTGTCACCCTGCTATCATGCCCCCATGGCCCTGACCGGCACCTCGCTGCGGGAGTTCAACCTGAAACCGGAGGCCTGCATTGCGGCGTACCGTGACGGACGGCCGTTGATGTATGAATTCTTCGGGGATTGGTTGCCCCGGCTGGCGCCGGCGACGCCGCCGGTGAGTTACGGTCACGTCAACTGCCTGGGATCCGAACTCCTGTTCCCGGATGGTGGCGAGGTGGCGCACACGCATCCCTACGGCTCCCTGGATGAGGCCATCGAGCGGTTGCAGGAACCGGTGGAGTGGGCCAAGGCCGGCATGGCACCGTTCTTTCTGGACTTCTGGGAACGGATGAAAGCGGCCTTTCCGGACGAGAACGTGGGCTTCAGCTTTGGCGTCGAAGGGCCCTTGACCACGGCATACTCACTCCGTGGCGAGGGTTTGTTCACCGATATGTTCGATGCTCCGGAGAAGACCCGTGAATTTTTGCGTCTGACCACAGCCAGCATCATCGACTACCATTGCTGGCGCGCCAGTTTGACGTCCGCCGCCTTTCCCAATCCGCAGGGAGGCGGCATGGTGGACGATATCGCCAGTTTCGTGCCGCACCATATGTTCGACGACTTCGTCATGCCGTACTGGGAGCAGTATTATGCGGGCATCACCACCGGCGTCAGGCGGGCCCACGTGGAGGATCTGCGCCGGCCGCAGCTCCGTTATATCGAGGCGATCGGGCTGATCTACTTCGATCCTTCCATCTCGCACAAACTCAACCCGCCCATGTTGCGCGACGAGATCCGCGTTCCCTTCGGCTGGCGTCTGGGCAGTTTCCACTACTGGTACATGGATCTGCAGGCGGTACGAGATTTCGTCTTCCAGGCCGCCGCGGACGGCGCCAGTTCGGTTTTCACGATCATCGAGGGATCGCTCTGCAAACCGGACGGCAAGGAAAAGATCATGGCCTTCAAGCAGGCCGGCGAGGAAGCGGCGCGGATCCTGAGCAACGGCGGCCGTCGTGCCGACCTGGCCAGGCAGGTCAGCGCCGCGGGCCGGGAACGCTTCTGGGCGCGGTTCCCCGAGTGATCAGCCGCCGCCACCGGTGAGCCAGCTGCGGACCTGCCGCCACCCGTAAGTCAGCGGCACACCCGGCGCAACCGATAGGTCAGCGGCGCGACCGGGTAAGTCAGCTGTGCACCCGGCGCAACCGATAGACCAGCGGCGCCACCGGCTTCATCGGTGCGCCACGGTGTGCGCCGCTCAGTCTACGTCCGCGGTGTACCGCTCGTCGCCGACTTTCTCCTGGAGGCGGTGCAGTTCCGCTTTCAGTTCCCGCACCACCTCCGCGTACGCCGGATCTGCGTACACGCTGTGCAGCTCGCAGGGGTCGTTCTCCAGGTCGAACAGCTCCCACTCCGGCGCGTAGCGTTCGTCTATCGTCCCGGCCTGCCCCAGCCCGTCGTTGTAGAAATAGATCAGTTTGTATCGGTGCGTGCGCACGCCGTAGTGGGCGAATACGTTGTGGGTTGCCCCGTGCATCCAGTACCGGTAGTACATGGAGGATTGCCAGGTTGCGGGGGTGCTGCCGCGCAGAAGAGGGCGTAAACTGCTACCCTGGAAAGAGGCCGGAATGGCCACTCCGGCATAGTCCAGAAAAGTAGGCGCGAAGTCCACGTTGAGGATCATATCGGTGCAGGCGCTGCCGGGTTGAATCTCCCGCGGATAGCGGATGATGAATGGCATGCGCAAGGATTCCTCGTACATGAAGCGCTTGTCGTACCAACCGTGATCTCCCAGGAAGAAGCCCTGGTCCGAGGTGTACATGACGATCGTGTCCTCGGTCAGACCCTCTGCATCCAGATAGTCCAGCACGCGGCCGACGTTGTCGTCCACCGACGCGATGACTCGCAGGTAGTCTTTGATGTAACGCTGGTACTTCCAGCTCTTTTCCTGCTCCGGAGACAGGCCTGGCGGCACCGGTTCTTTGAGATCCTGCTCGTTGAGGTCCGATTCCACCCGCATTCGGGCCGCCGCCGCGGCCGCCGAGCGATGGCTGTAGTCATCGTTGAAGGTCTCGGGTTCGGGTATGTCGACATCGTCATACATGCGGGCGTTCCGGTCGTCCGGTTCCCAGGGCCGGTGCGGAGCTTTATGGTGATACAGCAGGCAGAAAGGCCGTTCAGGATCCCGTCGCGCCAGCCAGTCCAGCGACTGGTCGGTGATGATGTCCGTGGTGTATCCGGAGTGCTGTACCTTGCGGCCGTCGCACACCATCTCGGGATCGAAGTACGGTCCCTGGCCTTGCAGAATGCTGTAGTGGTCGAAGCCCGTGGGCCAGTGCTCCGGGCCCTGCCCCAGGTGCCACTTACCGCTGACCGCGGTCTGGTAACCGGCGTCCTGCAACAATTTGGCGAAGTTGAGCTGGCGGTTGTCCAGGCGTGTGGCCAGGGTGGTCACGCCGTTGACGTGGTTGTATGTGCCGGTCAGGATGGTGGCGCGGCTGGGCCCGCAGATCGAATTGGTGCAGAAACAGTTGTCAAAGCGCATGCCGCCATCGGCGATGCGGTCCAGATGCGGTGTCGTGTTGATCCGGCTGCCGTAGCAACTCATGGCGTGGGCGGCATGATCGTCCGACATGATGAAGAGGATGTTGGGCGGTGAGTCGGGCATATTTTTCTCGATCCCGTCTGTGCGCTCGGTGTGATGGGTAGCGGAGGTGCCGTGATCGGATGACAGGTGAGGCATTAATCCCAGTAGGGTTCGCCCTTCTTGAGCTCGGTGCGCAGGACGTCGTCCACCAAGTCCACGCCCAGTCCGGCGGCCGTCGGAACCGCGATCTTCCCGTCGACCACGTCGAAGCGCTCGATGCCGCCCAACGCGCTGCCCGTATGGTTGCTCAGAAGCCGGGACTCGCTCATGCCGAAGTTGCGCACCATGGAGCCGAAATGGACATTGGCCATGTTGTGCACCACCGTGCCGCAGTTGTGGAGCGACACCGGCAGGCCGAAGTGATCGGCCAGCTCGGCGATCTTGCGACCGCCACTGATGCCGCCGCACCAGCACAGGTCCGGATGCAGCACATCGATTCCGCCCTCGACGATAAAGGGGAGGAAGTCTCGGTAGCCCTCGATCTTTTCGCCCGTGCAGATGCGCACCGGGGACGCCGCTCTAAGGGTCTTGTATGCTTCAGAGAACCATACCTGCAGCGGGTCCTCCACCCACAACGGCCGTGCTTCCTCGGCCGCCTGGCAAATCCGGATGGCCGTGGGCACGTCCCATTCGTTGTGACAGTGGACGATGAAATCCAGGTCCCACCCCAGGACCTCGCGCAGGGTGTTCAGCGCCTCGCGAATGGTGTGAATGTCGCTCTCTTTCAGGGATTGGTTGGGTGAGGCGCTTTGGAAGGGCCGGGAGAGACGGGAATCATCGGGCAGGGGGAAGCCGCACTTGAGCGTGCGGAAGCCGAAGGGATGTGCCCGGAACCCAGCCACCCAGTCGTTCAGAGCGGAGCGGTCGCGCCAGTCCGGAGGAGCGCAACCGCGGTAGACCTCCACCCGGTCACGATAGCGGCCGACCAACAGATCGCACACCGGCAGACCGAGGATCTTGCCGGCCAGATCCCACAGGGCGATGTCGACGCCGCTGACGGTGGGCACGTGAGCCTGGTAGGTGTGCTGCAGTCCCATCATCTGGTGGTAGAGCTTGTCGATGCAGAGCGGGTCGGCGCCGATGAGGACGGGCTCCAGCCACTGCAGATTGGCCCTGCAGGCCGGGCCTGCTACCCCTGCTTCGCCGATGCCGAAGAGACCGGCATCCGTTTCCACCCGCACCAGGCTCTGTCCGGCGGAGTCCCGGAGTTCCATGGCATGCAGGCCGGTGATGCGTACGCGGCCGCGCTCGTGTTCCGCGCTATTCATGTCATTCATGTCTGTCGACATATCTCGTTCCTTTCGGATGTGTTCCGATGCGCCCGACGTTCACAGGTGGTCGGTGCCCTGCCGGGGGAGATCGTCGGTATGGCACCGTAACCGGTTATGGGCCTGCGCTGGCTGGCGTGGCGGCCGATGGCGCGTGGTTGCATGAGGCGACGCGGCTTCACAGCGCAGGCGATGATTCCGGTCGGAGCCGGGGTACGCGCCAGCCGGAACCCGCTCGCCGTTGCCAAGGTGAAGCAGCCGGCCGGTCAGACTCCGGGTTGATCCTCGTCGGGCGGTTGCAGCGCAAAGGACAGATGGTAGGACCCCTCGACGATACGACTCTGGATGGGACCTGGAGCCGACAGATGGAACACGTGCATCATACGCGTGTTCTCCGTGAGTACGTCTGCCGTGAAACCGGTGATACCTTGCCTCCGGGCCACTTCCATGAGCCGCTCGATCATGTACCTGCCAACGCCCTTGTCCTGCCAGTCATCCCGGACCATGAAGGCGCAGTCCGCATAGTTGGTGGCTGGATCCCGGCTGTAGCGTCCCACCCCGATGATGACCTCCCGTTCACCCTCATGCACGGTGGCTACCAGCGCCAGCCTGTCGTCGTAATCGACATCGATGAACTGTTGTGCCCGGCTGTGCGGCATGGCTTTGATATAGGTGAAGAACCGCAGGTAGATGGTGCGTTCCGAGCAACGGTAGAACAACTCCTGGATGAGGGGCTCGTCCGTAGGTTCGATAGGCCGATAGTGTGCCTTGACGCCGTTTTCGGCCACGAAGTAGGATTCCAGCGCTTCGAGCTCCTCCCGGCCGACTCCGGGGACCACGATCTGATCCGGGTAGACGAACCGGCGCTCCCGGGCGGCTTGCATGAGATCATCGCGGAAATCCGGGTGCGCGATGTGGATCAGCCCCAGGGCGCGTTCGCGGATACTCTTGCCATGGAGATCCACCGCGCCGAATTCGGTGACCACGAAGTGCACGTCACCCCGGGAGGTCACGACACCTGAGCCCGGTTTGAGCATGGAGACGATACGCGATATGCGCTTGCCTTCGACAACGGCGGTGGATGGCAGAGCGATGATCGGTTTGCCGCCTTCGGATCGGGCCGCGCCCCGGATGAAGTCCACCTGGCCGCCGATGCCGCTGTAGAAGTAGGCTCCCAGCGAATCCGAACAGACCTGACCGGTCAGATCCACTTCCAGGGCGGCGTTGATGGCCACCATGCGCGGATTGCGGCCGATGATGTAGGGATCGTTGACATAATCCTCCGGATAGAATTCGAACAGAGGGTTGTCGTCGATGAAGTCGTACAAGCGTTGCGAACCCAGGGCGAAACTGGTGACCACCTTGCCGCGATGGATGGTCTTGCGGATGCCGTTGACGACGCCGGTTTCGATGAGATGGATGATGCCGTCCGAAAGCATCTCGGTGTGCACCCCCAGGTCGCGGTGTTGCGATAACTGGTCCAGGACCGAGTCCGGAATGGTGCCGATACCCATCTGCAGCGTCGACCCGTCCTCCACCAGCTCGGAGATATGGCAACCGATCCGACGCGCCACGTCATCCGCAGGCGTCTGGTGATATTCGTGGATCGGCGTTTCGTTCTCCACCAGTTGGTCGATCTGGTTGATGTGGATGAACGAATCCCCGAGCGTACGCGGCATGCGCGGGTTCACCTCGGCGACGAGGAGCCTGGCGGCTTCAGAGGCGGATTTGACGATATCCACCGAGACTCCGAACGAACAATAACCGTGTTCGTCCGGTGGAGTGACCTGGATCAGGGCGACGTCCACCGGCGCTCTGCCGCTCTTGAACAGGGCCGGCACTTCGGACAGGAAGATGGGGGTGTAATCCGCTCTGCCCGCGGCAACCGCGCCCCGGACACTTTCACCTATGAAGAACGTGTTGTAGCGGAACCGGTCCGAATAACGCGACTCGGTATACGGGGGACTGACTCCGAGAGAGCGTATGTGGATGAGCTGATTGTCGGCCAGGTAGTCGGCGCGCGCGGCCAGGGCGGTGACCAGCGCCTGGGGTTCGGCGGCGCCGGAACCGATGAATACCCGCTGGCCTCTCCTGATCTGGGCCACGGCCTTGTCGGCGGTCGTCAGTTTGTCCTGGTACTGCTGGCGCCATTCAGGATTGAAGCGCATGGGGCCTGCCTTCCTTTCATTCGCCGAGTCGACGCGGCAGACACGGAGCCCGATGTCCGGACACCGGCGACAGAGGGCTGTGTCACGGGCGTAAAGCGTGACGGTTGGAATGTCCCCGAACCGGTTTCCTGCTGAAGGTCAGGTGGTGGAGGCATCGCTCAGGATGATGCGCGCGTCCGCCACCGCGGCGCCTTCGGCATAGGCGATGAGCGGGTTGATGTCCAGTTCCTCGATGACTGGAAACTCGATGAGCAACTGCGACAGTCTTTCGAGGCATTCCTGCACGGCATCCAGATCCGCCGGCGGCTCCCCCCGAATGCCTTCCAGGATCTTGCGGCCGCGGATCTGTTCCAGCATGTTGCGCGCGCTCAGCTGGCGCAATGGCGCCAGCCGGAACGTCACATCCTGCAACGCCTCCGTATAGATGCCGCCCAGACCGAACATGACGATGGGGCCGAACCTGGGATCGCGCGTGCTGCCAAGAATCACCTCGCGTCCCTTTTGTGCCATCTGCTGCACATTGACCCCCCAGATCGCCGCATCGGGATGGTGCTCTCTGGCCACGGTCAGCATGCGGTCGAACACTTGACGGGCACTCTCCAGGTCCGCGATGTCCAGCTCGACGCCTCCGATGTCCGTCTTGTGAAGGATGTCCGGGGAAGTGATTTTCATCACCAATGGGTAGCCGACGGTGTCGCACACCCCCTCCAGATCCTCCCTCCGGGCAACCAGTCCCGACCGCAGGACGGGAAAACCGTATGCCTGCAGGACCTCCATGGCTTCGGTCTCCGGCAGGCGGGTACGGCCTTCCTGCCGCGCCCGGGCGAACACCCGTTGCACGCTGGCCCGGTCGACTTCGAAGATACGCTCTTCGGTGCGTTCGCGCTCCAGCCATCTCCGGTAGGTTCGCATGGCCTTGAATACCCGGGCCGCGCCTTCGGGAAACGGGTAATGCGGCACACCATTCCGGCGCAGGATCGCCACGCCGGAGGCCACGTCGGTCCCGCCCATGAAAGACGCCAGCACAGGCTTGTCATATTTCAGGTTGAGGTCCGATATGCACTGTGCAACGGCATCGATGTCGGTCATGTTCTGTGGTGTCAGGATCACGATAACCCCGTCCGTTGCCGCGTCGCCCAGAACGGCTTCGAGCGTGGCCTGGTAGCGTTCGTGACGGGCATCGCCTAGGACATCGACCGGGTTCTTGATGCTGGCAGCCGCCGGCAAGGCGTCCTGCAGGAGATTCTGCACGTCCGGAGACAGGTGCGCCAGCCTCAGGCCCTGGCGGACACAGGCGTCGGTCGCCATGATACCCGGTCCGCCCGCGTTCGTGACGATGGCAACCCGGTCGTCGCGGGGCATGGGCTGATTGGCAAAAGCCATGGCGTAGTCGAACAGTTCCTGCACCGTCTCCACGCGCAGTACTCCGCCCTGCGCCATCACCGCATCATACACCTCGTCCGTTCCGGCCATGGAGCCCGTGTGCGAAGCGGCAGCTCGGGCACCTTCTTCGGTGCGGCCGCTCTTGAGCGCCAGTATCGGCTTGCAGGTATCCTGCTCGCTGGTGATCTCACGGGCAATATGGATGAAATCCAGGCCGTGGCTCAGGTCCTCCACATACATCAGGATGACCTGAGTGTGCGGATCTTTGCCCAGATACCGCAGCAGATCGTTTTCATCGACATCGGCCTTGTTGCCGAAGCTGATGAACTTGGAGAAGCCGATCTTGTGCTGGCTGGCGTAATCCAGAATGGCAGTGCAGAGTGCTCCGGACTGGGACATGAAGGCGATGTTTCCCGGCTGAGCCATGGAACGGGCAAAACTGGCATTGAGGGATACAGCGGGATCCGTGTTGATCAATCCCAGGCAGTTGGGCCCCAGCAGAGCGATGCCAGCCTCGCGCACCTGGGCGCGAATCCTGTCTTCCAGCGCTTTACCCGCTGCGCCGGTTTCCTTGAACCCGGCCGATATGATGACGGCACCACGCACCCCCTTCCGGGCGCACTGATCCAGCGCCTCCGGGACAGCGGCGGCGGGAAGCACCAACACCGCCATGTCTACCGGATCGTCGATGTCCGTCACGGCAGGATAGGCCTTCACGCTCATGATACTGCCCCGTCCGGGGTTAACCGGGTAGATGGTACCGGTGAACCCGTTCAGCAGCAGGTTGCGAAAGACGGCCTGACCCACACTGCCGGGGCGTGCGCTGGCACCGATGACGGCGACGTTGGACGGTTCGAAGAGGGCTTGCAGCTGCCGTGTGGCCCGGGCACGTTCACGCGCGGCTTCAAGGGCTTTGGCTTTGAACACCGGGGTGAAATTCGGATGTTGATCACGTTTTGGATTCATGGTTGACTTCATAATGTCGGAGGTGAGCGGTTCCCTGCTTCTGTCCGCAAAGATGGCAAGAAGGAAGCATGACAGCCGCGGTCACGCATCACGGGCCGGCCTGTCCGGCGGCAGGAAGCGGTCATGGACACTGCACATGACGGTGATGACCCGGACACCGGGTGCATCGGCAAGAAGACAAGCCGGACTCCTGGTATGCAGGCGCCCGGCTTGTCGGGACTTGCCGGTTGATGGGCGCGTCTGTGTCTGTTCAGCTTGCTGCGCGCCTGTGCAGGATCAGAACAGACCCAATCCGTGGCTGACGAACAACGGTGCCAGCACCAGCGAGATGACGGACATGAGCTTGATCAGAATGTTCATGGACGGACCGGAGGTGTCCTTGAATGGATCCCCCACCGTATCTCCGACCACGGCAGCCTTGTGCGCCTCGGTCCCCTTGCCGAGGACTTCACCGGCCGCATTTTTGAACAGACCCTGCTCGAACAGCTTCTTGGCGTTGTCCCAGGCGCCGCCGGCGTTGGCCATCATCAGTGCCAGCAACACGCCGCTCACCGTGGCGCCGGCGAGCATGCCACCGAGGGCCACCGGACCCAGGACGAATCCCACTGCTACGGGAGCCAGCACGGCCATCAGGCCGGGAGCGATCATCTCGCGGAGAGCGCCGCGCGTGCTGATGTCGACGCAACGGGCACTGTCCGGCTTTCCGGTGCCCTCCATCAGACCGGGAATCTCCCGGAACTGACGCCTGACTTCCTCGACCATGCTGAATGCGGCGCGTCCGACCGCGGTCATGGTCATGGCGCCGGCGATGAACGGGATGGTGGCGCCGATGAGCAGTCCGATGACCACGCTGGGTGAGGTGACATCGATGACGAATTCGCCGTTGCTGTTGACCATGCGCTGCAGGCGGATCAGTTCAGCCCCGGTGGCAGTCTCCATGAGTTCGGCGATTCGTACGGTGACCGTGGACGAATAGGCCGAGAACAGCGCCAGGGCGGTCAGGGCAGCGGAGCCGATGGCAAATCCCTTGCCCATGGCGGCCGTGGTGTTGCCCAGCGAGTCCAGACCGTCGGTGATCTTGCGCGTGGCTTCGCCCAGACCGGCCATCTCCGTGATGCCGCCGGCGTTGTCTGCGATAGGTCCGTATGCATCCACGGACATGGTGACACCCACGGTGGCGAGCATGCCGACGGCGGCTATGCCGATGCCGTAGATGCCGGCGAAGGAGTAGGCCAGACCGATGGCCACGACGATGCCCAGGACGGGCGGGCCGGTGCTTTCCATGCCCACGGCCAGACCGGTGATGATGTTGGTGCCCGGACCGGTCTGCGAGGCTCTGGCGATGTCATGGATGGGTTTGCCGCCGGTGTAGTACTCAGTGAGCAGGCCGATGACGATGCCGGCCAGGCAACCGCACAACATGGCCCAGAACGGGCCGCCGGAGATGCCCAGGCCGCGAGCCACCAGGAACGAGCCGATCAACATGAGAACCGCGGCGATGAAGGTGGAATACCGCAGGGCCGCCGCAGGACTGATATTCTGCAGGATGCGCACGGATGCCACACCGACGAGCGAGGCCACCAGACCTACCATGATGACCAGCAGAGGATAACTCATCATGGCCAGACGAGCGGAGGACAGATCCATACCCGGCGCCAGCTGGTCCAGCATGACACTGGACGCGGTGGCGGCCATGGCGATGGTGGCGATGACCGAGCCCACGTAGGACTCGAAGATGTCCGCGCCCATGCCCGCGACATCGCCGACGTTGTCGCCGACGTTGTCGGCGATGACCGCCGGATTGCGCGGGTCGTCTTCGGGAATGCCGGCTTCGACTTTACCGACCAGATCAGCGCCGACATCCGCCGCCTTGGTGTAGATGCCGCCGCCGACACGCGCGAACAGGGCGATGGTACTGGCACCCATGGCAAAGCCGTTGATGGTGGCCGCATTGACGAATTCGCCGTTGACGGCCTGGAATACTCCGAACGCCCGGGCAACCAGGCTGATCCCGAGCAGCCCCAGGCTGGCTACCGCGAGTCCCATGACAGCGCCGCCATTGAACGCGGTGGCCAGGGCTGGTCCCTGTCCCTTGTCATTGGCAGCCTGCGCCGTCCGCACATTGGCCCGCGTTGCCGCACTCATGCCCGCGAAACCGGCCAGGATGGAGCAGGCCGCGCCGGCCAGGAACGCCAGCGCCGTATCCCCGCCGATCGCCAGGTACAGCAGCACGAACACGATGGCGATGAAGACCAGCAGGATGGAATACTCGCGGCGGAGAAAGGCCATGGCGCCCTTGTGGATGGCATCTGCGATCTCGCGCATTTGCTCGGTGCCTGCCGGTTGCCTTTTGATGGAGGCAAAGATGGCCCAGGCACATAGCAAGCCCACTGCGCCCACAACGGGCGCATACATTGTCCAGTCTAGCATCGCTCCCTCTATGTTGTGTGAGGATGGTGAATGGGTGAATGATGGAACCGACTGCCCATAAGGTTAAGGAGTGTAACCCGCTTTGGGCAAGTTGCGTGCCAAACGGAAGGCTCGCCCCGGCAGGCAATGGTGGTGTGCGGGCTGCGAACCGGGCCCCGATGCTGCGGCGCATACCCGCAGGCAACTACCGCTTGTCCACCGGGGCGCGCTGCCGGCATGGGCACGAATCCGTGGGAGACGCTGTGGTCTCGATATCGGGACGAGGGTGTCGCGCCTGAGGCATGAAGAGTTCCGTTGGATCAGCACCCGTGGCGCCTTGAGTCTGGCGTCATGGACGCTTAAATTATTACCTGATGGGCACTTGTATGCACGACACGTGGCGGCGGGACCCATCCTGGCGGCACCGGGGGCTGCTGTTGCCGCCGGCCGGTATCCCATCCCGCCTGCTTTTCCGGAGAGCTCTCCAGCCGGTACGCAGGGCGTAGTGAGGTGCTATTGGCAGGCAGACAGAGGACCTTCCTCTTTGCGTGCGGTATGCTGGTGTTTGCCGCTGGCATCACCGGGGTTGTCATCCGCTTCCTGTACCAGTCGGCGTTGGCCGAAACGCGGGTGCGGCTGACCGATGTCGTGCGCACCCAGGCGTACCTGTTGGAGTCGCTCGGGCGCCTGGAAGAGCAACCCGGTGCGACCGGATTGCCGGGCGGTGTCTTCGCCGTCACCCTCGGACTGACGCAGTTCGGCCGCAGCGGTGAGTTCACGCTGGCGCGCCGCGAAGGGGAATCTATCGTTTTTCTACTGCGCCATCGTACCGCCCAACTGGAGCATCCTGCCCCGGTGCCGCTGCGGTGGGATCGGGTCGAGCCCATGCGCCGTGGCCTGGCGGGCCAGTCGGGAACGTGGATCGGGGCGGATTACCGTGGTGAAATCGTCCTGGCGGCGTACGATTACGTCCCCCAAATGGAGGTGGGGATCGTAGCGCAGATCGATCTGGCCGAGATCCGCCAGCCGTTTGTGCGCGCTGCCGTCATCGCCGCGGCAGTGACGCTGGTGCTGGTGGCGCTTGGAGCCGGTCTGTTCGTCCGGGTCAGCAACCCGTTCATCCGCCGGCTGGAGAGCCGGGTGGCGCAACGGACCGCTGACCTGGCCAGGGCCAACGACGAACTGCAGAACGAGATTACCGAGCGCCTGCAGGTGGAACAGCAGCTGCTGCACCATCGGGAGCAGTTGCGCTCGCTGGCCGCGGAACTGGCACTCACCGAAGAACGCGAACGGCGCCGCATTGCCACGGACCTGCACGATCACATCAGCCAGACGCTGGCGGTCACCCAGATGAAGATCGATGCCCTGGGGGTCATGGCTGAGGGCGCCCAGCAACAGGAATATCTCAGCCAGATTTCCTCTTACATCGACCAGATGGACGAGGATATCCGTACGCTGACCTTCCAGTTGAGCCCACCGGTGCTGCACGAACTGGGGCTGGCGGCCGGGGTGCGTTGGCAGGCCGAACAGCTGGAAGCGCAACACGACATCCGGATCACCGTGGCCGACGACAGCCAGGCCAAGCCGCTGCACGACGACACGCTGGCTCTGGTGTTCCGTGCCATCAGGGAACTGCTGATGAATGTGGTGAAGCATGCGAGCGCCAGGAATGCGGCGGTCCGTCTGTGGCGCGAGGACGGCCACATTCACGCGTTGGTCCAGGACGATGGTGTCGGGTTCCAGCCCGGCGACTCGCCCCGGGTGGATCTGGAGGACGGTTTCGGCCTGTTCAGCGTGCGCGAGCGTATCAACTCGATCGGCGGTACACTGCACATCGAATCATCACCGGGCAGCGGTACTAGGGTGCATGTCACGGTACCGCTGCAGTCAGACCCGCAGCTGCGGAAGGAAGTGCGATGAGCACACGCATCATCATAGCCGATGATCATGAAATCATGCGGGACGGCCTGCGCGTTCTGATCGAACAGCAGGATGGTCTGGAGGTGGTGGCGGAAGCCGACAGCGGCCTGACCGTCACGGCGCTCGTGCAACAGCATCAACCCGATGTGGTGGTCATGGATGTGGCCATGCCGGGACTGAACGGAATCGAAGCGACGCGGCAGATACGGTCCAGCTGGCCCGCAGTCCGGGTGGTCGCCTTGTCCATGCACTCGGACAAGCGGTTTATCGCCGGGATGTTCCAGGCGGGCGCATCGGCGTATCTACTCAAAAAAGGGGCTTTCGGCGAGCTGGCCCAGGCGATTCAGGCGGTGATGACCGACCAGACCTACATCAGTCCCAAAATCGCCAATCTGGTGGTTGAAGATTACATTCAGCATTTACAGGAGGATACATCCTCGGGAGCGGTTGCGCTCACCACGCGCGAACGCGAAGTGCTGCTGTTGCTGGTGGAGGGTCTGGGGGCGGAGGAGATCGCCGAGCGGCTGCATGTCAGTGCCAGTACGGTGGGCACACATCGCCATCACATCATGGAAAAACTGGGCATCCGGAGCCTTCCTGAACTGACCAAGTTCGCCCTGCGCGAGGGACTTACCTTTCTCGAAACGTAGACCCGTCTACCAGGGCGACCCGCAAAGATCATCTGTCGCGACGTCGATCCGCTCAGGCCATGAACAGGACGCATCCGCTCAGGCATACGTCCGTCAGGCAGGACCGATGCGGTAACGCAGACGGCTCAAGGATCAACGATGCGCATATCAAGAACCAGCTATTGGCTGTCTGCGGCATCGACCCTAATTTTTGGAGGGTGAGTTGATGGTATACTGCCTGCTCAAGCGACGGCGGCCGCTCGTCCGGCGGACCTGCCGCCGTTTTTTACTCTACGGCACCTTGGCCCTGGGCCGGAGCGAGTTCATGAATAAAGCGCTACATATACTGCTTGTCCTGGCTGCCTGGACGCTCGGTTCTCTGGCGGCATCGTTCCCGCATGGGGCATCCGCAGAGGACCCGGTGGTGTATACCAACGTGACAGCGGAGGCCGGCATCGACTTTGTCCACAGTTTCGGTGCTGACAACATGAGCTCCATCCTGGAAGCCACCGGATCGGGATGTATGTTCTTCGATTACGACCAGGATGGGTGGATGGATCTGTATGTCGTCAGCGGTGCCTACCTGGAGGGCATCAGCGATCCTCCGGCCGTGCCCGGCGCCCTGGATACGCTGACCAACCGGTTGTACCGGAACCAGGGGGACGGAACCTTCGTGGACGTCACCGAGGACTCGGGAACAGGGGATCCCGGCTATGGCATGGCCTGTGTCAC
>SLHA01000131.1 GCA_007136405.1 Candidatus Latescibacterota bacterium
GCATGGCAGTCCATCACGCCCTGGCTGGAGGAGGAAATGGCGCTGCGGTGCAGCAGATCCACATACTGGCACATGGGCTCCGCGGCCGGTCCGTACCAGGCCCGGCAAAATTGGTCGATCAAAGCGCCCAGATCGCGCTCCGGGTTCCACAGCAGGCGGGACATGACGTACGAATAGAGGGGCAGCAGGTGGCCCCGCGTCAGTCCGCAGATGTATACGCCGCGAAGTCCCAGCCGCCGGTAATACCGCAGGTTTTCGGCGTGCGCATACAATGCGGGGTAGGGGTAGCCGGCAAAGTAATACGTCGTGGGATACTCGAAAGTGATGATCCCCTGCGGCCCGAGCGGATGCAACTCGATCCAGCGCTCCAGGTCACGGCACACATGCAACCGCTGGTTGACCGGATGGGACCATGGCCGCGCCTGGCACTCGGAGATGGCGCAGAAGACGATGAGCAGGTTGGCTCTGGGCCGTTGCCGCACTGGCGGGTTGCGCGTACCCCAATAGGCCAGGATGGTGAGAAACTTCTCCGGGTGCCGGGCCTCGGCCTCGGCTGCGATCTGGTTGAGGAACCCGATGACCGCGTCGGTGATGCTGCCCTGTTCGGCGTACATGGCCCGGCAGTTGTCGCACTCGCAGAAGTTGCCCACGTCGCCGTAGTGGATGGGGTAGTAGACCGGTTCCGGATCTTCGTCCATCCAGCGGAGGGCGGCTTCCGTGGCGAGACGCAGGAAGTCGGGGTTGGAGAGACAGTACTGCTGCCGTGCCGGATCGACCACCCGGCGCTCGCCGCCCAGCAAAGCGAGGTATTCAGGAGGCTGCTCGGATGCCGGCAGCAGAAAGCCGAGGGTGTGATGCCAGAAGCCGCCCCGGGGGATAGCCATCATCCTGGGCAGCTCGATGCCCTGGATGGCTGCCGGCCACTCGCCCGGCGAGAGTCCGGCCTTGAGGGTCGGCACCGTGCCCCACATGGCCCGCCATTCGAAGGCCGGCGAGTCCGCCAGATCCAGGATCGCCGGTATCTGGCCGGCACCTGGGTCAGGGACGATCTCCAGCTCCTCGTGGTAGAAACGGCAACCCAGGTGCTCCAGCAGGCGGTATACCGCATACACCGTGCCCCGGTACCCGCCGCCCGCCGCCAGCACCTGGCCGTCGCGTGACCGCACGACGAACGCATCCGCGGCCAGCGAGGCCAGCTCACCGGCCTGACAGAGGCCGTGCCGGACCGCGGTGTCGCTCCCACCGACGAAGACCACCCCGGCTCCGGGTAGCGCCGGGTCGTTGGGCGCGAGCATCGGCAGTTCGCCGCCACCCATCCGCCCGAGGTAATCCCGCAGCTCGTGCGCGGCCGCCGTCTCGACCGCATGGGCCGCCGGGTCGACGCTGATGGCGGTGATCCGGATGCATCGGGTTGTGTCCATCTTCAGGATCTCCTGGGCTGAGGTGAACCGCCATGACTCATTCTGCCGGACGAAACGTAGTACCTACGTAGACCGGGCGCCAGGTACCGGGACTCAGGGCCCGGAGCGGCGTGATCCAACCCCGCGCCGGTAACGCCGGCTGATACCGGGCTTGTTTCTGCCCTCCCTTGTCGTGCCGTGCGCTGATCAAAGCAGATGCCGAAGCTGGCTGGCTACCTCGGCCGTGTACTGGATGTAAGACCGGTTGCCGAACAACCAGACGTGGATCAGGCAGGTGTGCAGCCAGTAAATCATGCGTCGGACCTCGTATCCCGAACGCAACGGGCGCTGCCGCGTATACACCTCCATGAACGCAGGACGCGACTTGCCAAAGGACTCGAGATAGGCCAGTTCCATTTCTGCGTCGGCGTATTCCGCCCCGGGGTCCACCAGGCCGGTGATGTGCCAGCCCCCCTGCCGCTGCTGCACGATGATGTTACCCGCCCAGACATCGCCGTGGATCAGCGTCGGCGGTCCCTGATCCGCCAGCAGATCGCCGGCTCGGGTGATGGCGTGGTCCACTTCCGCCAGCACCGTAGCCGACAGCCGCCGGGCGATGGCGGGTTCCCGGCGAACCTCCTGCAGGCGCGGCAGGAACAGGTCGGCCCATTGCGTGCGGCCGGGCCCCTCGAGCGGCCCAAAGGTAGGACGGGTGTGGGCATGCAGACCGAGCAGTATCTCGGCCAGTTGCCCGTCCAGCTGCGCCCACGCCACGGGATTCGCCGGAACTTGCCCAAAGTGGACTCCGGGAAGCCTTTCGAGAAGCAGGAAGTCGTAGGGGAGGATCCTCCTGGATGCATCTTCCAGGTACACCTGTGGACAGGGAAACCGAGTATGGGCCTGCAGGTAACGCAGCCTGGCCGCTTCGCCGCCCAGCGCCCACGGCCCATCGGCGCCCGGTTCGGCGAGCTTGATCACCGCCTGGAACGGCGGCCGATCGAAAGATAGCTGCAGCACGGTGTTGATCATACCGCCGTGCAGAGGCTGCACCTGGATGCCATGGACAGAGGCACCCAACCAGGCCTCCAGCACGGCTTCGGCCTGGTAAGAGGTCAGGGAAAGATCGGTTTTCCTGTCGAGCATCGATCATTTGTCCGCGAGTTGTGTTGCAGGCAGGCGCAGTGTTGCAGACGGGCCAGGGATTTACGTACTATTGGCCGGTGTGGGACATGCGGAGGAAAGCCCTCCGCTCTTACCCGCGCGCCATCCCCGGCGCCCGGAAGCACTGCCAGGATGGATACGGGACGACCAGTATCAGGCAACCAGCACAAGGAGCGCCAAGATGAACTCGCGGATGTGGGCTTGTGTCGCGGCGACAGCGTCGCTCACCCTGGCCGGGTGCCAGTCATCACCCGCCTCGAGACAGCTGGTGGAATCCCATCAACTGGCCCGTGCCCGTACCGGTCCGGAACGGATCGCCTACGTTGAACCCAGTTCGGACACGGCCCGCAACGCCGTGGAGCGATTCAGGGATTTCTATGCCGTCTACTCCGTCGAATCGATCCGCAGCGGAGTGCGTGATCTCTATGCCGAAGAGGCCTATTTCGGTGACCCGTTCAAGGCCGTGACCGGCCTGGATTCCATCGAGACGTACTTCATCAGGATGGCTGAGCCCATCCACACCTGCACGTTCGTCATCGACGCCGTGAACGAAGACTCCGGCGAATTCTTTTTCATGTGGACCATGTACCTGCGGCTCAATCGAGCCCCTGACGACTTGATCGAGGCTCTCGGCTTCTCCCATGTTCGCTTTGACGCAACCGGGAAAGTGGTCTTCCAGCAGGATTACTGGGACACCAGTGTGATGTTCGAGCGCTTGCCGGTCGTCGGCGGACTCACCCGCGCCGTGAAAAGGCGGCTTGATTGACCGCGACCCGGCTCCTTACCGTGCCCGCCGTGATTCCCGGTACTGCCGGTACATCTCCTCATCGGGGGGATAGATCTCATGGAGCGGCACCCCGGTGTCGTGCAGTTTTTGCCGGACAAAGGCTTCAACGCCCTCCAGTTCCGCGGCGCGGTCCGCCACCTCCGCGGCGTGGTCGGCAGGCACCGCGATGACGCCCTGCGCGTCGCCGACGATATAGTCGCCGGGAAGCACGCTGACGGTGCCGCAGCGTATGGGGATGTTGACGTCCACGCACACCACCCGGTGCCAGCTTGCCGAGGCCTGGCCGCCGGCCACGTACACCGGCAGATCCATCGTACGCAAGGCGGTGATGTCGCGCGTGGCGCCGTCGGCCACCAGACCTACGCCGCCGCGATCCTGAAAACGCGACGCGATGACGTCGCCGATGAATCCTCCGCCCAACTCGCCGCCCATGCCGGCCACCAGCACATCGCCGGGATTGGTCGCATCGGCAACCTGGCAGATCAAGGGCACGCTGTGTGCCGCCTTGACCCGGGCCGCCAGATCAGGCCGGATTGGCAGGTAATGCAAGGTCACGGCTCGCCCGGCCATTTTGAGATCGGGCCGCAGCACCTGAAGGCCCTGCACGAAGGTGTCGCTATAACCCATTTCGTTGAGAATCCACCACACCGAGTCCGTGTCCACGGTTAACAACCTGTCGCATACTGCCTGCTCTGCCGCATTCATATCAGGGTTCCCTGGTTCAGAGTTGATCGTCCGGCAGACCGCCAGATGTGGTGCGAGGTGCCAGGTGGGGGTACTGCTGGAAACTCAATGTCTACCGCTGTAGAACAATCTGCCACCGGTAAAATGCTTCGTCAACAAGCCCTTGGCATCCAGTTCCTCGATATATTTGACGACTTCGTTACGGTGCATCGCCAGGCCTTCGGCAATATCTCTCAAGGAGCAAGGCCGTCGCTGGATCATCGCCCATACGCCGTCGCGTCCCGCAGTGAACTCGCTGCGGGCATGGACACCTTGGTAATCGGCGATCACCTCGGCCAACGGATCGAACCTCGCTGCCAGGTCGACCATACGGTTCAGGTCCACCATAACGGCGTCATGCTCGGCGGTAGGACGGGTGGCCGTGTTCAACTGGACTCGATCCGGCCCGATCCGCTCGACGCACGCGGTGATTCTGCCGATCTCGTCGTCGCTGTCGTTGAGGCCGGTCAGGAGGAAGACCTCCAGCCAGCAGTCGCCGCTAAACTCCTGCCGGAAATCGATCAAGCCCTCCAATACCTGATCGAACGAGAGACTGGCATGAGGATGGTTGACTGCCTGGAACATGCCGGCGTGCCCAGCATCCAACGAGGGTATGACCAGATGGGCTTCCAGCAACTGCCGGCGGACGTCCTCCTGCCACAGCAACGAGCCATTCGTCAGGACCGCGACGGGGATTGCGGTCATAGCACGAATCGCGGCAATCAACTCGTCCAGGCGTGAATAGAGGGTTGGCGAGCCGGATCCGCTCAGCGTGATATAGTCCGGTCTGGTGGCCAGCCGGTCTTTCAGTTCCACCAGGACATCATCCAACGGCACCCATTCGCGTCTATCGACGGTCTTGTTGGTCGTTGCACCAAGTTGGCAGTAGATGCAATCGTAGCTGCAGGTCTTGAACGGCACTAGGTCCACGCCAAGCGAGCGTCCCAGTCGGCGCGACGGCACCGGTCCGAATACGTATGCCATGGCTCTTCCTTACGGGTTGCTGTTGCAGGGATAGTGTCCTGTCCGCCAAATACGCTAGCTTCACGCCATGCAACGAAGTACACTGTCAAGCGTCCGGCACATGCTGTGACCATTTCGTACAGGCACAGAGGGTCACCGTGGGACCACTCCAGGTAGCGTCCCACCCGTACAAGTGAAAACCAGCTGATGGCCACCGTCTCCCTGTTGGCCATCAGCTCCCGGCGCGGGGATTCCGGGATGGCGTCAACCATGCGTCGGCGATGACCGACCAGACTTTCCGGATGTCTTCCGCACAACCCTTCTGCTGATACTCCACGACGGACTGTTTGTGTATCTGTGCCTCGGTCACGGCCGGATCGTAGCGCACCCGACCAACCACGCTCAATCCGCGTTCTTCGGCCTGCCGTTCGATCTGAACGGTGATGCCCGGATTCAGGTCCCACTTGTTGACGCACACCAGCCCCGGGATACCGAAGTGTCGCGTCACCTCCGCCACCCGTAGCAGATCGTGCAATCCAGTGAGCGTCGGTTCCGTCACGATCAGCGCCACGTCCGCTCCGGTGACGGAAGCGATCACCGGACAGCCGATGCCGGGCGAGCCATCGATCAGCACGAGATTCAGACTGCGCAACCGGGCTATGGTCCCTGCTTCCGAGCGGATGATGCTGACGAGTTTGCCGGAATTCGCCTCGGCAATGCCTAGTTTGGCATACACCATGGGTCCATGGCGGGTGTCGGCGACATACCATTCGCCATTGATGGTCGGGGTGAACTCGATGGCGTCCGCAGGACAAAACCAATGACATACTCCGCAGCCCTCACAGGCGATGGGATCCACCCGGAACGTTTTCTTCACCTTACCGTTGCCGGAACCATCAAAAGTGATCGCGGCAAAACGACAGAGCTCTGCACACTGGCCGCAGGCCGTGCAATGACCGGTTTTGATGCGCGCCTGCTTGCCGCCGGAAAAATGTTGGCGCCGTATGATCCGGGGTTCCAGAACCAGATGCAGGTCCGCCGCGTCAACATCGCAGTCGGCCAGTATCAGATTCTCCGCCAGCGCGGCAAAGGCAGCCACCATGGAGGTCTTGCCCGTTCCGCCCTTACCACTGATGACCACCAGTTCCTGCGGCTCAGTTGACATGCACTCGGCCGTTCCTTTCAGGCGTCCATGATGACGGATAGAATTTCCTGCTACCGATATGCTCGCGCATATCCCTCTTGCTGATGTCCGCGTTTTCTGCGCACCGCACGCCAGACAGGCACACTCCTGTCACAGGCGTTGTCCTGTGGCCAGGCCGGAGGCTCCACGGCGAAGTTGGTGAATGCATCCGGGACTACGCGCTCCTGGCTGCCATGGACGCAGTGTTTGGCATAATTTTCCGGAGCAGCTCAGCGTAGAGTTCACGGTATTGTTGCATGGTGTCGCACACCAGCTCACCCCGCGAGTACGCTCCCGCAACTTGCCGGTCTTCCGGGATTTCGGCCAGCACCTCCAGACGCTGAGAGACGCAGTATGCCCTGGTTTCGCCGTCACCGGTACCGGCACGATTGATCACCACCGCGAACGGTAATTCCAAGGCTCGGACCATAGCCACGGCAAGCCTGAGGTCATGCAGGCCAAAAGGCGTGGGCTCGGTGACCAGCAACACCAGATCGCTCTTTCGCACGCTCTCCAGCACCGGACAAGACGTTCCCGGCGGCGAGTCGATCACCAGCAGGTCAACGTCCGGCGCGGCGCCTTTGACCGCTGCGATCACCGGCGGACTCACCACCTCGCCGATGTTCAGCAACCCCTGGACGACGTGCAATGGCCCCGCTTTGCCGACTTCCAGTTGCCCAATCTGCCGCCTGGATTCGCTGATCGCTCCAGTGGGGCATACCAGCCAGCATCCTGCACAACCGTGGCATAGCTCGGGGAATACCAGCACCTGCTGACCCATGGGCACGATAGCGTTATACTGACAAATCCGGCCGCACTGACCGCATCCACTGCATTTGTCAAGGTCGACCGCCGGCACGCTCACGTTCACCGGCTGCGTCATCGCCATATCCGGGTTGAGAAACACGGCCCCATTCGGCTCCTCCACGTCGCAGTCCAGATAGCCGACGCTGAGCCCGGACTTTACGGCCGTAACCGCCAGATTGGTGGCTACCGTGGTTTTGCCCGTCCCTCCTTTGCCACTGGCAACAGCGATTCGCCTGGTTTTGCGCAAGAAATCCTCCGTCGTTACAAACTTCCCGTTACTGAGCCATCCGATTTCCCGCTCACTGGCGCCCGGCACGACGGCCACGACCACCACCTGAACCCGCACCAAAGCGCCCCCCAACGCTGGGGCCGGAAGCGGCAGGAAGCTTACCCGTCTTGAACTGCTCGACAGCTTCCCGTACGGTCCCTGAACAGCCGACACTAACGGAGATCCCGGCCGCAGCAAGCGTCTGGTGCGCTTTAGGTCCACAATTGCCTGTCAGAATGTGCTGGACGCCTTTGTCCGCCAGAAATTGGGCCGCCTGAATTCCCGCTCCACTGCCCTGACTCACACCTGGATTGGCGAGTGCCGTAAAGCTCAGATCTTCCGTTTCGACGATCAGGTAGTACGGACACCGGCCAAAACGCGAGTCCACCTGGGCATCCAGAGACTGTGCTGTGGCTGTGATGGCGATCTTCATTTCTGCACCTTTCCTTTGGTCATGGTTGGACGAAGCTGTCCACCGTATGATGCTATGCCAACGCTTCGGTGTTTGACACGGCGAAGGACTGCGTCACCGTTCGCGACCGCTATGCGATCCGGTGCATCACCTTGAGTCATTTCACCGTCCTGTGGTTTTGCTGCTCCGTTCTGAAAGGCTGCTCTGAGACCCTATGCAGCATGGCCGATTCTGTTTTTTGCCGACTGACGGTTCCCGACGACAACGACAACCTGGCGACAGAAAGGTGTCCCGATGCAATCGACCGCCGATAAATGCCTTCAGAACCTGCTCCACATCGCCGCAGGTCTGCGGCATCACAGCAACGCCGGCCACCGCCAGGGCCTGTTCCATAGCCCGGGAAATCGAGCCGCAAATCAGCAAATCCGTCCCGCTTTCGGCCAAGCGAGCCGCTCTGAGCCGGGGGTCCTCGACGTTGAGGATCATGTCCTGTCGTGCCTGCTCGACCCCTCGCTCGATTTCGACGACAAGCACTCTGCCAGCCACATCGAAGACGGGACTGATCCGACCGTGCCAGTAAGGTATAGCGACTTTCATCGTATGGAGGGAGTATACAAGTTCCGTGCCATGCGTGAAGGCACCTCAGCGAATTTCACATAGTCCCTTGAAACAAAGACTTATGACGATAGACCATTGTTCTCGCGTTGTTCATAATCGTGCATTCTGGTAGATTACGCTTACATCAACAGCTATTTTTGACCGATTATACGAGCCTGATCGGAGTGTGGCAATGCAACCTGGCCATGGGGACCATTCGTTGGAGCGTGAAACGACGATCCTGGATTCGATCAACGAAGGCGTGTTCACGGTAGACCGGAGCTGGCGGATCACCACCTTCAACCGGGCTGCCGAACGCATTACCGGCGTAACGCGTGAGCAGGCTATCGGCAGCCTGTGTTGCGATGTGTTCCGGGCCAGCACCTGCGAGACCCGCTGCGTCCTGCAACGCACCATGGACAGCGGCAAGCCGATCGTCAATGCGACGGCCTATATCGTCAACGACAACGGCGAGCGAGTACCCATCCGCATCGCCACAGCACTGCTCAAGGGAACGGACGGCGAGATCGTCGGTGGCGTGGAGACCTTTCAGGATCTGACGCAAGTGGAGCAATTGCAGAAGGAGCTCAAGGCCCGGTACAGCTTTGAGGACATCGTTGGCAGGAGCTCGGTCATGGTTGGTTTGTTCGAGCTCCTACCGCAGATTGCCGCCAGCAGCAGCACGGTGTTGATCGAGGGCCCCAGTGGCACAGGCAAGGAGCTCTTCGCCCGCGCCATCCACAACCTCTCACCCCGCAGGCAGAAACCATTCGTGGCCGTCAACTGCGCGGCGTTACCGGACGCTTTGCTGGAAAGCGAGCTGTTTGGGCACAACGCGGGCGCCTTCACGGACGCCAGGCGCGACAAACCCGGACGATTCCAGCTGGCCGCAGGGGGAACGATTTTGCTGGACGAGATCGGCGATATTTCACCTGCCATGCAAGTTCGGCTGCTGCGCGTGCTACAGGAACGGGTGGTCGAGCCACTGGGCAGCATCAAACCGATCCCCGTCGATGTGCGTGTGATCGCCGCCACCAACCAGAACCTGACCAAACTGACCCGTGCCGGGAAATTCCGGGAAGATTTGTATTACCGCATCCGTGTCGTCCACCTGACCCTGCCCGGCCTGGCCAAACGGCGCGAGGACATCCCGTTGCTGGTGGACCATTTGGTCGCCAAGTTCAACCGCCTTCAGGACAAGAATATTGCCGGAGTTTCAGATGAAGTCCTGACCCGCCTGATGGAGCATGATTTCCCCGGTAATGTCCGCGAGCTCGAGAATATCATAGAACAGGCGTTTGTACTGTGCCGCGGTGGCATGATCCAGCTGAACCATCTCCCTCCCGAACTACGCCCGATCACTCCCCGCGGGACCCCCGTGGGACAGGCGATGAGCCTGAGCGCACTGGAGAGGCTTTTCATCACGGAGACGCTCCAGCGTCATAACGGCAACCGTAAACGCGCCGCCAGGGACCTGGGCATCAGTGTCAGCACGCTGTACCGCAAGATCAACACCTATGGGCTGATCACCCCCCCGGTGGACGGCCGGGGTCAACGGCGATAATCGTTCATTCTGCCCGATTGCATCAGCGGTCGTACCTTCTCACGAAGTTGGTATGGCACTCAAAATTCCATACAACGCGTTGATTTTATTTCATTTGAGTCTATTGTTCAAGCCGGCACGGAAGCTTGGCACAGCCCTTGCTATGGGCGACCATGTAACACCGGGGCTCGGTGTACAATTCCTCATCGCCGCAGTTCAGTACCCATGCAAGGAGCAATCCAGGATGAAGATCGCCATTCCCATGGTCGACGGCAGTTCCTGCCTGCATTTTGGCCACTGTGAGCAATTCGCGCTGGTCAAGGTTGACGCAGAGGCCCAGAAGATCACCGAGACGGCCTACCTGGTGCCACCCGCGCACGAGCCCGGCGCTTGGCCGCGCTGGCTACATGAACAGGGTGTCAACGTCGTCATCGCCGGCGGCATGGGGCAGCGGGCGCATGCTCTGTTCGCCCAGAACGGGATCAAGGTGATCGTGGGAGTGTCAGCGGCCACGCCTGAGAGCATAGTGACCGCCTACCTATCCGGCACCCTGCAGGTAGGACAGAATGTCTGTGACCATTGAGTCCGCACAGTATCCTCTGCCAGGGCGAGTTGGATTACCGCCTCCGAAGCCGAAGCCAGGTCGCCGGTGGCTGAATCCATCATGAAGATACGGGAGACTTTTGGTCGGGGCGTGCATACCCGTATACGCTTTATAATGTCGCTAAGGTACACCGCCGCGCCCGAACCTGGGTGGTACTTCCCGGCAGGTAGCAACTCCGCTATTATATTGCGGACGATCTGCCCGTTGATCTGCCGACGATTGTGGTTCAGGCACCCGGCTTGCGGTCGCACCCCCGCCGCACCCGGGCTCCGGCAGCGGATTTCGCCCACAGATCACCCGTCCCACGCCAGCCCTTTCCCAACACCATGGAGACCGTCGCCCATGACCTTGACACGCAGCGATCTGACCGGACCGTGGGCGGGACTGCCCGTTGCCTGGACGGACGATGGACAGGTCTTCGACGAGGAAGCCTACCGCGACAATGTGGCGCGGACCTGCCGGGCCGGTGTGCCCGGGATCTATACCGCCGGCACCAGCGGCGAATTCTATGCCATGGAATTCGACGAATGGCAGCGCATCAGTCGGGCCACCGTGGAAGAGTGCCGGCGACACGGCACCGGCTGCATGCTCGGTGTCACCTCGACCTACACACTGGGGGCCCAACGCCGGGCCGCCTGTGCCGCAGAGCTGGGCGCGGATGCGATACAGGTCGCCCTTCCTTTCTGGATGGAAGTGGATGATCGCCACATCGTGCCGTTCTTCCAGGACGTGGCAGACGCCGGTGCAGGATTGCCCCTGACCGTGTACGAGACGCAGCGCAGCAAGAAGAGCCTTAGCGTGGAGCAGCACCGCGCCATATACCACAGCACCGGTAGGTACCTGGCGGTCAAAGCCAATGCCGGGACGGTCGGGCGAACCCCGGAGGGATGCCAGCGTCTCAGCGAATTCGTCAATGTCTGGGTCAGCGAGACGGAGTGGGCCAACCTGGGTCCCTACGGCGCGATCGGCTGCGCCAGCGCCCTGGTGTACATGAACCCACGGTTCGTCCTGCGGGGTTTCGACCTGCTGCAGGCGGGCGCGTGGGACGAGCTGGTAACCTGGTGTGCCATAGTGCGGCGTCACCACGAAGAAGGCCTGGCGCCGTTTGCGGCCATGGGGTTCACGGACACGGCCTATGACCACCTTCACGGTCTGGTCGCCGGTTTCCTGCGCATGAGCCCGGTCTCGCGCGGCCCCTACCCGAGCTGCACCCAGGAACACGTGGAGCAGCTCAGAGCCTGGATGCAGGCCCACACGCCGGAATTGCTGCAGTTGTAACGCCCGGCTCTGGCTGACGGTGTCGGTGGCCGCGTCTGCCAGTAGCCTGGCAGGGAAGCCCAAGCCTGGCGCCATGGCAGGGGCAACGCGTCCGCCTGAGATTCGTCCTGGCCCACGCCCGGCTGTATTCCTTTACGTGGAGTTGATGCAGCCTCCAGGCCTGTTTTCCGCCAGCCCGACACCGAGTTCATCGGGTGGGCCGCCGGACGCAGACTATGGATGGACACGGAGATCCCATGAACGAGAAAGCTGCACGTCCCGACCTGTCGCCTCACCCCCCGCAAGGCATACCGGGCCCGGAGCGCCAACCGCGGCTACTTCCGGAATCATGGGACCCGGTGGCAGCCGGACACCGCGTCATGCAACGGCTGGTCCGTGTCACCGCGCCCCACGTCAAGGGAGCGCACGACGCTGAATTCGTCTGCGCGGGTGACCGGGCTTTCATCGTCGAACACGACAACGACGTGCAACCGGGGCATGGCGCCGGCCATCACCAGTACTGCGTGTTGTCCGTGGTCCACCTGCGGACGCCGGCCGTGGAGCAGGTCATTCCGCTGGCCCGGTCCGGGCAGGTCTTTGCCAATGCGACACTTCCGGTGGGGATGTGTTTCGTGCCGCGGATCCTGCGAGTGAACGAGAATACCCTGCGCTGTTTCTTTGCCAGCCAGCCATCCGGGCAACAGGCACTCACCTGGTACCGCGACTTCGATCTGACCAGGCTGCGTTTTGAGGACACGATCCACAAGGCCAGAGTCAAGACCGCCGCCGGCACCTTCGACATGCAACCCTGTCACGTACACGCCGACGCGGTGGCGCACGGTTTCGCCCGACCGTGTCCGGATCATGGTCTCTATCTGTTCGATTCGTTCAAGGTCTTCGACGGGCAGCGGCATGTGGCGATCAACAACTTCCCCGGAAAGCAGAATGCGCTGGCCCGCGTGCTCGATGACTGCGCCACCTTTCAGATCATCGGGCACTACAACGAACCGCAATCCGAGCAACTGAGCGAATCCGCGGTGAACCGCCTGCCGGACGGCACCTGGATGGCCATCTGCCGGAACGACAGCGGCAACTACCACTTCACCACCAGTCTGGACGGCAGAACATGGGCTGTGGCGCGGGAGCAGGCGTTCGTGACCAACGGCGCGAACGCCAAGCCCACTTTCGACCGCTTCGGCGCCACGTACTACCTGGGCTGGCAGGAAGCCACGTCGATCCAGGGCGGCAGGCGCAGCGTATTCAACCTGGACATCTCCCTGGACGGTATGCGCTGGAAACGCAAGTACCGGTTCGAGAGCGCGGATTCCTTCCAGTATCCCACCTTTCACGAGCATGAGGGCATGATCTGGCTGACGGTTACCCAGGGTAACAAGGGCAGTACGGATCGCATCATGTTCGGCAGGCTGGAGGAGCTGAGTGGTATCCAGCCCGGGTAACGCGCTGACGCATGATAGGCGGCGGCGCATCGGCCGGCGTAGTATCATGCCGTTCGCCTTTGCGGTCCGGTCGCTGCCCACGGACCGCATGGACGCAGGGACACGATCGCCGTGCATCGTTCCATTGACCCACACAAGACCGCGAGGTGTGCCATGCCAACCCATCGCTTTGCCATGCAGCACTGCGCCGCCGAGTGGAGCCATGCCTCCGGGAAAGCGTATGCCGATCCCGGTAATGAGATCGAGCTGGATGTCGTCATCACGGATCCGGCGGGACAGGCCCGGCGCGTCCCCGCCTACTGGGCCGGCGACCACGAGTGGCGCGTGCGCTACGCCCCTCCGGCCACGGGCCGGTATACGTTCCGAACCGTCTGTTCGGATGCCGGCAATGCGGCTCTGCACGCGCAGGAAGGAACACTGGAGGTCGGTCCGTACACCGGGAGCAATCCCCTCCTTAAACACGGTCCAGTGCATGTAGCTCCGGACCGGCGCCACTTCCAGCACGCCGACGGCACGCCCTTCCTGTGGCTGGGCGATACCTGGTGGATGGGCCTCTGCCAGCGCCTGCACTGGCCGGATGAGTTCCAGTGGCTGACCGCTGACCGCGTGGCCAAAGGCTTCAATGTGATTCACCTCGTTGCCGGGCTCTACCCGGACATGCCGGCCTTCGATCCGCGCGGTTTCAACGAAGCTGGACACCCATGGCAACCGGAATACGCCCGTCTGAACCCGGCGTATTTCGACATGGCCGATCTGCGTCTGCAGTGGCTGGTGCGGGCGGGCCTGATGCCGGCCGTGGTCGGATGCTGGGGTTATCACCTGCCCTGGCTGGGCCTCGACCGCATGAAACAGCACTGGCGCAACCTGATCGCCCGGTGGAGCGCCTACCCGGTCACCTGGATCATGGCCGGTGAGGCCACCATGCCGTACTACCTGGCCGAAGACAAGCCGGCGGCGGCGGCGACCCAGCGCCAGGGATGGACCGAACTGGCCCGTTATGTGCGCGAGTTGGATCCCGCCGGTCATCCGCTCACGCTCCATCCCAGCGATACCGCCCGCAACACGGTCACCGATCCGACGGTCATGGACTACGACATGCTGCAGACCGGCCACGGCGGGGCCGGCAGCATCCCCAACACCGTGCAGCGGGTCACCGCCAGCCTGGCGGCGGAACCCGTCATGCCGGTGGTCAACGGCGAAGTCTGTTACGAGGGCATCCTGGAAGGCAGCCGCGAGGAAATCCAGCGTTTCATGTTCTGGAGCAACATGCTCGTGGGCGCGCGCGGCTTCACCTATGGCGCCAACGGCATCTGGCAGGTGAATCGCGGCGACGCGCCCTACGGCCCGTCACCGCACGGGGCATCGTGGGGCGACAGGCCATGGGACGAAGCCGCCCGGCTACCGGGCTCGCGCCAGCTCGGTATTGCCAGGCAACTGCTGGAACGCTACCCGTGGTGGAGTTTTGAGTCCCACCCGGAATGGCTGGACCCCCACGCCACGCCTGACACGGATCCCGGCGGCAACTATGCCGCGGGCATACCGGGCGAAGTCCGGGTGCTCTACTTCCACCAGCCCCTGGCCCCATGGCGCGGGTTGCCGGTGGTCAAGGAACTGGAAACGGATGGCGCATACCGTGCCTTCTGGTTCGATCCGCGTACCGGTGCGGAACACGCTCTGCCGGAGGTGCAGGGCCACCGGGGCGACTGGCAGGTGCCCATGCCGCCGACCATGGCGGACTGGGTGCTGGTGTTGGAGCGCTGCCGCTGAAACCCGCACCTTGAGGACCCGCTGGTTTGCGGGCACAGGCCGCTTCAAGGTTCTTCATCCATCGGCTCCCAGATGGTCACGCCGATATGCTGATACGGGTGTTCCTGGGTAGTGAAATAGTACGCCGTGACCAGCTTGCCATCGGCTCTGACCACCATGCGCGGATAACCGATATCCCAGGTGGAGCCGTCTGCGCGCAGGACCTGGGTTGCGCTCCAGGTCCTGCCCTGGTCGGTGCTCACCCGTGCCCGGATACCGGCAGGCACCGACCGGTAGCCGTAGACCACCACCAGCGAACCGTCATCGCGCCTGACCAGGGCCGGCGGGCTGCCGTTCTTTTCGCCGCGATCGGTGTCGGCCACTTTGCCCAGTGAGGTCCAGGTGACCCCGTCGTCGCGTGATTCGGCCGCCTCGATCCAGTTGCTGGACTTGCGCAGCGGTCCGTGGCTGTCTAGCGGATCCTGGCGGCGGCGCATCACCGAGACCAGGTGGTTCTCCCCCACATAGACGGTCGAGGGCATCACCGAGCGCGCCCGCAGATCGTGGGTCATCCAACCGAGGAACTCGAAACTCCGTCCGCCGTCAGTGCTCCTGGCCGCGAAGGCGCGGTCCTGATGACCGGCATGGACCATTCCGGTCCGGGCGGACATAAATGCCAGGATTTCGTCAGCACTCTTCACAATATAGTCAGTGCGGGAAGTGAGCGACTCCGGATCGAATCCGAGGCCGTTGATGCGACAAGGTCCCATCCAGCTGGCACCCTTGTCAAGCGAGTAAGCGAAAACGTTTTCATCAACTCGCATGGCAAAGCCGGGATGGGTAAAGTCCAGCGCCGGACAGTCCCGGGGCTCAGCGTCGTCCAGACTGAGGGTGAAGGGCTCGATGGTCCAGTTATAACCCCCGTCCAGGCTGCGCGCCAGCACGTCACCCTGGGGCAGGTCTCTGCGGATGGCATGGCTCGTACCCGGCGCGGAATTGTAGTAGCCTTGCCGGAAACCGACCAGGATCTCGTCGCTCCAGGCCCACATGCCGTGGTTGGCCGGCCAGCCGGCAAACCGCCCCGCCTCGCGGTAGGCATACGCGTGTTCGGCTGGAACCTGGGGACGGGTCCGGGCCGCCAGTTCGAAATGCGCAGGCGTGAGCCAGTCGATCACTCCCCAGTACCAGCCCTGCTCGGCCGTGAAGCGCAGGGCTTCCCCGGCGATCACCTCCGGCTCCCGCTCCCCCCAACTCCAGGCGACGCTGAAGGAGCCCGTTGGTGCGGCGTCCTGCTGCAGGTAGACCACGTGCACCGGGTAGCGCTGCCCACGGACCATGTCCAGGGTTGCGCCGGACAGCCCCCCGCCATGGAACAGCTCGATCACCCGGCGTCCAGCCACCTCCACCATCAGCCCCTTGTTGGACCGTCCATGAAAGGCAACCGGGCCGTCGGTGGGGGCAACCAGGTAGCCAGTCCAACGTATCGACCAGTCGTTGCCGTAACCATGACTGTCAGCATACCAGGTGCGCTCGAGTTCGTCGAGGGTTACCGGATCCGCGATGCGTGTCAGGTTCGGGCTTCGGTACCAGGCACCTGCCAGGCCGGACAGCAGATTGCCAGGCTCCCGGTCGCTGGCGACCGGCCAGAGCAGCTCTTTCTGGTCCGGGGTTAGGGTAATAGTACCCGAGCAGACGGAGGCCGCCGGACGCATTGACGCTTCCGGCCGGTACGCTGGAGTCGTGGCACAAGCACCGAGTAAAAGCACGACGAGCAGCCAGCTGCCGGTAAAGGGGTCTGCACGGCCCTGGGATCGACAGAAAGAGTCTGACATATAACACCTCCGGGTTCATTTCGTAGCTGTCTGCCTCGTCGTACTGCCTGCGTCACTCGGCGTATGTCGCTCTTCTCAGATGTTCGAGACAGGCCGTCTTGCGTTGCCGCCGTCTGCCAGCACCAGGGCGCACCCGCCCAGCAGATGCGCCATGTACGGCACCGACGAACTTTTTCGCAGATCGGCGCCGTGCCATCGCACGGCGTAACGCAGGGCTTCCAGAAACCGCCCGGTTGCCAGTTCGGGCGGGCGGCCCGAAATGTACCGGCAGGTGGGGTTCGATCTACTGAGAGGCGCGGCTGCAGCCGCGTGCTCCAGTCTCGCAGGCGGCGACGAATTCGGCGGATGTGGAGGTGTAGCCGATGATATGCTCGAAGTTCCGGAACATGATCTTGCGCAGCCAGCCGCCTTCCGGCAGGCTCTCATCCACGGTGTCCGGGTATTCGGCCGAATGGGTGCAGTCGCGCAGGAGCACGACGCGGTAATTATGCTCAACGGCGCCGGCCAGCGTTTGGTACAGGCAGGCGCGTTGGCTGAAGCCGACGGCAATCAGCGTCTGGATACGGTAACAGCGCAAATGGTAGTCGACATGCGTTGCGTGGAATCCAGACCACTCCTGTTTGGGGAAATCCGGCTCATGGGCCAGCGGCTGTATCGACACGGAGTAGTTGGGCTGATGCGGAGTACGCGCCGGGTGCGGGCGTTGAGCCGCGGCGGCATCTCCCCAGCGCGTGCCGTGCAGCTCCCGCTTGATGCTTCCCGGCTCGTCGGTCAGGGAGAAGTCGTTGTGGATGAACAGTACGTGCAGACCCGAATGGCGCGCCGCTTTCAGGGCCGGCGCGATGCCGGCCTCGACCCATGGATTACCGGGTCCGCAGTCACTGTCGACCACCATGAAAGCGGTGCTGTTGCGCTGGAGCTCGAGATCGGCGTACCGGTATCCGTCCGCCTGCATCTGGCCCTGGTAATAACCGCTGCCGCTCCACCAGCGCACCGGCAGTTGAATGACGGCGTCACTGTGAGTCGTCATGGTGAATCGCTCCCCGAAGTTGACCGCATGATGGCCAGGCTGGTCTGCTGAACCGACGGTTGCGACGTCATGAGACGTCCGGTCTGGCCGGTTGTGCCGTTCTGGCGCAAACCGGCCTGTCAAGACCAGACGCCCCCCCCTGTCCATCACCCGCGTTAGCTCCCCGGAACAGCCAGGGCAGATAGAAGCGGTTCAGGGGGCCGTCGGCATTGCATCCCTCGTACAGCATTTCTATGATGCCTGCACTGGATGTGCCCGGGATCCCGCGATCACGAAAGAGTAGGCATCGGGCCTCGCGAACCCCAGCCGGCCCACCGGCCAGATGCGGCCGCCGTCAGGATGCGGGCGGGCTGGCGCCTTGTCCGGGCGTCACCCGCCGCCGGTCAGGGCCCGTGGCCTGTAGGAGGCCAGTGCCGCTGCCGCGGCCTCAAGCGTCGCGTAGATCGGCGATGGCCTCTTCTACGCCCTGGACTTCGGCGCGCAGTTCCTCCAGGTATTTTTCCAGTTGCGCGATACGCTCCGCCCGGTTGATGAACCGCCGTTGGAAACCTTCAGCGCCATGGTGCCCGCAGCAGCATCCGCCGCGGTGACAGGCGCACTCGCACTGAACGTGACAGCTACATGAACAACCGCACTGGCAGCCACACGCACAGCGCTCCTGATCGCAGCAACAACCGCTGTCAGGTGGACGATTTTCACTGCAACCACACCTTCCTTGATGCTTCGCGTGGGAACTCATCGTAATGACCTCCTTGCTGGAATGCCCCGTCGATCCGAACGATCGCGGTCCGCCTGTAGTGGCGGTACTGGAGAGTATAGGCCAGACGCGGGCGTCGTCAAAGGCTGATCGAAGGCTGGTTGTCTCCCCAACACTTTCCGTCAACGGGGGGGTGACATTGCCCGAATCCGCGCCTTGACGCTTTTTCTTCGGGACGTGTTTGTCGTCGGGCAACGTAATCCGTTGCCACCCGTTCACGAACAGGAGTAGGACTCATGGAACGCGTCACCCTTGGAGAAAGCGGCTTTCAGGTATCTCCGGTAGCCTTCGGCACCTGGCAGCTCAGCCCCCGGTTCTGGGGCAAGCAGTCCAGAGAAGATGCCATTGCGGCGATGCAGCTGGCTTATGACCGGGGCATCAATTTCTTCGATACCGCCGAAGCGTACGGCGATGGCGAAGCAGAAAAGGTACTTGGCGAAGGCATCAGGGACCTTCCCAGGCAGGATCTGGTCATCGTCACCAAGGTCTTCAACCATTTCAACCCGGATGGATCCCGCTATCCGGACCTGTCACCAGGACATATCGCCGCCCGGTGCGATCTGTCCCTTGGCCGGCTCGGCCTGGAAACCATCGACCTCTATCTGCTGCATATGTACGATCCGTTGACCCCCCTGGCGGACATTGCCGGCGCTCTGGAAAGATTGCGCGAGCAGGGGAAAATCCGCGCCTACGGAGTCAGCAACCACAATGCGGAACAGTGTCGGGCTCAACGTCGCTTCGGCCAGTATGCGGTGGTTCAGCCGCCCTACAGCCTGATCGATCCCGCCGGTGAGACGGATCTGCTGCCCTATTGTCAAGCAGAAAACCTTGGGGTGATGATCTATTCGCCCATGCACAAGGGGCTGCTCACGGGCAAATACACCGGCACGGAGAGCTTCGACGACTTTCGCGGCAATCATCCGGATTTCCACGGGGAACGGTTCAGGGACCTTTGCGCCAGGGTCCAGAGCCTGAAGCCCATGGCTGACGGGTATGGTCTCACCATCTACCAGCTGGTGCTGACTGCCACCCTGATGCATCCGGCCATCCACGCGGCCATCTGCGGCATCAAGACCCCGGACCAGATCGCCGAGGCCGCCGGCGTCCTGGGCAAAACCTTGTCCCGGGAAGACTATTTTGCCGTGCGCAATGCTGTGGGACCCGGCAGTTCCAAGGTGGCCGACACCAGGGGCTCGCGGAAATAGCGACGTTCCCGGTTCGCGCCGCACCGAGGCCGGACACGCAACGCCTGAAGCAGCCGGAACCCATCGGCACTGTTGTTGCACACGCCAGTCCCGGTTTGCATTCGGAGGCGCCGCAACCGTGCGGCACTCCCACAGCAGCGTTGCACTCACCCGTTGACAGGAAAACAGGATGCTGTTCACCATCCTGTACAGCATCATACTGCCGGTGTTCGTCCTGGTCGGATTAGGGTTCGGGTTGGACCGGCGTCTGCGTTTCGACATGCGGACGCTGGCTGATCTCAATTTCTACATTTTCGTTCCAGCTCTGGTCTTCGTCCACCTGGTACAGACCGAACTCCCCATGGCCACCCTGCTGGCTGTCGGCGGGTTCTGCGTGGCGCATGGGGCGATCATGTACGTGACAGGCAGGTTGGTGTTTGCCACCCATCCGGCATTGAGACAAAAGGAGACGGTGCTGTCGTTGGGCACCGTATTCTACAACGCCGGCAACTACGGCATACCTCTCATCGTCCTGGCTTTCGGGCATGAGCACCTGGAAGTGATCGCAGCCGTGCTGATCGTGCAGAACTTTCTCAGCTTCACCTTCGGTATCGGGCTGCTGGAAAGAAACCGGCGGACCGGCCGGATGCTGGTCAACCTGATCAAGGTTCCCACGATCCAGGCGATCGTTCTGGCCGTGATCGTGCGCCTGACTGCCATAGACTGGGCTGCGGTTGAGCCGCTGGCGCGCCCGGCGCGTTTCCTGGCCGATGGCCTGGTCCCGGTGGCTCTGCTGACTCTCGGAGTGCAGCTGTCGCGGGCCCGTCCGCGGGGAATCGGTGCACCGATGCTGGCGATCACCACCCTGCGGTTGCTGGTTTCTCCTCTGGTGGCTGCTGGCATGACCGTCGTCTTCGGCTTCCAGCCGCCCGTGGCCTCGGTTCTCATCGTCGCCGCCGGCCTGCCCGTGGCGGTCAACGTCGCTATACTTGCCGGGGTATACCAGCAAGATGCGGACCTGGCCTCACAGGCGGTGTTCTGGAGCACCATGCTGAGTGCCGTGACGATTTCGGTACTGCTGCTCTGGCTCCAACCGCTGTAACCTGCCTGCCGCTGTGGCGCATCGGGCTCGTACGCGACGGCACAGTGCGCCTTGCGGCATAAGACGCAAGGCAATATGGATCGCCAAGACCAAGGAGCTGGCATGGAACAGGTATATAACCGCACTCTGTCGAACCGCCTGAGATTCACCGGATGCGGACAGGATGTCGTTCTGGAGCCATGGAACTACCACGAGGACTTCGAATCGCGCACTCTGGGTGCATGGGCGTCCTACCCGCTCTGGCAGGATACCGCCTACGATCCGAACTTCCGCGTCGACCGCATCGTTGCTGATGACCCGAACCTTTCCGTGGTACAGAAAGTCACGCCGTATACGCCTGTGGACAACTACGCCGGAGCGCAGAAACGCTTCGACCTGTTCCTGGTACCCGGATCGGAGATCAAACTCCGGTATTTCCTCAAGACCAACCAGCCGGTGGAATTTGTCAAAATCCGCCTGGCCGCGGGACCGGACGGCACCCTGGACTACACCATCCCACAGACGCCGCTGAACCGATGGGAGTGGCTCAGCGTGACGTTCGATGATATCGTCCGCCACAATCCGTCGCTGACGGGTCATGAACGAATCAAGCTCAATGCCCTGGCTCTGCTGGCCAAGCTTCCCAAAGCGGATCCGGCCATGCCGTTCTACCTGGGACTGGACGACGTGACGATCAGGGCTCGGCGGCCCATGGAGTTCCAGTTCATCGAGCCTGCCATGCACAGGCTCTCCGAATGGAAGCCGTTCATACCGGACCGGCCCTATGGCCAGGGTGATACGTTCACCTTGTCAGGCAGATGGCCGCTCGAGGCCGACCGCGTCGAGCTGTCGCTGGCCGGTTTCGCCGATCCGGAGACCGTACTGCAAAGCATCGATATGCAGCATGACACGCAGGATCGTTGGTACGTCGAGCCGTTCCGGCTCACCCTGGAGCCGGGACTGTACCTCAACACGCTACGGGCGTACAACGCCGACCGGGTGCTGGCCGAAACCCGGTTCACGCTGCACATCGCTCCCGCGGACCTGGCTGGCCGGCATCCGCGCCTGTGGTTTGACGCGCGGCAACAGGAGGAGATCGCCGCGCGTCTACGCAGCGACAAGGGACAAAAGGTCCACCGCGACATCGCCGCACGGGCCGAAGCCGAACGCGACAAGCTTCCGGTCGACAACCTGGTCGACGATCTGGACCAGTATCCCGACGAGGACTGGCTGGCCACCTGGGCGGAATGGGGAACGCACTTGTATCCCAGCGGAGAGGCGGTGTACTGGAATGCTCTGGCTTATACCTTTCACGACGACCGGACTGCCGGAGAATACGCCAAAGACCTGCTGGTGAAACTGGCGGGCTTCAAGGACTGGACCCATCCCTGGCTGACGAAACGCGGCATGTTTTCCGAGCACCGCAAAGGTTCATGGTCGCACCGCATCGCCCTCGCCTACGATCTGACCTACGACCTGATGACTGCGGACGAAAGCCGGTGCATACGCGCGGCAATACTGAAACACGCCGTGCAAGGCGCCCATATCACCTATGTCCGCGACGACAACGTCACCTCCAACACCTCCAACTGGGTAGCCCATATCGCCGGCGGATCGCTCATGCTGCAGGCGGCGATCTTCGCCGACGGGCCGGAGTCGGAATGCCTGGAGCCGAACTTCACCGGAGCCGCGATGAAGCTGTACGACATGCTCCTGCGAACCGGCGATGCGGATGGCGCCTGGGGCGAGGGTCTCGGATACCACAATTACACCATGCGCACGGTGTCCCAGAGCCTGCCTGCGTTGGACAATGTTTTCAACATCGACCTGGCGGCACCGTTGCACGGTCTGTATCGCGAGTACCTGTGGGCCGGACCGATTGCGGCGAAGCGTTACTTCTTCTTTGGCGACACCGGCGGCAATCTCATTCCGGCCCATCCCTGGGTGTGGTTACTGCATAAAACCGGGGATCCGCTTCTTGGTTGGATGTATAACTACCTTCTCCATGGCGACGAGCAGACATCAACGGCAGCGGCACTGCAACAGGTCCGCGCCACAACCACGTCGTACCAGGATTTCTACGAGGCGCTCTACCCTATCGAAGACGCACCGCTGCAAGATCCGTTCGACCAGGAGCCCACCAGACTGTTCCGCGGAGTCGGCACGACCGTGTTCAAGAGCGGCTGGAAACCGGCAGACTTCATCTTCGTGATGCGCACCGGACCGTTCTACAATCACCAGCACCTGGACCAGGGGTCTTTCTGGGTGTCGTTCAACCGGAACGTTTTCATCGAGGAGCGCCAGGGCAGCACGTATTACGACGACCCGCTCTACCAACCCTGGTACACCCAGCCTGTCGGCCATTCGACCATCCTCATCGATGGCAATCACCAGAGTCAGCGCGTGGGCGATCTGCCAGGCTTTGCGCCCGGGTTCGAGGACCACGCGCAGGTCACGCATTTCCTGGACGGCACGGCGGCGGCATTCGTCTCGGGCGACATCGGCAGACTCTACTGGGGTAAGGTCGAATCGTTGCAGCGCAACGTACTGTATCTGAAACCGGACACCGTTCTCATGCTGGATACGGTCGTGCCCGCCGGCGTGGATGCTGACGTAACGCTGCTCTATCAGACCCCGCGCCTGGAAAACATCGTCGCCAATCCGGATCGTTCGACCATCACCCGGGACGGCAACATCCTGCATATCGAGCACCTGTATCCGCAACCCGTCAGCGTAGCAGCGGTCGAGACACCGCATTACCTCAACACGCTGAGGAAACAGAGACCCCTGATTCGAGCGGGCATGCTGACAGTGACCGCAAGAACCACCGGCACACCCCTGGTCATGGCCAACCTGTTGACCGGCACCGCCGGCGAGGTACCCCAGTATACCATCCGGCCCGGTGACGGGTACGTGACCGGAACCGTCGGCGGGACCCCGTTCGCGTTCGCGACGACGCCTGGCAGGAAGTACTCGGTCGATGGCCTGGAGACCGACGCGTTGGCGCTGGCCGGAGGCGGCAGTACGGTTTTTGCGGCCCTGTGCACCACACTCTCGCGGGACGACGGGCTGGGGCTGACCGCGTCGGAACCGCTGACCTGCCAGATCGCGGTAGATGATATTCGCTACTATCACCAACGTGCGTCCGAAGTGCGAATCCGCGTCCCCCGTCCACCGGAAGCGATTACGGTAAACGGGCACCGGACGGATGCGTTTGCCTATGACGAACAGAGCCGGTCCATCCGGCTGATCCTGCCCGCGGGCGAAGGCCGGATCCGGTTGTAGCTTGTCAAGGCTTCGGGAGGATGAGTTGTCACACCTTGACGAACGCGCCGGTTGCAGGATATTTTTGCAGGATGGACCGGTGATCCGCGGGTCGGCTTGTCGCGGAAGAGAGCGCCGCCATGATCGGAACACCGCATATATGCGGGAGTCACGCGGGAGGCGGGATGAAAATACTGATAGCCGCTGACATGGAAGGCGTCACCGGCGTGACGCACTGGAATCACGTCACATCGACACACGCCGAGTACAACCGCTTTCGGCATCTCATGACCGGTGATGTCAATGCCGCGGTGGCCGGTTCTCTGTCGGGAGGAGCACAGACTGTGATCGTCACCGACGGACACGGTGACGGCAGCAACCTGCTGATCGAGGAGTTGGATCCTGTCGTTCGGCTCAACACCGGCGACCCCAGCCCTGTATCCATGCTCCAGGGCATCGGCCCGGATGTGGACGGCGTCATATTCGTCGGCTACCATGCCCGGGCAGGGACAACCGGTGGCATTCTGGATCACACCTGGTCCAGCTCCATCAGCGGGGTCTGGTTGAACGGCACTGAGATGGGTGAAGTCGGGCTCAACGCGGCCGTGTGCGGCCATTTCGGTGTACCGGTCATTGCCGTGTGCGGCTGCCAGGCCGCCTGCACGGAAGCGGTCGAGTTGCTCGGAGAGCTGGAAGTCGCCCCCGTAAAGACAGCCAGCAGCCGTACTGCGGCAGAATGCCTCACTCCTGCTACCGCGCAGTCTGTCATCGAGTCAGCATGCCGGCGCGCCCTGGAACGGCTGGGCGCGGCTTCCGTTCCCCCACCTTTCCGCGTCCGGCTGCCGGTAGAGTTGTGCGTGGCCTTCACACATTCCGGTTTGGCTGATGGCGCCGCGCGCTTGCCCGGAACCAGACGGGACGGTTGTCGGGTGATCTGCCAGACGGATGACATGCTGGCTGCCTACCGCAGTTTCCAGGTGCTTGCCAGCCTGGCGGCATGACGGGTATTCAGAACAGCAGCAGCGCATTACCCGGCACCTGTACATCGCGTGTACACCCAGGCACACCCCACGTCCCGCAACGTACGGGCGTCTGGTGAGAGGCTTTCGATGACGATGAGGATGGTGTCACCCAAGCGTTTTGCCAGCAACCTGCTGGATCGGGTATTCGCCTTCGCCGGGGCGCTGCTGATGGCGCAGTTTCCGCAATACTACTGGCAATACCTGCAGCGTCTGGGCGGCCATCGGGGCGAACTGCGCCTGCAGGTGGCCAAGTATGAACAGGCGGCGGCCCGGCTCGGTCTGTCTCTGGAAGAGTACATCGACGAACACCTGCATGCCGCTTCGGAGGTGTTCAGTTCCAGCGGTGAGGTGATCGCGCAAGTGGTCGAACGTCTGCTACGGCTCGAGGCGGCCTTCACCGCATTGCGCGAGGCCTCCGCGCTGACCCGCTGGTGGGTGTTCATCCGCCATGTCGACGCGCAGATTGCGGCTCAGACCTGGCGGGATTTCGCCCCCGGAGCGCCTACCAGTGTCGAAGGTCTGCTCTACGCCGGTGCCGGGCTGCTGTTGGGCTGGGGGAGTTATGCCTTGCTCAGAGCGCTGGTGCAAAAGCTCACACGGCGCGCGTAGCTGATCGCCGCGCTACCGCAGGCACATCCACCCGCATTCATGCCGGGGCACCGCCTGCCCCTGTGCGCCTGCTGGCCGCCGCCAAAGATTACCGCACACGATCACAGTCTACAAGCCGCCGTACCAACGGCTGTCGTCAGTTGGTCATTCCGCAAGAAAGGGTAGGAAAATATGGACAAGTACTCGCGTGGAAAAGCTACTACAGCATCCGAGGTCGCGACGTTGACGCTTCCCGACGCGAAGGTCGAACTGCCCATTCGCATTGGGACAGAAAATGAACGTTCCGTCGATATCAGCGAGCTCCGTTCGGAAAGTGGCTACATTACCCTGGACGAAGGCTACGGGAACACGGGAGCCTGTTCCAGTGAGATCTGTTTTATCGACGGAGAGCAGGGGATCCTGCGATACCGGGGCTACCCGATCGAGCAACTGGCGGAAAACAGCCGTTTCACGGAAGTCGCCTGGCTGTTGATCTCGGGCGAACTGCCCACCCAGTCCCAGGCCGCCGACTTCAGCGCACTGCTGACCGAGTACGAACTTCTGCACGAGGGCCTGCGGCACCATTTCGAGGGCTTTCCGCCGGATGCCCATCCCATGGCCATGTTGTCGACCATGATCAATGCCGCCAGCTGCTATCATCCTGATTTGCTGGAACTGACCGATGACGATCATTTGATGGAAGCGGCGGCCAAGCTGATGAGCAAAGTGCGGACGATCGCGGCGTTCAGCTACAGGAAATCCAAAGGCCAGCCGATCGTCTATCCGGACCCGGCACTGAGCTATTGCCGCAATTTTCTGCACATGATGTTTTCCATTCCCTATGCGCAGTACGAGGCCTCACCGACCATGGTCCGTGCTCTGACGCTGTTTCTTCTCCTGCATGCTGAACACGAACAGAACTGCTCCACCTCGACGGTACGCATGGTCGGCTCATCCGGAGCCAATCTGTTCGCCTCTGTTGCCGCGGCGGTCTGCGCGTTGTGGGGGCCGCTGCACGGCGGCGCCAACGTGGAAGTCATGCGTATGCTGGAGCAGATTCAGGACAGCGGGGCAAGCGTGCGCGAAATCGTCGATCGCGCCAAGAGCGGCGACAGTTTCCGGCTGATGGGTTTCGGTCACCGGGTGTACAAGAATTTCGACCCACGCGCCCTCATCCTCAAAAAGGCGGCTGACGATCTGTTCAGTGAGATGGGTAAAGCGGACCCGCTGCTCCAGATTGCCGAGGAACTGGAAGAGATCGCTCTCAACGACGAATACTTCATCGAGCGCAAGCTGTATCCCAACGTCGATTTCTATTCGGGCATCATCCTCCGTGCCATGGGCATACCGCGGAACATGTTCACCGTGATGTTCGCCATCGGCCGCATGCCCGGCTGGATAGCTCACTGGCGTGAGCAGTTCCATGCCGCTGATCGCATCCACCGTCCGCGCCAGCTTTACATCGGCCCGACCAAGCGTGACTACGTGCCCATGGATCAGCGCCGGTAATCAACGGCCCGGGGCCGGGTGCCCCACTTCAGCAAGGAGTTTTCGATGAACCTGGTAGAAACGGACAGTCAGAGCGCAATCAGCATCTTCCAACTCACCGACGGACCGCGCCCAGCCGACAACATCTACGGCGAGCAACCGTATAGTTCCTCCGTGAGTGATCGTATCGCCGTGCGTTTCTATCCGGCGAACGGACAGGATGGCGAACTGGCTGTCCTGGACCTGGAAAGCGGTGAGATCCATACGGTCATTACGGGTAAGCCCCGATTTCCGGCCTTTCATGGCTGGGGACATCACCTGTACAACCAGGAGGAAGTCGACGGCGAGTTGTTGCTGCGTCGCTGGGATTGGGACACCCTGGCGCGCGAGGATGTTGTCGAACTGCCGCGCACGGAAGGGCGCCTGAGTTACGGAACCGTATCTTCCGATGCGGCCCATTTTGCCGTGAGCGTCGTGCGTCCCGACGAAACCCGGACCGTACTGCACGTGGATCTCGGCAGCGGCGACACCCGCACCCTGGCGGATGCGCGCAGCGTCGATCATCCCGGCGGCGAGGGCCGCGCCTACCACTTCAAACACGAGCAGTTCAGCCGGGACGGCATGAACCGCGTCCTTATCCAGGCCAACGTCATACCTGAGGTGCAGGAGGTCCATCTGGGCACCCTGGAACCCGGCTCGACCGGCATGACGCGGCTGGCCTGCGATCAGCCCTGGACGCCGCGCCCCACCGGCCACGAAGCCTGGGTCGGCACGACCAGCCGTATCTTCTTTTCGACAGCCTATGACACCCAGAAGCGGACGAATCTGTTTACCGTCGATGTCGGTGCAGCGGAACCCGAGGTGGTGGTCGAAACCGGGAAACGCTTCGGCCATGTAAGCGTCTCACGGTGCGGTAGCTTCTGGATCGCGGATGCTACGGCTGAGGAAGGCGTGCCGATCTACGCCGGGCGTCTGGGCAGCGGCTCCATGCGGCAGGTGATCACCAGCCGGACCGTACACGATGGGCAACAATGGTCGCACACGCATCCCTATCTCACGGCGGAAAATCGCTGGCTGATCTTCACATCCACCAGGGCCGGACAACCCCAGGTCTTCGGCGCGCAGATACCTGATGATTTCTGGCAGTCCTTGTGACACGGGGCAGAATGTCAGCATGTGGTTGACGCCTGCTCATATATCGTCACATTAATGAACTGCGCAGTGGAGTTTATTGCCGTTATACACCTATGCTGGGCACCGACCATGACCGAAGCGCTTAGCGACAGCCTGGAGGACTATCTGGAGGCTATCTACCAGCTCAGCACCCAGACGCAGGGTGCACGAGTCAAGGATATAGCCAACCGCCTCCAGGTCCGCGCTCCATCCGTTACCGCCGCCTTGCGCACGCTGGCCGAACACGGTCTGGTCAATTATGTGCCGTACGACGCCATCACCTTGACGGCGGCCGGCCGCACCGCGGCGGTCAACGTGGTCCGGCGGCACGAAGCGCTGCTCGATTTTCTGGTGAATGTGCTTGCGGTGGAAGCATCCGAGGCTGAAAACGCCGCCTGCGCCATGGAGCATGCTGTTTCGGAACCCATTCTGGAGCGTCTGATCCAGTTTGCCGAATTCATGTCCCGATGTCCGCGGTGTGGACAACACGTGATGGAGGCGTTCATCCAGTGCCGCGATCGCAGCATGGACACCAGGCGCTGTGCCCAATGCCTGCGCCGGTCGCTGGAGAAACTGGCTAGCGAGCCGGCGCCCTCCCCACATCCCAGCAACCCGTCTCCCGGATGAACCCCTCTTCCGTGTAAACGCCGCCCGTGCCTGAACAGGCTGCCTCAGGACCTCGTTCAGCTGCCGTGGGCGTCCTTATCCACTACGCCTGATGTCAACGAGAGGCCGAGTTTCCGGGCTTTGGCATAGAGATACTGCCGGTTGAGACCTGCCAGCCGGGCTGTAGCGGCCAGGTTGCCCCCGGTTTGCCGCACGAGGTCGAGGAGATATTCCCGCTCGAACTCGTCACGGGCTTCCTTCAAGGTGGGTACGACCGAACGACCTGAAGCCTGCTCCTCGTGGGGAAGCCGGGTACCATCCAGATCCGCAACGGTGACCGTGGAACTCGTGCCGAAGACGACCGCGCGTTCCACCGCATGTTCCAGCTCCCGAACGTTACCCGGCCAGGGCTGATGGCGCAGCCAACGGCGCGCATCCGGGCCGAAACGGTAGACCTTTCGTCCGCTCTCGTCGGCATGCTTGCGCAGAAAATGATCGGCGAGCAGCAGAACATCATCCTGCCGTTCACGCAGAGGAGGCAGATCGATAGGTAAAACATTGAGCCTGAACAGCAGATCCTGGCGAAATGCTCCGCTGTCAACCAGCTCCGTCAAGGGTTGGTTGGTAGTAGACACCAGCCGGAAGCTGACCGTGACGGCTTGTGTGGCGCCCACCGGTCGTATCTCCATCTGTTCCACGGCGCGCAGCAGCATTCCCTGCATTTTCATCGGCATCTGCTGAATATCATCCAGGACGAGAGTGCCGTTTCCAACGTCCTGCATGATGCCGACACGGCTATGGGACGCACCGGTGAAGGCTCCCTTCTGGTGGCCGAACAATTCGGCTTCCAGCAGAGATCCAGGTATGGCACCGCAGTTGACGCTGAGAAAGGGCGTTTCCGAGCGAGGGCCGGCCGCATGTACAGCACGCGCTACCAGTTCCTTCCCGGTTCCGGTCTCCCCCTGTACCAGGACCGGGCGTTGGGAAACGGCCGCCTGCTGGATCTGGCGGAAAACCGAACGCATGGCAGGCGCGGCACTGAGCATTCCATGAAAGACTCCCCCTTGATCCATCTGACTGCGCAGAGCCCGCAGATCGAATTCGTCCTCCCGCCGGCTGATCGATTTGGATACCACCAGATGGAGATAGTCGAAATCTATGGGCTTGGGAAGGTAGTCCGCAGCGCCGGCTTTCATGACCTGGATGACGGTATCCACAGAACCATCCACACTCATCACGATGATCTCGGGCGGATATGGCAAAGCCCGGGCCCGCTGGAGCACCTCGAGACCGGTTTGTCCCGGCAGGTGCAGGTCAAGCAGGACCAGATCGAATGAACCCTTGGCAAGAAGCTCAACGGCCTCCATACCGTTAGCCGTAAAACGGGCTACGCAGTTCAGCTCCTGCAGACACTGTTTGACGATTTCGGTGAATATCGGGTCATCTTCAACCACGAGCACGGTCGTCTTGAAAGAATCACGATGGGCGTCGGCAACCATGGGCATACAGGAGAGGGCCATGAACGGCCACAGGAGATCACGGAAAAGACAGGATGCGATAACGCGCCTACAACGATATAGCCAAAGCGCTTAGGCGGCAACGGCACCTTGACGGGTGCGCCGGGCCGTCCGTGATTGATCCGAGCCTGCGTTGCCAGGTACACCCTGGCCACAGCGCCAGACATCGCTACTGCTGGCTCGATTACCCGGATATGCCGGAACCCATGCTGCAACGCTACGAATCAGCAACGCTGTCCACCCAGGCACAGAGCCGCCTCCTGGAGTATTTCAGGGGGAGAGAGCAGCTGTTCTCTCGCGTGGTGCAGTTGTTCGCGCAGGATTATCCAGTAAAGCTGCAGCGGATGCGAGCTGCGCTTTGCCGGCACGATGGACCGGCTGCGGCTGAAGATGCGCACCAGCTGGCTGGTGAACTGCGGACGTTCATGGCGGAGCCGCCCCTGCTGCTGGTCAAGGAAATACAGGCAGCCGGCCTCCAGAACGCGTGCGAATCGGCGCTGCCGCTGTGTGACCGGCTGGAGACCATGCTCTCCGATCTTGCGCAGACTCTTGCGTGTATGATTCGGAGTGGCGGCAAGAGGTAGTCGCACGCCGTTATACGCGGTATTCTCCCCGCTTGCGCGTCCGGCTGTCCGCTCATATCGGTCCGAGGTTACGCCTGTGTATCGGGCTGCTGGCGCCCGAGAGTCCGGGCCATCGTCTCTTCCAGCGGCCGCATCTGCAGCGGCTTTACCAGATGAGCATCCATACCCGCTGCCATAAACAGTTCGCTACTGCCAGCCATGGCATTCGCCGTCAATGCGATAATTGGGATACGGCCACCGCGCTCACCTTCCAGCCGACGTATCTCGCGTGTCGCCTCCAGTCCGTCCATGATCGGCATCTGCACATCCATCAGGACGATATCGAACTCATCTTCCCGCAGCGCCTCCACGGCTTCCCGCCCATTGGCCACCGCATGCACCGTATGGCCTCCGGACTCCAGCAGCTCCTGAGCCACCAGCTGGTTGATCGCGTTGTCTTCGGCCAGTAGAACCCGGAGTGCAGGAACCGGTACGGTGGATTCGGGTCGAACCACCGCCTCGACCGGCGGTACCGCCACGGTAAACGTCAACTCAAAGGCTGTGCTGCTACCCTGGTTCGCCGCGCGCTCGGTCTGAATGGTGCCCCCCATATGATGCACCAGCCTGGTGGATACGCGCATGCCAAGCTCGCTGCCGTTCCGCTGTCGAACAGGGGAACCGTCAAGGGGCGGCCTGGCCTGGGAAAACGCTTCCTGTCGATCCGTAGAAATCCCGCTGCCCGTACCGCTCACCCGGAAGACCACGGTGGCCGTCCGTGAGGTGCACCGGACACTACGGACACTGAGTTCGACCTTGCCGGATTCCGCATCCTGTATAGCATCATGCACCAGGTTGCCGAGAACCAGCTGCAGACGCAGTGCATCTCCCTGCAGCCGGTCCGGTACCCGGGCATCCACCTCCTGTATAAGTGCAAGCCCTTTTTCTATGGCGGTATCGTGCCAGCAGTGGATGAGCTGCTCCACGACCTCGCGCAGTTCGAATGGCTGACGCAGCAGTGTCAGGTTGCCGGACTCCATCCTTACCAGTTCCACCACGTTGCCCAGCAGCTGCGTGAGCAGACCGGCCGACCGGCGCAGCAGCAGCAGCCGGTCTATCTGTCTGGGTGCGGGATGATCGCGCAGCAACAGTTCAGTCAGGCCCACGATGCCGTTGATCGGCGTGCGCACCTCATGACTCATGGCGGCCACGAAAATCGACATGGCCTCGCTGGCAGCCGCGGCTTTCTGTGTGGAGCTGGCAGCCGCAGCTTTCTGTGTGGAAGCCCTGTCCGCGTCCGTCTGCAGGACCCCTTCCGGACCGGACCGGACGCGTTCAGCCAGCCGGCCGCGTTCGGCTTCCAGCTCGAGTTGCGCCGCCGTGCGCAGCAAGGTGTTGGCCATGCATTGCGCGACCAGCGTCAGCAGCCGGATATCCTCGGCAGGCCAGGCCATCTCGCTCCAGACCGCCTCCAGCGTTAGACACCCCACCAGGATCCCTGAGGCCATCAAGGGAATCACGACCAGCGACTGGACGCCTTGTAGATTCAGCGGCATGCGCTCTGTGCTCGCGTCAGCAGGCAAGGCGGAAACGCGGGGCCAATGGATGGTCTGCCCGCGTTCCATCTGATCCATCCACCACGGACAGGCGATGGCACTCACTCCCGGCTCATGCGCGCGCTGGGGCTCGACGCCTTCCGAGCACCACTCATGGGTGCGGTCCAGCGCGGTCCGGTCTCCATTGAACTGGAAGATAGAGGTGCGATCCACACCACCCACGGTTCCCAGTGCGGCCAGCGCTGCATGGAGACCCTGGTCCAGCGCCTCGGGGGTCAGTTGGGCCACACGCGAACAGGTTGATGTTACCAGTTCTTCCAGTTCCATTCTGTGGGACAGCCGCGTGCTTATCCGGTCTAGATCCAGCACCTGTCGCTGCAGTGCGGCGCTGGTTGCCGCCGGTTGGGCCGTGCGCACCTTGGCCCGTTCATCGTCCTGCCGGTTGCGCCGCAGTCGTTCTTGTACTCGCAGCCGCGCGCGGGTCGATCCAATCTGGGCAGCGATGGACTGCAGGACTCGCCTGACCGTTGGAGGTATCGTGCCCAGACAGGCACGCAGCGCCTTGGGCAGCGAGGTGGCATCGGCCAACGGGCGGGCGACGCGCCGGATGAACCGATGCTGACGTTCGTCTCGCCTGCGGTCATCGACACCGCGAACACCGCCAACGATGGCCAGAACCTCGTCATCGCCCCAGCGTACCAGACGTGCCTCGAAACGGCGCAGGTTCCCGCTCACCTGGTATTCGCACTCCGTCACATACGGACCACCACTAATTGTGACAGCTCGAATGCCGTCCATCCACGACTTGACGATCTCGGGAGGGAAAAGATCGTCGACGTGTTTCCCCACGGATCCCGGCGGCAGTACCACGAGCCGGTTGTTCCCTCCCCCGCTGTATTCAAGGAGTACGCCCTTTGCGCTGAGGCGGAAGACCATGTCCGGCAGGGTATTCAGCAGGGCGTTACAGGCTTTTTTGCACGCCAGCGATTCGACGGCAGTCTGAACGCCGGTGCGGCTGTCGCGAGGTTGCTGTACAGACATGGAAGGTCTCCAGGCCAACCGCAGCTACGAAGGCTGCAGCGGCCAGATACCGAGCTTGCTGCTACTGGGTCGGCCGATCCAGTTCCTGCGAATATCGTGCAGACTGATCCTGAACAGGACGATGCAGAAACCTGTCATGACCGGCCTGCTCGATGGCGCCCGCGTCAGATCTGACCTGGCCGATAAGCATTTCGATCATGGTCGTTGTGTCGGCCCCCTTGCTACGGCTTGTCCGCGGTAGCCACAGCTTTCCAGGCGCCGCAGCCACTCGGTCAAACCGGGTCGCGAGGAAAAAGAATCGCCCCCCTGCTCTACCGGGTCAAACAACCCCGGAGGGCCAGCGTGCGGCACGCGATATATACCGCAGCCTTGCCGCACCCAGGACTGATGGCGATACTCCGGGGGTCCCGGAGCCGGTTCGGCAGCGCCGGAGCTATGTGCCGCGAATCCATCCGTTCGTCAAGCAGCAGGCACGAACCGGCTGACACTGTTTCCCACCGGAGAGCAACCATGAAGAACCTGTTCATCGATCGCCGCCACATCCAGCGGCTCGACCGCGTCGACATTCGCTTCCATCATCCGTGCAAGGATCCGGGTCCAGTACTGGCCCCTGAAAAGCCCTGGGAAGGGGATCGCCTGCATCTATGGAGCGCGCCGGTCTGGTGCGCGGAGCGTAGTCGCTGGCGCCTCTGGTATATCGGCGGCGATGAGTTGCTACCGCTGTATGCCGAATCAAAAGACGGACTGCATTGGGAGCGGCCCTGCCTGGGTCGCATAGAATGGGAGAGTTCGCGGAATAACAACATCGTTAACCTGGGATTCCCGGCAAAAACGCCCAAGGAACGCCGCCTGGTGCTGCTACGCGACGATGACGACGTCGACGCGGCCAGACGGTTCAAGGCGCTGACCCGGGTGTCCGGAAGGCTGATCGGCCTGGTCTCCGCCGACGGGCTGGACTGGACGCTACTGCCCGGCGCCGCCGTTCCCTCCAATGACGAATACCGTCTGGGTTACGATGCCCTGCACCGGCGCTTCGTGGCTACGGCCAAGGGGTCGCCCGTGCCGGAGTTCGGGCGTGCCGTGTCGCTGTCCACCAGTCCCGACTTCGTCGAATGGACGCCGGCGGAACTGGTGTTCTGGGCTGACGAGATCGACCAGCAACAAGGCCGCCAACGTCTCGAAGAGATCCTGGGCAATCCGGATCACCGTCAGCCGCTACGCAACCAGCCTGAATTGTACCACACGGATGTGTACAACATGCCGGTGTTCACTTATGAGGGCATCTACCTGGGCCTGCCGGTCATTTTCCACCAGTCGGGTCTGTACTGGTATGCGCATCCCGATGATGCTCCGCCGGCGCTGCGCAGCAACCAGGATGGCATCTTGTACCCGACATTGACCTCGAGCACGGATCTGCGCACCTGGGAACGGTGCGAACGCGCGCCGTTCATCGACCTGTCGCCGTTGTCGGATGACGCCAACTACGACCACGGCGCCATCCACGCCTGCCCGCCGGTGATCAGCGGCGACGAACTCTGGTTCTACTACTACGGTGCACGGTTCACTCACCTTAAGAAAAGCGTGGTCGACGAGGCCGGAATGCGATCCTCGCCTGACGAACCGATGGGGGCTCTCTACCGGGCGCGCCTGCGCTTGGACGGATTCGCTTCCCTGGCGGCCGGCCCGGAGCCCGGCGTGGCGCTGACCCGTCCGGTGCGCGTCGACGGCCCCAGGTTGACCGTCAACGCAGATGCATCCGGCGGGGAGTTGCGGGCCGAAATCCGCGACGCGCACACCGGGCGCATCATTCCCGGATACGGTATGGGGGACTTTCTGGGTGATCCATGCCTGTATTCCGATGACGGTCTGTCGAAACGGATGCGCTTCGGCACGGGAGCACGCTTCGACGACGATACGCTGACCAACGACAGCCTGGCTTTTACGGGAAACTCCACCGCGGCGGCGCTGCGCTGGCGTGACCGGGAGCATGTCGCCGAGCTGCAGGGGCGCATGGTCCGCGTCTGCTTCTACCTGCGCGAAGCGGATCTGTACGCATTCTGGTTTGGCGCTTGAGTTCCTCACCAGCTGACTGCACCGCTGACTGCTGGATCAGGCCGCCTGTCGTGGCTGGCACGGCGACAAACGCCAATCTGCCGCCCTCCGGGCCCGAACGCGCCTTCCTGACAGGCTGGACTCCATGATAAGCGGACGCCATTTTTGTGCCTGTGACGACCACTTGGTCCGCCCCCATCCGGGGGGTGAACGCTCCAGTCCGAGCAGCGGACTCGCGACGCACCTGTCCGGTTGCCGCTCCGGCCCATCCCGCAAGGAGTTAACCGTCGATGCCCACAGACCACCAGCAACAGCTCTCCGTTCTCTCCTATCTGGCCCATCGCCCTGACGATCAGAGCATCTATCAGGCGATCGGCGTGGAACCTGTCATCAACTGCCGGGGTACGTTCACCATCATCGGTGGATCGGTCGAACGTCCTGAGGTACTACAAGCCATGCATGCGGCTGCCGGATTCTTCGTGCAATATGACGAGCTCGCCACCGCCGTGGGTGAACGTCTGGCCCAGGTTACCGGCGCCGAATGGGGTTTGATTGCCTCAGGTTGCGCGGCCGCCATGAAGCATGTCACCGCCGCCTGCGTCACGGGCGGGAACCCGGAGAAGCTGATCCGTATTCCGGATCTGAGCGGGCTGGACAAGACCGAGGTGATCGTGCCCAGATATTCACGCACCTCGTACGACCACGCCCTGCGCAACATCGGCATCCAGATCGTCATGGTGGATACCGCCGAGGAGCTGGCCCGGGCCATCAACCCCCGTACGGCGATGATCTATATCGTGACCGGACGAGGGTCGGATGCCGGCCAGCCCCTGTCTCTGGAGACGATCGCGGCCATCGCCGCCCCCGCGGGCATTCCGATCCTGGCGGATGCAGCGGCCGAAGATCTGACCATCCCACCCGTCCATCTCGAGCGCGGCGCATCCGTGGTGACGTACAGCGGCGGCAAGGCGCTGTGCGGTCCCCAATGCGCCGGGCTGGCGCTGGGTCGCAAGGACCTGCTCATGGCGGCCTGGCAGGCCAGCGCGCCGCATCACGGACCGGGAAGGGACGACAAGGTTGGAAAGGAAGAGATCCTGGGCATGCTGGCTGCCGTCGAGGCCTGGGTGACCCGGGACCATCAGGCCGAATGGCAGACCTGGCTGTCCTGGCTCGAGCATATCGCCGCGCAACTGGACGGCATACCCAGCGTCGCCACCCGCGTGGAGGAGCCGGCCGGCTTGTCGAATCGCGCTCCCGTACTCGTCGTCTCCTGGGATCCAGCGGCGTTGCACATCACCGGAGAAGAGGTGGCCGAGGACTTCGCCAGAAATAAACCCCGTATTGCCGTGGGCAACGCCGACACCGAGGAGCAGGCCGGTATCCGCATTTCGCCCAACCAGATGCAACCCGGGAATGACGCCGTGGTCGCTGAACGGCTGCATCGTATTCTGACGAAGACGCGTCCGCCAAGGGCAGCTGCACCCGGGGCGGCCGCGGTCGACCTGTCCGGACGCTGGGATCTTACCGTCCAGTATTTCACCAGCGTGAGCCAGCAACGCCTGTTCATCCAACAGGACGGCAACTGGATCGAGGGCGTACACCAGAGTGAATACTCCGTGCAGGATCTTGCCGGCGTGATCGACGGTGAGCAGGTCAAGCTGCGCAGCCATGTGCGTCAGCCTGGAGACTCCATTCCCTTCCTGTTCGCCGGCACGGTGGAAGGAGACACCATGTCGGGATCCATCCACCTGGGCGAGTACCTGACCGCAACGTTTTCCGCCGTTCGTTCCCGGGGGCATGGCCCGCGGCAACCGATCAGCATTCCGAACGGTCCACCTCTGGCCACCTGACTGCAGGGCGAGCAAGCCGGCGTCGCCCCGCCACACAACCCCTGGAGCCGTCCACCACGCGAGTGGTCCGGAGCCGGGGCGGCGCCGGTAAAAGTCACGTGCATGGGATCGCAGGAGCGATGCTTGCAGGGCCCGCTGCCCCCATCTCGATCTTCCTGGAGGGGTACTGCGCCCGACGCTCCTCCGGCTGGTGCAGACCAGCCCGCTGCCGGGGGGTTGCTTGACAGAACCTGCATATCCCGCTTCATTGAAAAGTTTACTCATTACGCGTTTCGCCGCAGTTCCGGGATCGCGCTTCGTCCCGGCATGGCGAGGCTGTCTACACCGGATTTGCCGTCCGGAATACAAGGACCATGGACCCAGCGCATACTCTGGATGACATCGCCCGCTGCACGTCGAAGGCACCTGGCTTCCGGGAGACCGTCAGGCGCCTCAAGGACGGCGAACGCCGGATCCTGCTGCAGAGTCTGCCTGATACCCTGGCCGCATTTCTGGCTGCCCACATCCACAACAGCCTCCAGCGCCCCCTGCTGATCGTCGCTGCCGATGAAGACCGTGCCGAACAGTGGCGGGACGATCTTCAGGCCATCATGGGAGAACGCCGGGTCTGCTACTTTCCGGCCTGGGATGTGGAATTGTACGACCGGCGCTCACCGGATATCGAGGTCACGGGCTTGCGTCTGGTGACCGCCGCCCGGCTCCACCGAGGCGAACCCTGCGTGGTCGTGGCCCCCGCATCAGCCCTGCTTACCCCGCTGATTCCTCCGCACGCGCTGGAGTTGACCACCGTCAGCCTGCGAGTAGGCCAGGAGCACGACCTGGACCAGCTCGCCGGCCTGCTCGTGGATGCTGGCTACGAGCGCGTCTCCATGATCGACGGCGTCGGCCAGCTGAGTGTGCGCGGTGGCATCCTGGATGTCTATCCGTACGACACCGAGCATCCATACCGCCTTGAGTTCTTTGGTGACGAAATCGAATCCATGCGGCGTTTCGACGTGGGCACGCAGCGTTCTCTGGAGCCCATGGAACAGGTGGATCTGCTGCCTGCCAGCGAAGTGGTGCTGACGCCGGATTTCCAGGATGACTACCGGGCGCGGCTTCAATCGCTGGAGCAGGAACTCGGTGAGGCGGTCAACGCGTATCGGGACCAGCTGGATCTGGGCGGATCGCTGGAAGGCATCGAGGTGGCCATGCCGCTGCTGTACGGGAAGGACGATGGCCTCTTCGAGTATCTGGCGGACCCCATACTGTTCTGTGACGAGATCGAAGACCTGCAGTCCGCCTGTGCCGGAGCCTGGAAGCGGCCGTTACAGGAATACGGCAGGCACGCGGACCGGAACACCCACCTGCCACCGGACGCGCTGTTGCGTGACCAGGAATGGTTCAACAACATACTGGACAAGCATGTCCGTCTGGAGCCCGCCCCATTGGGCAGCGGCGGTAACGCGGTGAAATTCGGCGCCAGCGAACCGCGCGCCTATCAGGGCGAATTGCAGGCTTTGCGTCAACAAATCATGCAGCTCGACCAGGATGCCTATGCCATCCATGTACGCTGCGACACGCAGGGCCAGAACAGCCGTCTCCAGGAGATCATCTCACCGTGGTCGGACCGGATCATCTACGGGCTGGGATCTTTGCAGCACGGTTTCATCTATCCGGAAGCACGCCTGGCCCTGCTCAACGATCACGAAATCTTCAGCCGCCAGAAGCGCCGGTACCAGTACCGCAGGTTCAAGGCCGCAACCCCGCTGGCCAGCTATAATACGCTGCAGCGCGGCGACTATGTCGTCCACGTCGATCACGGAATAGGCCGCTACTTCGGCATCAAGCGCCTGCGCCTGGCTGGCGTGGAACACGACTGCCTCTGCGTGTCCTACCAGGGTTCTGACCGGGTCTTCGTCCCGGTGGAACAGCTGGACCGCCTGCGCAAGTATTCGAGTGCCGAAGGCGATACGCCGGTACTCAGCAAACTCGGTGGCACGGCCTGGGAGAAACTGAAGGAACGCACCCGGCAAGAGATCTTCAAGATGGCCAGTGAGCTGATCCAGCTCTACGCTATCCGCAAGGCCCGTCCGGGGCATGCGTTCTCGGCTGACGGTCCGCTGCACCGCAGCGTGGAGGCCTCCTTTCCCTTTCAGGAGACTCCGGATCAGCTTCGCACCATGGAGGAAGTGCGCCATGATATGGAAACGGCGCACTGCATGGACCGGCTGGTGTGCGGCGATGTCGGCTATGGCAAGACGGAGGTTGCGGTTCGCGCCGCCTTCAAGGCAGTCTGTGACAACAAGCAGGTTGCCGTGCTCGTGCCCACCACCATCCTGGCCGAGCAGCACCTGCACACCTTCACCGAACGTCTCAGCGGGACGCCGGTACGCGTCGAGGTATTGAGCCGCTTTCGTACTCCCAAGCAGCAGAAATCCGTGCTTTTGGATCTCAAAACGGGACGCGTCGACATCATCATCGGTACTCACAGGCTGCTCGGTAAGGACGTGGTGTTCCGCGATCTGGGACTGCTGGTCATCGACGAAGAGCAACGGTTCGGGGTGCGTCACAAAGAGAAGCTGAAGCAACTCCGGCGTCTGGTGGACGTGCTGACGCTGACGGCAACCCCGATACCGCGCACGCTGCACATGTCCATGATGGGAGCGCGGGACATGTCGATCATCAACACTCCGCCCCAGGACCGGCTGGCCATACATACGGAGATTCTGTCGTTCGACGAGAGCCGTATCGCGGAAGCCATTCACCGGGAAGTCGAGCGCGGCGGACAGGTGTACTTCGTCCATAATCGCGTCCAATCCATCAACCGGTTGACCGAATACCTGCAGGATCTTCTGCCCCACGTGCGTTTCGGCATCGCGCACGGCCAGATGAGCGCGCGTCAACTCGAAGAGATCATGTTCGACTTTCTGGAACGCAAGTACGACTGTCTCGTCTGTACTATGATTATCGAATCCGGTATCGATATTCCTTCGGTCAACACCGTACTGGTCAACAGAGCCGATACACTGGGGTTGAGTCAGCTCTACCAGATCCGCGGCCGCGTCGGCCGCTCCAACGAACGGGCGTATGCCTATCTGCTTATACCCAAGGGTAAGAAACTGACAAAAAAGAGCCGCATGCGCCTGCGTGCCATAGAAGAACACGCAGATCTGGGATCGGGTTTCGACATCGCCATGCGCGACATGGAAATCCGCGGTGCCGGCAACCTGGTAGGCGCACAGCAGCATGGTTTTATCGCGGCAGTGGGTTTTGACCTGTACGTCCGGTTGCTGGATGAAGCCATGCGTGAGCTCAAGGGCGAGCCGGTGACCGAACATACGGATCCGGAGGTCAAAATCGGCGTGTCCGCCTACATTCCCGCGGATTACATCCCGGACACGGACCAGAAGACGCAGTTTTACCAGCGTCTGGCCGATGCCCAGCGGATAGTCGAGCTGCTCGCCATCCGCGAGGAAATGGAAGACCGGTTCGGTCGTCTGCCTACTCCGGCGCAGTCGCTCATGCACATCATGGAAATCAAGGTCACGGCGCGACAGCTAGGGATTACGGAAGTATTCCTGGAGAAAGACCGCTTCCGCCTGACGTTCGCTCAGGAAAGCCAGCTGGGACCCACGGATATCCAGCGCATGGTGGAAAAGTGTTCGCTGCAGCTGGAATTCAACCTGGGGAAACAAGTCAGCGTCGATGTGCGTCTTCATGGCCACGACCAGCTCGAGCGTCTGCAGAGAGCCCGCGATACTCTTCGGGAGGTAGCGTGATGACAGCGGTTTCTCAGCTGCTTTTGGTTATGCTGCTCCTGGTCTCCGGGCTGGGTGGATGCACCCGGACCCCGGAACCGGAAGACGTGGTAGCCCGGGTGGGAAACGCGGTCCTGAGCGAGTCGGATCTGCGTGCTGCGCTGCCGGTGGGCAGCATGCTCGGCGGTCCCGGCCATGCGGCCGATGCCCGTCGTCAGCTCATCGAACGCTGGGTGGACCGCGAACTCCTTTACCAGGAAGCGCTGGCGCGAGGCATGCACAGGCAACCTCGTCTACGCACACTGATCGAGGAGGCCGAGCGTGATCTGCTGGCTGCGGCGTTGCTCGATGCTGAGTTTGGCGGACAGGAAGCGGACATCGAAGAAACCGACGTTCAGCGGTATTACCATGAGAACAGAGCGGATTTCCAGCGTGCGTCCAGCGAAGTCCGGGCGCGTCATATCCTGCTGGCCAGCAGGCGGGATGCCAATGCCAGGTTGCAGGCCTTGCAACGGAGTGCTTCCTTCGAGGAGCTGGCTGGCGAGTTTTCGCTGGATCCGGATACCCGCTTCCGCGGCGGAGACCTGGGATATTTCTCCCAGGAAGAAGAACCCGTCCTGTGGGCGGCTTGCGAGGACCTTTCTCTGTACGAGGTATCCCAGCCGATCCGCACGGACTATGGCTACCACCTGATCGAGGTTCTGGACCGTCAGGAGGCCGGCACCGTTCGTGAAATCGAGCAGATCCGTGACCGGATCGTGGAAGCTCTGGTTAGACAGCGTCAGCAGGAACAGCTGAACCGCCTTCTGCACCGGTTACGCGAACAGCACCAGTGGAGCATGGCTCCCGAGCCGACGGACAACGACTGAAAGCTGGCAACGTCCGGAACGTCCATCTACGCGCCGGACATCACGCATCGTTTACTCTACGTTTTGACTGTATAGCAGGATTCATGAAAATACTTCTATTCATATTCATGGCGATGATTTCGCACACCGGTGTCGACGCCAGCCGGGGTACGCGCAACACCCGGCCGGAGCTCATCGATCGCATCGTTGCGGTGGTCGATAATGAGATCATCCTCTGGTCCGAGTTGAATTACCGTATGCGGTTCGAACTGGAGTGGCGCGGACATTCGGCATATCATACAGAGGATATGCTGGACTCTTTGCGCGCCAGCATACTGCAGGAGATGATCGATGAGCAAGTGCTGGTTCTGAGAGCCCAGGCCGAGGATGTCCAGATAGACCAGACTCAGGTGGAGGAGATGCTGGCGGAACAGGTCCGCAGGGTCAGGGGGAGCTCGTCACATGCGGACTACGAGAGCATGCTGCAGCGGGTGGGGCTGACGGAAAGACAGATCAAGGCGAGGTACCGGAAAGAAATACAGCACCGGCTATTGTATCAGCAGATGTACGCTCAGCAAGCACACAGGCAGCATATCACCCGGCCGATGGTCGAGGCTTTCCGCGAGGAGCACCGTGACAGGTTACCGGAGCAGGTATCACTCAGCCATATTCAGTTGAGACTACGCCCGGCGGCTGACAGACTGGAACACAAACTGGCCGAGTTGCACGAGGTGCAGCGCCGGCTGGAAGCCGGTGAGGATTTCTCCGATCTTGCCCGTGAATACTCGGATGATCGCGGCACAGCGTCGGCAGGCGGGTATCTGGGTTGCTTCAGTCGCGGTCAGCTGGTACCCGGTTTCGAAGCGGTTGCATTCCAGCTGCAGCCCGGTGAAATCAGCGAACCGGTCCTGACGCAGCATGGCTACCATTTGATATTGCTCCATGAGCGCCGCGAGGACCAGATCTGCGCCAGCCATATCCTCAAGATAGCACGCATCACAGACGCCGACCGGGAAAGACTGGTGCAGGAGCTGGAGCGGTTGCGCCAACGGGCCCTCGATGGAGAGGATTTCGCCCAACTCGCGCGGGGTTATTCGGAGCAGGCCACGACCGCCATGCGCGGCGGCCTTTGGGATGTTTTTGCCCGCGACGAACTGCCTGCGGTGTTACAGCGTCACCTGCGCGGGCACAATCTTGGAGACATCACCAAACCGTTTTTCCTGCACGAAGCCGGAGATTTCTCCGGTGCTCATATCGTGAAGATCAACGATGATCAGGCTACCATCCAGAGCCTCATCCGCGAGGCGCGCACGGCGGCTGCCATCCGATCTCTCATCGAGGAATACCGCGACAAGGTTCACATAGAGAATCGCCTCGACTACAGGCCCATTCATGCTCCAGCCCATGATGCGCTTGGACGTTTACCTTAGGAACTGTGGCCTGATCAAGCAGCGCAGCCAGGCCAAGCGCGCCTGTGAAGCCGGGGATATACGCGTCGACGGCCAGGCCGTCAGCGCCAGCCATTCCGTACGTCCCGGAGTCCGCATCTGTATGGAATTGTACGATCTTACCATGGAGGTGGAAGTCCTGGCTCTGCCCCAGAGACCCCCTCCCCGCCGCGAACGCGCGCATTACTACCGGCTGATTCGCCGACAGACCCGCGATCCGGATGCGGACTTGGAGTTCTAGCGGGACTGGGTTCCGAAGCACAGACGTATTCGAAGACATCACCACAGCACCCGGGCTCCGGCAGGACAGGACCTCGAATGCAGGATACCACACAACCGTATGACGGCCTGGCCGGAATCTATGACTTCGTCATGCGACACGTCGAATACGGCCACTGGGCCGAATATCTCGACGCGCTACTGGAGCGGTACGAGTGTACGCCCGCTTCCATCATCGATATCGCCTGCGGCACCGGCTCTTTGAGCCTGGCGTTGCATGCACTGAACCGCCCGGTCGTGCAGGGTGTGGACCGTTCGAAGCCCATGCTGCGGCTGGCTCGGGAACGTACGCTCCGCAACGGCTGTGACATCCAGTTTACCGCGCGCGACATGCGGGATCTGCATGGACTGGGCCCCTTTGACGCCGCGGTGTGCATATATGACAGTATCAACTACATGCTGCAGCCGGTGGATCTAGAGGCGGCCCTGCGCGCCGTGCACGACATCCTGATTCCTGGTGGATGGTTCGTGTTTGACGTATGTACGGAGACCAACTCGTTGCGCTACTTCAACGATGTACGGGACCGCGAATCCGGGCCGGGCTTTCGATACCATCGCCACAGCCGTTATATTCAATCCGAGCGTTTCCAGATCAACGACTTCGTCATCCGCTTCGATGACGGCGCCATCGAGGTCCATGAGCATCACGTCCAGCGGATCTACCGGCTTGCAGACATTCAGAAAGCGATAGAGCGCACCGGGTTCCAGCTCCTTGGCACCTTCGACGAGTTCACCTTTTCACCTGGGACAGAAGCGTCGGAACGCGTTCACTTTGCCTTGCAGCGCCCCCGAACGTCACTGGAGCGGTAGATCATCCAGCACTGAGGCATGGCCAGATACCCCGATCTGCAGGCGGCGAGAGGTTTTCTTCGTAACGCCGATACATTTCTTCTGACTTCGCACCTGAACAGCGATGGCGATGCCATAGGTGGCTGCCTGGCTCTGCGTGGATTACTGCACCAGATGGGTAAAACGGCGACCATCGTACTACCCGGTCCGCCGGATCGCCACTACGACTTTCTGGATGGATGGATGGCCATACGCCAGGCCAGGAACCCGGCTGAGGAGCAGTTCGATCATGTGGTGATCATCGATTGCCCCCAACGCGACCGCATCGGACTGGTTCAGGGGTACATCGCCCCCGGTGCCAGACTGCTCAATCTGGATCATCATCCCGGCAACAGCGGCTTTGGCCACGTCAATATGGTGAGTACCGAAGCAAGCTCGGCGTGCGAAATGATCTACTATCTTGTCCGGGCCATGGAGCTGGACCTCGATACGCATACGGCCTCCCAGCTGTACGCCGGAATCATTTTCGACACGGGCGGTTTCCGCTACTCACTGGCCCGGGCCAGCACGTTCGACGCGGCGGCTGCGCTGGTCCGCCAGGGCATCGACCTGGAGCGCATCGCCGGCCGTGTCTTCGGCAGCCGGACGTTCGAGGAAGTCAAGCAACTGGGGCAGGCGATCCACTCCCTGGCATTGCATTTCGATGACCGGGTGGCGACCATGCACCTGACCCACGCCCAACTGCGTAGCGGCGATCCGGAGGAGGTAGTCAATGCTGGCTTGCTGGTCGAGGGAGTCGAAGTGGCTGTTCTACTCAAGGAACACGAGCCTGACCACTACCGGATCAGCCTCCGCTCCAAAAACAGCGTGGATGTAAGCGAAGTGGCCGCTCTCTTCGGCGGAGGCGGCCATACCAAAGCGTCGGGGTGCCACATGCAGGGCACACTCGAACAGGTTCGAAACAAGCTGCTGAGCGCCATCAGACAGCATCTGGAATAGGGAGACAGAGCCGTGCATCTGGTTACTTTGAAAGACTGGTCTACCGCGGACATCAACGACACCGTGGATCGAAGCCTGGCCATCAAGCGCAACAGCAGCGCGTACGCCAACACCATGTCCGGACAGACCCTGGCGATGCTGTTTCAGAAAACTTCGACCCGCACCCGCTGCGCCGGGGAGATCGGCATGACCCAGTTGGGCGGCCATGCCATGTACATGGACTGGCGCAACACCAACTTCGGTCTGGCAGACCTGGGGGACGAGGTTCGGGTATTGTCCCGGTATGCGGACCTGCTCATGGTGCGTTTTATCGAAAACACAGACGTGGAGCGCGCTGCGGAGGTTTCCGAAGTTCCCCTGATGAACGGCTGCTGCAACCGCTACCATCCGATGCAGGCACTGGCGGACTTGATGACCATCAAGGAGGCGTGCGGGCGTCTGGAAGGTATTCGCCTGACGTATGTCGGTGTCATGAACAACGTGTGCAATTCGCTCATCGCCGCCGGATACAAGGTGGGCATGCACGTGACCACCGTGGCGCCGGAGATCAACCCTGCGGCCGAAGACCACGAACTGTACGCCGCCGCCCAGAGCGCCGGTCTGATGGAGCGATCGGATGATCTGCGCATGGCTGTAGAGCGTTGTGATGTGGTGTACACGGACACCTGGATCGACATGGAATATTTCACCGATCCTGCGTACAGTGAGGAGAAGGAGCGCCGCATCAGATTGTTCAAGCCCTATCAGCTCAACTATGGATTACTCGAGGGGCTTGACCTCAGGATCATGCACTGCCTGCCCGCCCATCGCGGTTACGAAATCGAGGGCGAGATGCTGGACGATCCGCGGTCGGTCATCTTCGCACAGGCCGAGAACCGCCTGCATGGGCAGAAAGCGCTCATGCTCAAACTGGCTGGACGGTAACCAGCGCTTCGGTCCTGCCAGCAGCAACCTGCCGGCGTTGCGGCTGACAGGTGCGGTTCTCTGCCGCCCGGGCCGGACGTACGCCGCGAGCGGTTCCCGCGGCGTCGCGATCTCATTACAATCGTGTCGCCGATCGAGCCGGCAAGCTTCATTCCAGCACGTGCGGCCCTGAAACCGGCCCCAGCAACGCGGTCAACCGCCGGACAACGCCGGTCGGTAACTGGCGGTACAGCTCCCAGTCGCCGTCCCAATCGGCCACGAAGAGCAGCTGGCCGTCCGGTCCCCACACCGGATCCGCCGTGCGTCCCTCGCGCCCCACCAGCGGCCGCGGATGGGCGCCGTCGGCGGTGATGCTCCAGGCCCGCGCTTCGTCGCCGCGGTAGAGCGTAAAGGCTATGTCGCCCGTTCTGGACCACTGCGGCCGGCGCGCGTCGCCGTCTTCCTGTGTCAGGCGACGCACCGCGCCGCCGTCCAGCGTGATGACGTACAGATCTAACGATCCGGCGGCATCGCTGGCAAAGACGAGCTCCGTACCATCCGGCGACCAGGCCGGCTCCCGCTGCGTATGTCTGTCTGCCGTGATGGACGTGACCGCCGGCTCCACCTGGACCCGGATCATGTAGTTGTCCGTCACCAGCCTGCGGCCCTGCGGAGTGTATACATAGCTGCGCCGGGCCGATCCGCTCAGGTCGGCGCCGAGCACGGGCGCGGGGCCGTCGTCGTTTACTGCTGCCAGATGGACCAGGAAGCGTTCCCGGATGGTCAGTAGAACCGGAATATCGAACCAACCCGCCTCCTCCGGCGTCGTCACGCCAGAAGCCAGTACCGCCTCATCCCCGTAGTCGAGGACAGCCCAGGCCAGCGGCGCCAGCGGTTCCTGCAGCAGCATACGGATCGCATACACGGTTGCCCCGGCAGCCGGAACCTCGAAATCCACGCCCACACCCAGGGTGTCCAACACCACATCCAGCTCAGCCTCGCCATCGTCATATCCGAGTTCGCCGGCGAACAGGCGCAGACCGACAGGCAGGATATGCACATCCGGCGCGCCGGCGCGGTCCGAGACGAAGGCCAGGCGACGTCCATCCGGAGCCCAGGCCGGGTCGAAATCCTCAGCGGGATGAGCGGTCAGCCGATGCACCGCACCGCCCTCCACGGATACCATGAACAGATCCCGGTGACCGTCCGGCGCGGCCACGAACACCACGCGCCGACCATCCGGCGACAACAGTGGACTGTGCGCCGACATCGACGGGTCGGTCAACCGCACGGGCTCGTCCGCGCCGGGCAACAGGGCCCAGATGGCGCTGCGGCCATCGGACCCCACCGTGCCGCGACTATCGGTCTCTCCCACCGTGTATACGATCCGCGGCGGCCTTGCGGCGACCGCGACGGCCGACTCGGTCACGCCGAACTCCGACGTGTTGCCGGCCGGATCGGTGACGATGGCATTCAGGCGCATGCCCGGCGGGATGGGCTTTCTCAGGGCAAACCGGCTGCCGGTCGTCCGGGTCGTTCCCACGTGTATTTCGCCCTGGTTGCCATAGTCCGCGAACACGTCCACCAGGCTGCCCGCCGGGACGGATCCGTCCACGTGCCCCCGGATGCGCTGCTGCTCCACCGAGAACTCGTCGATCACCGGCGCCGGCAAACCGTCGTTGGCGCCGTCGAGCAGCTCGATTCCCTTGCCGGCGTTACCGGTAATGACGTTGCCGCGCAGCGTGTTGGTCCGCGCTCCGGCACTCACCCGGATGCCGCCGATGTTGTCCTGGATATCGTTGCCGATGACGACGTTGGCATGAGCGTCGCGCAGCTCCACAGCGCCACCCAGGTTCATGAGCAAGGTGTTGTTGCCGATCTCGTTGTCATTCGCGCCGTTGTCCACCAGGATGCCCTGGGCGTCGTTGCTCCAGATCCGGTTGCCGGACACCCGGGCCTGGCTGATGCCTTCGGTCAACACTACACCCGTCCTGTTGTGGCCGATGCGGTTGCCGGTGATAATCACCTGCGTCCCCGCGCCCGCGGCCAGGATGGCGGCATGCTGGTAATTGGCAAACTGGTTAGCCGCCCAGCCGGGACCGCCAATGGTCACGTTGCGGGCGCCGTCGCGCACCACTACGCCCGATTCGGTGGGCGGTATTTCGCCGAACAGAGAGTTGACGATGCGGATATCCGCCACGTCCTGTCCCCGGATCAACACCGCCGGTTCGGCGCCGCCGATGTTCACGCCTGCTTCGAAGCCGCCGCGGCGCGGAGCATGAGCCGCGCCGATACGCACTTCGGTGACGCCATCCTCCACGACGATGCCGGGGGAAAAGGGTTCTTCACTGGACCGGATGAAGGCGCCATGGATACCCACCTGACGCACCCCGCCATCCAGGCGCACGCCGGCCTCCAGGTTGTCCAGCAGCTGCAGCACGCTGGACTCTGCCCCCGGATCGCCCAGGGTCACATCCACCGCACCATCCGTCACTCGAATGCCGGCGCCGGCGTTCGCGTTCATGCGCCCCCGGTGCAGGCGCACCTCCCGGGTCTCCGCCCCGCCGATGTACACGCCCTCCAACTGGTGGTTCAGGTGCTCCGTCCAGCGGCCGTCGACGACGATGTTGTGCGCGCCGTTGCGCAGCACCAGACCGCGCCGGCAGCGCTCGGTGCGCACATCGGCGACGGCGACGCCACCGACTCCGTCCAGCACCACGGCATCGCCTTCCATGTCGACCACCGAACTGCCCATGATGTGCGTATCGCCGACGCCGCCGTCGAGTAACCAGCCTGTCCCCGTGCCGTGGTCGATGCGGATACCTGTCAGGACGTTGTGCCGGGCGTTGGCCGTGACCCGCACGCCGGTTGCTGTGGGCCCTTCGATGTGAATCCCGGTGAACAGGGCGTTCGGCCTGCTGAGATCATGATAGCCGCCATCGATGGTATTGTGATCCGTGCCGTCGCCAGCCAGCACGATGCCGGTGGTGGCGCCGGTGATGTGCAGTGCCTGCTGGCCCGGAAATGCCGGCGCCACCCGGAGACGCCGGGTACCGCCATCGATCTGGATACCGGTGTTCGAACCGCTGATGTTGGTGAACAGCAACGTGTTCTGTTTACCGACAGGCGGCGCTACACCGGACACCCACACACCGAAGACGGCATTGTCCTCCAACTCCGCCACCACGTTGTTGCCGGCCGGTCCGCTGGTGCCATCGCCGATCATGCGGATACCGGCACCGGCGTTGCGATGAAGGCGCAACGTGGTAAATCTGTTGAATGGCGCCAGTGTATTGTCGTCCGTCCCGGCGTCGATGATGTGCACGCCGTGACCACCGCTGTCGGTGATTTGCTCTATCTGTACTGTGTTACCACTGGTGCCGGCGCTTAGGTGCAATCCGTGCCGGCCGCTGGCGTTGATCTGACCGGACAGCACGTTGTGCATGGTGCCCGCTCCCGTCAGCACGACACCGTCTCTAGCGCTGCTGTCGATGTTGGCATGGATGGTGTTGAAGGAAGCGCCATCACCCAGCAACAGGCCATCGCCACTGCTGTGGACCAAATGTCGGACTTGAATGCGGTTGTGTGCGGTTCCGGCATCGAGCACGGCTACCCCGGTGGCATTGCCGTGCCAGTGGGTCGTTTGATCGGAGGCAAACGATTCAGACACCACATTTTCCACCGTGCCGCCGTGCAGCCGGACTCCAGCCCCGTCGTTGGCGGCGATATCGGCGATATACGCCGTGTTGCGCCCGCCGCCGGTAATCCTCAGCCCGTCGCCGCCACAGTGGTGGATGGATGCTGCCAGCACATGGGTCGCCTGCGTTTCGTCCAGCCAGACGCCATGGTCGCCGGCCTCGGCCACGGCGACGCGCAGCGAATTCCGGCCACCACCCCGGACGACGACACCGGAGCCTCCGGTACGACCGATCTCGGCCGGCCCAAAGGTAAAGCCGGTCCTGGCGCGCAGATCGTTCTCCTCGCCGTCCTCGATCACGATGCCGTCGCCGCCGACACCGATCACCGA